>NZ_JAUPWM010000626.1:0-258 GCF_032436795.1 Streptomyces sp. P9(2023)
TTTCAACTAACGCAGGTAAATAAAATGGTTCCAGCTTTAGTTGAAATTGTGGAATAGAATAAATGCCTCAAATATATCAGCGTCAATATTGCAAAAACCCAATATAAAAGAGAACGAATCTTTTCGGCAGTAGAGCAAATTTCAATATTGAACTCGCCAAAATTAAACGAACAATTTGCTGAGCCGCTTGGAAAGATGCTTTCTAAGCTTGAAAAAACAGTGCGCTGAGAAGTAGCTTTAATTTCATTAAAGACACCA
>NZ_JAUPWM010000627.1:0-257 GCF_032436795.1 Streptomyces sp. P9(2023)
TCTTATGTTGTGCACCAATCCTTACGATTTCATGCTACGCGTCAAAGTCGGGCGCGCTGACGAATTGTTGCACGGTGGTCAACCCGTGCAGAAAACCAGCCGGTACTATGTCGCAAAGAATGGCGTGCCGTTGGTGAAAATCAGCCCGCCCGCTAAAGGCGCACAGGTTGGCGGCTATCGCCGGGCAAACAAAATACCGGAACCGCTATGGCAGCAAGTCAATGCGGAATTGGTAGCGCGACGTTATAACCCGCTTC
>NZ_JAUPWM010000628.1:0-257 GCF_032436795.1 Streptomyces sp. P9(2023)
GCCGGCCAGCAGTTTCTTCCAGGTCGGCCCCGGCCCGCTCCTCCTGCCGGCCGTCCACGACGCCCTCACTGCCCGATTGATCGAGGGGGCCGGGTTCCGGGCGTATGAGGTGGGTGGCCTCGCCATGGTCAGAAGGACCAGTTCACCGACGGCGGCCACGGCCTCCCACGGCCGGCGATCATCCATTATACGGATGGCCAGGTGGCCTCGGGTGAGCACATATTCGCCGGCCCGTGTGACGCCGGTGCCCGACCTGG
>NZ_JAUPWM010000629.1:0-257 GCF_032436795.1 Streptomyces sp. P9(2023)
GGCATAGGTAAGTTCTGCGGGATCCTTTTTATTGAATGTAGCAGCATTCAAAAACTTACTGTCTGCGAAAGTTTTGGCGAAAACATTTTGTAATGAATCGGCTGCCGCGAGGTTATTGGTTTTACGGTAACACTGGATCAGGTTAAAACCTGCTTCTTCTGCTTCAGCGGCGCGCGGAAAACGTTTCAGCAATTCTTCATACACTTCAATAGCAGAAGGATAATCATCCAGTTGTTCCTGGAATATTTTCCCATTTT
>NZ_JAUPWM010000135.1:0-523 GCF_032436795.1 Streptomyces sp. P9(2023)
GCCCGCCTCGATGCTCCACCCGGACACCCTCCCGTATCCGACGGCGGCATGCGCCCCCAGATGTGTCACGTCGACCAGCAGGGCGTGCAGGGCATCCACGTCAGTGGTGTCTGCGTCCCACCACACCCGAGGCACCCACGCGGCGGCCACCGTCACGTCACGCGCCGAGTGGGGGCCGAGGCCCGGATGGAAGCGCTTGTCCGTGGTGTAGCGGGCCATCGCGTCTGTGGCGGGCTTGCGACGCAACTCGATCGCGGTATGCGCCTCGACCTGGGGGTGGGCGCGGGACACGCACCACCCCCAGGTCCCGGCCTCCACCCAGCGCGCCAGTGGTAGCGCCGCATCGCCGGGTGCCTGACCGGGCGCAATCCTCCCCGATCCTTGCAACTGCCACCACACCCACGACAGTGGCCCGTCGAGCATCATCGGGGTCTCCGTGAGTCCGACGGACAGGCTGTCGAGGTGGGCGGTGATCCTGACAGGTTGAGTCATCAACCCGCCACCTCGGTGAGCAAGATCGGAA
>NZ_JAUPWM010000630.1:0-257 GCF_032436795.1 Streptomyces sp. P9(2023)
CGCGATGCCGAGAACGGTCGGCGCGCGGCCCGCGAGCGCTTGCACGCAGGTGCGCGTCACCGCGATTTTCTCGTCATCGCGTCGCTCAGCACGGTCGAGGCTGTCGCGATGGCCAAGGCCGCGGCCGAAGCCGGCGCTGAGGGACTCATGGTGCTGCCGCCCTACGTCTACACGTCGGATTGGCGCGAGATGAAGGCGCACGTCAGCGCCGTGATCGGCGCGACGAAACTCTCGTGCCTGCTCTACAACAACCCCGT
>NZ_JAUPWM010000631.1:0-257 GCF_032436795.1 Streptomyces sp. P9(2023)
GATATTGTCGGCAGGCGCATGGACGACATTATCTTCCCGCTTCAGGCCGAATGCCGCGACGGCGGCGCGGTTCACTTCCACCAGGGTTCCATCCGGCATCAGCAGGCCGGCGAGAATGGAGGAGCTGAATCCGTTGATCAGCTTCCGCAGGCGTTGTTCGTTCTCCTGCAGGGCCAGCTCGGCCCGCCGGCCTTCCTTCAGCACCTCGAGCAGCCGCGACTCGCTTTCCACGAGGACACGCGTGCGGCGGCAAAGCT
>NZ_JAUPWM010000632.1:0-257 GCF_032436795.1 Streptomyces sp. P9(2023)
TTTTTCAGCCTTAATCAGGCTATTAGCTTGTTTCTCTTTAGCACTCAAGAGATCTAAACCTGGGTAGGTGGCTAATGTTTGCTCAATAAAAGCAGTTAACGGGGGGAGGTTTTTATTAATAAACAATTGACCACTGGGGGCGACTGGCTGAGTTTGGTTCAGAATCTGTGTCAACGCACTTTGAGCTATGTCTAATGTTTTTTCTGATTTTTTACGCTCAATAGTGGCTTTATCTAAAGATGCTTCGGCCTGTAAAC
>NZ_JAUPWM010000633.1:0-257 GCF_032436795.1 Streptomyces sp. P9(2023)
CCCCCAATTTTGGAAACATGAAGAATTTTAGTGATACTAAGTTATATTACTAATAATTAAGAATCCTTTAATAATGGGTATTAAGATGCTAAAGGAAGAACCAAGAATATTTAAATTATATTCAGCAAACAAAGCTTAATCAGTTATAATACATGTCTTACGAAAAAAGGTAGAGAAAAAGGTAGAGTTTGAATTGAAATATAATGCAATATACTGCATTTTGCAAAAAGAAAAAACGCTGATTTCAAGCGTTTTTT
>NZ_JAUPWM010000634.1:0-257 GCF_032436795.1 Streptomyces sp. P9(2023)
TAAAATCCAATGCATTGACACAAAGCCCCAGTGGTATCGAATATAATTTCCAGCTTTCTCCGGAGTCAGGTCAGCTGAACTGATGTAGTAGCGGTACTCCAACACTGGTGCTTAGCCTTTTGCGGCTCGGTAATTTTCAACCATGACTATACTGCTTAGTCGGCTCCACGTAGAGAAGTCACCCTCCAACTCGCAGGCCTTGAGTACATGGCAAGTTCGTGCTTCAACACGGCCTTTCTGTTTCTCGATGTGATAGG
>NZ_JAUPWM010000635.1:0-257 GCF_032436795.1 Streptomyces sp. P9(2023)
CCCCAGGCGTCGGCGCAGAGGATAGGGCATGCAGGGACCCAACCACAACCGCAGCTGACTGGAAGTGCGGATGACGACAGATTTGGCCAACCCGGGCGATGGCGCCAGCTGGCGGGCCCGCCCCGACTCCATGTATCAAATTGTGTCGGTTGGACAATGTTGTTTTCGGAACAGACAAGTGAGCGCCATGTGGTCGTTTTGGCGACCACCTGGGGGTACCGTGTCGCGGCTGAAATCGACAAAAGAACCCGCGCCCC
>NZ_JAUPWM010000636.1:0-256 GCF_032436795.1 Streptomyces sp. P9(2023)
GAATTCGCCAACGCCATCGACGTGATCGTGCGCTCGGTGAAGTCCGGCCTTCCGACCAACGAGGCGCTGCGCATCGTGGCGCGCGAGGTGCCCGATCCCTGCGGCATGGAATTCAATCGCCTGTGCGAGGGCCTGAAGGTCGGCATCACACTTGAGCAAGGCTGCAAGAAGATGTTCGAGAGCATGCCGACCGCGGAGGTCAGCTTCTTCGGCATCGTCATGACCATCCAGCAGAAATCGGGGGGCAACCTGTCCG
>NZ_JAUPWM010000637.1:0-256 GCF_032436795.1 Streptomyces sp. P9(2023)
GCAACAGCGTTGAAGATGGGGTGACGTGTTAACGCCACATCTGCGGGTACTCCTCCCAGTAACGTCCCATCTGACGCTCTTGGGTTAATTCATACAGCTCGTAGCGGCGCCCCAGGCGAGCACCGCCGTCTCGGGTAAGAGGTTGCCAGCGTAGCATAGTGCTGTCGCGGCTTGAGAAGGAGAAAAAGGCATCAAGCGGTATCGTCAAATAGAGCCCTTTGTCAAAACTACCTTCCCCGAATGCATCGCCCGCATC
>NZ_JAUPWM010000638.1:0-256 GCF_032436795.1 Streptomyces sp. P9(2023)
GCGCACACTTTCATCTGCACCGGCGACTTCGCCAAGGCGCGGGCGTTCTACGGCAGGCTTCTCCCGTTTCTCGGTCTGCGTGTCGTCGCCGATGCCCCGGGCGTGTTTTACTGCGTCGGCGGTCGCACCGGCTTCGGCATCGAAGCCGCCAAGCCGGAACACACCGGCAAGCGCTTCGAGCAGGGCACGGTTGGCCTGCATCATCACTGCTGGCGCGCCCGCTCGCGCGAGGATGTCGACAGGGTGCATGCAATGC
>NZ_JAUPWM010000639.1:0-256 GCF_032436795.1 Streptomyces sp. P9(2023)
AAGCTTTTTGCGGAGCATTATTTTTGGTCTGATTGCCTGACCGCAAGTATCAGCAAGTTTTGTCAACGCTAGCACCGGATTTAATGTTTCAACCCATGGATACCAGAGACTTTTTGGAAGTCATAGGGGGAAGCGTGTATCTCATCTTAATTTCAAATCAAAGTGCGATTCAACAAGCACCAACTTAAAGTATAGCGAAAAACGCCGCCAATGAGCGCTGAGCGTGAGTTGAGTGGTCTTCTAAGGTAACCCTATG
>NZ_JAUPWM010000640.1:0-256 GCF_032436795.1 Streptomyces sp. P9(2023)
CTATTCCCCAGGGCGAAGGGCCTGAGGCGATGGTCGACGTTGGCCGTATCAAGCTGGTCACGCCAGACCAGCAGGCGTTGGTGCGTGGAGACGATGGCTTGTTCAGAGTGCCACCCAATGAGGGTGGTGAGCCCGGTGCGCTACCAGCAGACGAGAATGCACGTCTGGTGAGTGGTGCACTGGAAGGAAGCAATGTCAGTGCCGTCGATGCCATGGTTTCCATGATCGACGTGGCGCGTCGTTATGACATGCAAAT
>NZ_JAUPWM010000641.1:0-256 GCF_032436795.1 Streptomyces sp. P9(2023)
TAGTATTTAAAAATGCTTGATTGCGGACCAGCAAAGCTTTAAAAATAAAGAAGAAATATAATAGAAATATAAACCTTCCACCTGGAGTCATCGCAAATATAAAACCCTTGAAATTCAAAACACAAATCGAAATTGGAAAGAACCAAGAAAACCAATGCTTATAGCCAAGTATTTTAAAAAGACGGACGCTCATAAAAGCAATAGCCAACATCAACAAAATTAAAATAATCACACCACCATAGTTTAAATGAAGGAT
>NZ_JAUPWM010000036.1:0-67508 GCF_032436795.1 Streptomyces sp. P9(2023)
GATCCAGCGGCGCAAGCTTCGGTCCCGGACGCGTCATACGTCCAACTCTATGGGAACTTAAGACTCAGGACACTAGGTCCTCAGCCCCAGATCACCGCCCCCACCCACGCGCCCACGATCAGCAGGCACGAGAACAGCTCGACCAGGATGCTCGTCCCCGCCGCCCGCATCACGGTGCGCGTGGACGCCCTGGCCTGGCCGTGGCCGCCGAGGCGGAACCGCTCGGAGAGGTAGATCCCGCCGATGAAACCGGGGATCGCGCCCAGCACGGGGACCAGGAAGAAGCCGAGGAACGCGCCGAGCCCCGCGTACGTCACCATCCGCCGCGTGATGCCGACGCCCCGGATCCGGCGCTGCGGCAGCAGCCATACGACCACCTGGGTGAGCAGGAGCAGCGCCGTGGCGGCGACCAGCAGGAGCCAGGCCAGCCCGCTCTGCTCGTGCAGCGACCACCAGGCCGTGGCCGCCCACACCAGCCACGGCCCCGGCACGCCGGGAGCCAGTACCCCGAACAGGCCGAGCAGCATCACCATCGCGACGAGCAACAGCTGCCACACACCCATCTGCCCAGCGTGCAGGACCCATGATCTCCCCGCAGGTCGCAGCGTACGTACGGGTACCTCCAGGGCTCCCCGCCCGGCCCGCGCCCCCCTACCCGCGCGCCACCCACCCCTTCTCGTACGCGTGCCAGCCCAGCTGGAGCCGGGTCGTCACGCCGGACAGCTCCATCAGGCCCTTCACCCGGCGCTGCACCGTGCGCAGGCCCAGGTCCAGCTGTTTCGCCACGCTCGCGTCCGTCATACCGGCCAGGAGCAGCGACAGGACCTCCAGGTCCGTCGCGTCGGGTCCCGGCGCCGCCGTCTCCGTGATCTGCGCGCCCGCGCCGAGCCGCAGCGGCAGCGCCTCGCGCCAGACCGCGTCGAAGAGGCCCCGCAGGGACTCCAGGAGCCCGCTCGCGTGCACCACGAGCGCCGCCGGTTCCGCTCCCCGGCCGGTCAGCGGGACCATCGCCAGGGCCCGGTCCGCGATCACCAGCTTCGTCGGCACCCGGTCCACGACACGGATCTCCTCGTCCCGGCCGAGCGCCGCCGACAGCTCCACGATCCCCGACGGCAGCGTCAGGACCTCCCGCTCGACGACCACCCGGTAGCGCACGCCCCGCCCGGCCGCCATCTCCTCCGCGTCGTTCTCCGTACCGGTCACCGCGATCGGCTTCCCCGTCACCAGGGCGCAGACCTCCTCCGTCGCGCCCAGCTGGAGCTGGAGGAAGCGGTGCGTGACCGCGCTCGCGCCCGTCACCACCTCCACCAGGTCGTGCACGGCCGGCTCCGCCGCCTCCGCCCGGTACTCCTCCGCGAGCAGCGCCGCCGCCAGCTCCGCCCGCTCCAGCTCGTGCCGCTGCTGGGTCAGCAGCGCGCCCAGGGCCACCCCCGGCGGCGCCGCCACCCACCGCCCGATCCGCGCCGAGGACTGCGCGGCGAGCCCCTGCGACTCGAGCCGTCGCAGCGCCCGCTCGGTGTCCGACTCGGGCAGCGCGAGCCGGTGCGCCAGATCGGTCACCTCGGCCGCGCCCAGGGCGACCAGCGCGCGGTACGCCGACTCCTGCCGTTCGTCGAGCCCTATCGCTCCCAGCATCGCTGCCCCACCCCTCACCGGACGTCCTGGGACGTCCCGGACATTCCCCGGACGTTCACCGGACGCATTCGTTCCGTTGGCGCTCTGGCGGGAATCGGCCACGGCGCATTCCCGCCGCGCCCATCATCCCTGCACCACCCTCACCTCTGCCAATGTGGCGCCACCGCAGCACCAACAGCCTCCGGGCATGGCCCCTTTCACGCCGCCATGCCCGGAATCAGATGGGGAGAGCGATGCGCCCGATTTCGCGTACGGCCCTGGGGGCGGCGACCGCCGCCGTCCTGGCCGTCACCGCGGTCGTGCCGTCCGTGGCCGCCGAGCCACAGGACGATCCGGCCGGCAATCGACCGCTCGTCGGCAGCGAGGCCGCACAGGCCGCCCGCACCGGGGAACGGACCGCCACCGTCACGCTGGTCACCGGCGACCGGGTCCTGGTCAGCCGCGACGCGGCCGGCAACCCGGCCGCCGCCGCGCTGCCCCGCGAGGACGGGACGGTGCCCTTCGTCCAGACCCGCCGCTCCGGCCAGGACCTGTACGTCTACCCCGAGGACGCCACCGCCTCCCTCGGCGCGGGCCGCGTCGACGAGGAACTCTTCAACGTCACCGGACTGATCCGGCAGGGCTACGACGACGCCGGTACAAAGACCCTGCCCCTCATCGCCGTCTACGGCTCCGACCTCGCGCGTACCGTCCCCGCCGCCCCACGCGGGGCCCGGCGCGGCCAGGTCCTCAAGGCAGTCGACGGAGTCGCCCTCAAGGCCGACAAGAAGCAGGCGGCCGTCTTCTGGGCGGACGTGAACAGCCCGGCTTCGCGGTCCGCCTCCGGGCTCAGGAAGCTCTGGCTCGACCGCAAGGTCGAGGCCACCCTGGAGCGCTCGACCAAGCAGGTGCACGCCCCCGAGGCCTGGGCCGCGGGCTTCGACGGTACGGGCACCAAGGTCGCCGTCCTCGACACCGGCGCCGACACCCGGCACCCGGACCTCAAGGGCCGGATCACCGCCTCGGAGAACTTCACCGACTCCGACACCGCCGAGGACCGCGGGGGCCACGGCACCCACACGATCTCCACCGTCGGCGGCTCCGGCGCGGCGAGCGACGGCAAGAAGAAGGGCGTCGCGCCCGGCGCCGAACTCCTCAACGGCAAGGTGCTCAACGACTCCGGCTCCGGCGCCGCCTCCTGGATCATCGCGGGCATGGAATGGGCCGTCGGCCAGGGCGCCGACGTCGTCTCCATGAGCCTCGGCAGCTCCGTACCCACCGACTGCACCGACCCGATGAGCGTCGCCGCGCAGGAACTCGCCCAGAACAAGGGCACGTTGTTCGTCATCGCGGCCGGCAACTCCGGACCGACGCTCAACACCGTCTCCTCGCCCGGCTGCGCCGCCGACGTGCTGACCGTCGGCGCCACCGACCGCGACGACTCCACCGCGTCCTTCTCCAGCCGCGGCCCGACGATCGTCAACCACACCCTCAAGCCGGAGATAGCGGCCCCCGGCGTCGACATCTCCGCCGCCGCCGTCGGCGGGCGGGGCGTGTACGCGTACCAGTCGATGTCCGGTACGTCGATGGCCACCCCGCACGTCGCGGGCGCCGCCGCCATCGTCAAGCAGCGCCACCCCGACTGGACGGCCCAGCAGATCAAGGCCGCGCTGGTCTCCTCCGCCGAGAGCGCCGTGCCCGGCGACGTACGCGAGGTCGGCGGCGGCCGGCTCGACGTCAAGGCCGCCATCGACCAGACGGTCCTCGGCGCCGACGCCGTCCAGGGCGGCACCTTCAACTGGCCCCAGGACAGCAGCGACCGCACCTCGGTGGCCGTCCCGTACACCAACACCTCCGACAAGCCCGTCACCCTGACCCTCGACGTCGAGAAGGTCACCGGCAACGACGGCTCCCGCGTCCGGTCCTCCGTCGCCCGGCTCGGCAAGCGCACCGTCACCGTCCCGGCCGGCGCGACCGTCGAGGTCCCGCTGGAGCTGGACCCGGCCGCCCACCTGGAGCGCGCCCAGTACGGCGACGTCACCGGCCGGGTCCTGGCCACCGGCCCCGGCGGCCTCCACGTCTCGACGCCGTTCTCCCTCTACGTCCAGCCCGAAACGGTCACCCTGCGCGTCAAGCTGATCGACCGTCAGGGCAACCCCGCCGCCGGTCCGTCGTCCATGGACCTCATCGGCACCGACACCGCGAGCGGCGAGCGCCGCTTCAACGAGGGCGCCACCGACCAGGTCTTCCAGGTCCGGCCCGGCAGCTACTTCCTCTCCTCCTTCGTCGGCACACCCGACGCGGACGAGGGCGCCAAGCTGAACGACTCGCTCAGCTACCTCGCCCGCCCGCAGCTGGAGGTGAAGAAGGACACCACCGTCGTCCTCGACGCGCGCAAGGCCCACAAACTGTCGGTGCGGACCGACAAGGCCGGTGAGCAGCGCGGCACCACCCTGGCGTTCTCCCGCTCCTGGGACGACACCTGGCTGCACGCCGGCACGGCGGCAGGCACCCGCCAGATCCGCGGCTACTACGCGTCGGTCGAAGGCCCCGTCGACGACGGCGACTTCGAGTTCGGCAGCTACTGGCGCACCGCCGCCCCACAGGTCGAATCGCTGAAGACGGCCGACGGCACGGTCCTGCACCCGGTCACCGGCTCCCTCGGCTCCGACAACCTCGACGGCACCGGCTCCGCCCGGCTCGCCGACGCGGGCACCGGCACCCCCGCCGAGCTGACGGCCGCCGGCGTCAAGGACAAGATCGCCCTGGTCCGCATCCCGGACACCGCCACCAACGTGTCGGCCGTCGCCCGGGACGCCAAGGCCGCGGGAGCCGTCGCGGTTCTCGCGTACCGCACGTCGACCGCACGCTGGTACCCGTCGGCCGGGTTCGCGGGAGCCGGGCACCCGGTCCTCGCCGTCCCCTCGGCCGAGGCGGCGGCGCTCCTCAGCAAGCTCTCCGCCGGCGAGGTCACCCTCTCCTGGAAGGCCACCGCGAAGAGCCCGTACCTCTACAACCTCGCCTTCCCGGAGTCGGGCCAGATCCGGGGCGACAGGTCCTACCGGGTCCGCGACGCACAGCTGGGCCGTACGGAGTCCAGCTACGGCTCCATGGGTGTCGCCACCGACTTCATCGACAACGCCGCCGCCTACCGGCCGGACGGCACGTCCGTCTACTTCGGAGCGATCGAGCCGGTCCCGGCGCCGGGCACCCGGACGGAGTACTACACGGCCGGGGACACGAAATGGGACCAGGTGCTGTCCTCCAGCTTCCCGTTCGGCGAGTTCATGATCGGGGCCAAGCACGCCTACAAGGCGGGGGAGAAGCGCACCGAGCGCTGGTACGACGGCGTCGTCGCCCCGACCGCCCCGCTGGACGCGACCGGCAAGCCGGTCCTCGTCTCCGAACGTCAGGGCGACCTCATCGGCTTCGCCAACTCCATGTGGGGCGACAACACCCACTACTCCCAGCCCGGATCCTTCGGGGACATCGGCAACCTCCGGTTGAGCAGGGACGGTGAGGTGCTCGGAGAGACCGGATGGCCGTTCGGGGTCTTCGAAGTCCCGTCCGAGCGCGGTACGTACACGCTCGAACAGCACACCATGAAGATCGGCAGCAAGGTGTGGAACCGCTCCACATCTGTCAACTCGGTTTGGAAATTCACCTCCGAGCTCGACGAGAGCGTCTACTCTCAAGGCATCCCGCTTCTCTTCCCCCGGTACAACCTGCCGGAGGACGGACTGAAGACCCTCGCCGCGACCGACGGCCTGCAGATCGGCCTCACCGCGACGGGTCACGCGGGCTACACGCCCGCCGCCCTCACCTCGGCCAGGCTCTCGTACTCCTACGACGGAGGCACGACCTGGACGGAGGCGCAGGTCGCAGCGCACGGCGGCGACTGGACCGCGACCGTGAACCACACGGGCGCGGCCGGCAAGCAGGTCACGCTGAAGACCGAACTGACGGACGCCAACGGCAACTCCGTCACCCAGACCGTGGTCCGCGCTTACGACGTGCGCTGATCACGCCGGTCCGCCGGGCGTCCTTCCCGTGGGGGGTGGGGTCGCCCGGCGGACCTCTTTTTCGCCGTGTCCCGTTTTCTGACGGCCTGTGCGGTGGACAATAAGGGCATGACTCAGCAGGGGGACAACTGGTGGGACAAGCTCTACGACGCGTCGGCGCCGGACACGGTACCGACGACCACGGGCGACACGCTCGACGACCGCTTCGACTCCGCGTCCCGCGCGACGGGCGAGACGCCGCTCCCGACGCCGGGAGCGGCGGGAGCGGCGGGAGCCACGGCGCCCCCGACGGCGGCGCGACCCTCCCGACCGCCCCGGGCTCCCTGGGAGCCCCTCGACGACCCTGATTCCGACGCCGACGCCGACGCCGACGCCACACTCGTGGTCGACCTGCCCGGGTCGGACGGGCCGCTCGTGCCAGAAGCACCGCCGCCCCCGCCGCTGCCCCGGCCCCGTACCGCGCACATCGGCAACCGGCCGCCCACCTACGAGCCCGAGCCGACCGCGCTGCCGGTGGCCCGGCCCGGGGAGCTCGGCGAGCTGGTCGCCGACACCGTCCTCGACGGCGCCCGCTACGGCTCGTACACCCTGCGGGCCGCCTCGCAGCGCGGCGACTCCGCCCGCTACCGCGGCGAACCCCGCAGGGACGCCCTGCTCACCGCCCGGTTCGGGCACGAGGAGGCCGCCCTCGTCCTCGTCGCCGTGGCGAGCGGCGCCCGCGCCGCCGAGGGCGCCCACCTCGCCGCCTCCGACGCGTGCCGCTGGATCGGCGAGGCCGTCGGCCGCAGCCACGCCCGGCTCTCCGAGGACATCCGCTCCGGCCGCCGAGGCGACCTGAAGTCGGGGCTGCACCGCCTCACCGACCGTACGTACGGCAAGCTGCGCGCCCGCGCCGCCGAACTGGGCGTGGAGCCCGAGGAGTACACCGCCGGCCTGCGCTGTCTGCTGCTCTCCGCCGATCCCGACTGCCGCACCCGGGTCTTCTTCGGGGTCGGCCCCGGCGGTCTCTTCCGGCTCCGCGACGGCGCCTGGCAGGACATCGAGCCGCTGCTCCCGGAGCCGTCCGCGCTCACCGGCGCCCCGGTCGTCGGCTTCGGCTCGCCCCCGTCGGAGACGGCGGACGGCGACCGCCGGACGATGAGACTCAGCGTCACCGGACCGCCCGGCGCCCCGTTCTTCGGGGAGCATCCCCCACCGCCCGCCGAACCGTTCCGCTTCCGCGCCTCCGTAGCCCGCCCGGGCGACACCCTCCTGCTCGCGTCGAACGGTCTCGCCGAGCCGATGCGCGGCGAGCCGGCCCTCGCCAAGGAGCTCGCGGAGCGCTGGGCGTCCGCCGAGGCGCCCGGTCTTGCCGCCTTCCTCGCCGACACCCAGCTGCGGGTGAAGGGGTACGCCGACGACCGTACAGGGGTGGCCGTCTGGGAGGCGTAACGGTCCGCCCCATGTGTTGATGGACCCATGGCCAGACAGAACGTGGCAGAGCAGTTCGTCGACATCCTCGTCCGGGCGGGCGTCCGGCGTCTGTACGGAGTCGTGGGCGACAGCCTGAACCCCGTCGTGGACGCCATCCGGCGTACCCGCGACATCGACTGGATCCAGGTCCGGCACGAGGAGGCCGCCGCCTTCGCCGCCGGGGCGGAGGCGCAGATCACCGGCCGGCTCACGGCGTGCGCGGGCTCCTGCGGCCCCGGCAATCTGCACCTGATCAACGGCCTGTACGACGCACACCGCTCGATGGCCCCGGTCCTGGCGCTCGCCTCGCACATCCCCTCCAGCGAGATCGGGCTCGGCTACTTCCAGGAGACCCACCCGGACCGGCTCTTCACCGAGTGCAGCCATTACAGCGAGCTGATCTCCAACCCCCAACAGATGCCGCGGCTGCTCCAGACGGCCATTCAGCACGCCGTCGGGCAGAGCGGCGTCAGCGTCGTGTCGCTCCCCGGCGACATCGCCTCCGCGCCCGCCCCCGACAGGGCGTGGCAGACCGCCCTCGTCACCTCCCGGCCCACCGTCCGGCCGGGCGACGCCGAGATCGACGAGCTGGTACGGATGATCGACGAGGCCGAACGGGTGACGCTGTTCTGCGGCAGCGGTACCGCCGGCGCGCACGCGGAGGTGATGCAGTTCGCCGAGCGGGTGAAGTCGCCCGTCGGCCACGCGCTGCGCGGCAAGGAGTGGATCCAGTACGACAACCCGTTCGACGTCGGGATGAGCGGACTGCTCGGCTACGGGGCGGCCTACGAGGCCACCCACGAGTGCGACCTGCTGATCCTGCTCGGCACGGACTTCCCGTACAACGCCTTCCTGCCGGACGACGTCAAGATCGTCCAGGTGGACGTCCGGCCGGAGCACCTGGGGCGCCGCTCCAAGCTCGACCTCGCGGTCTGGGGTGACGTACGGGAGACGCTGCGCTGCCTCACGCCGCGCGTGCGGGCGAAGACGGACCGCCGGTTCCTCGACAAGATGCTGAAGAAGCACGCCGACGCGCTCGAAGGGGTCGTCAAGGCGTACACCCGCAAGGTCGACAAGCACGTACCGATCCACCCCGAGTACGTGGCCTCGGTGCTGGACGAACTCGCGGACGACGACGCCGTGTTCACCGTCGACACCGGCATGTGCAACGTCTGGGCCGCGCGCTACATCTCGCCCAACGGCCGCCGCCGCATCATCGGCTCCTTCTCGCACGGCTCGATGGCGAACGCGCTGCCGCAGGCCATCGGCGCGCAGTTCACGGACCGCGGGCGCCAGGTGATCTCGATGTCCGGCGACGGCGGATTCTCCATGCTGATGGGCGACTTCCTCACCCTCGTCCAGTACGACCTGCCGGTGAAGATCGTTCTCTTCAACAACTCCTCCCTGGGGATGGTCGAGTTGGAGATGCTGGTGTCCGGTCTGCCCTCGTACGGCACGACCAACCGCAACCCCGACTTCGCCGCCGTCGCCCGTGCGGCCGGCGCCTACGGCGTCCGCGTGGAGAAGCCCAAACACCTCGCGGGCGCCCTGAAGGACGCCTTCAAGCACAAGGGCCCGGCCCTGGTCGACATCGTCACCGACCCCAACGCCCTGTCCATCCCCCCGAAGATCAGCCGCGAGATGGTCTCCGGCTTCGCGCTCTCCGCGAGCAAGGTCGTCCTGGACGGCGGGGTCGGCCGCATGGTCCAGATGGCCCGCTCCAACCTCCGGAACGTGCCCCGGCCCTGAGGGCTCACTCCTGGGGGTGGAACCCGCAGGTCAAGTGGGCTCAGCACGGCCATGCCGGGCCGCGAGAGGCCGGCGCGGCGGAAGGCTGTCGGCCCCAGGTACCGACAGACGGAGTCCTCGCTCATGCCCCTGCATCCCCCATCGCGCCGGGCCGGGCGCATCGCCGCCGCGGCCGGCGCCGCCGCCCTCGCGCTCGTCATCACCCTGCCCGGGGCGGCGACCGCCGCCCCCGGCGATCTCGACCCCACCTTCAGCGGCGACGGCAAGGTCATCACCGACACGTCCGCCGTCGAGGACAACCGGGACGTGCTGGTCCAGCCGGACGGCAAGATCGTCACGCTCGGCAGCGGCTTCAACTTCGACGGGCCGAACGACTTCGTCCTGGTGCGCTACAACGCCGACGGCAGCCTCGACACCACCTTCGGCGGCGGCGACGGCGTCGTCGTCACCGACTTCGGCAACTTCACCAACGACGAGGCCCACGCCCTGACCCTGGCGAGCCCCGGCAAGATCGTCGCGGTAGGCAGCAGCGACACCGCCGACGGCAGCCCGCCCCAGCTCGCGGCGGCCCGCTACAACGCGGACGGCTCCCTGGACACCACCTTCGACGGCGACGGCAAGGTCGTCACCTCCTTCGGGGAGACCGTCCCCACCGTCGGCTACGCGGTGATGATGGGCCTGGACGACAACATCCTCATCGGCGGGTCCTACGGCGGCGACGCCATGGTGACCCGCCTCACCCCCGCCGGCAGCCTGGACATCTTCGGCGAGGACAACTCGGGCAAGGCCGTCTTCCCCTTCGAGGGCGGTGGCTCGGCGATCCGCGCCATGGCCGTGTCCGGCGGCGGAACGATCATCGCGGCCGGCTCCAGCCCCGTCGGCTTCGGCCTTGTGCGCCTCTACATGGAGTACGGCGGGCGGGACGTGACCTTCGGCGACAACGGCCAGGTGGCCACCCCGTTCGGCGTCTCGGTCCGGGGCGTGGACCTCACGACCGATGGCAAGATCGTCGCCGCCGGATCCCACGGGACGGGCATCAACTCCGAGTTCGCGGTGGCCCGTTACGACGAGAACGGCGACCTGGACCCGACCTTCGGCGGGGACGGCACGGTGACCACCAACTTCGCCACGAACGGCGCGGCGGGGAACGACATGGCGCTGCAGGACGACGACAAGATCGTCGTCGTCGGCGACGCCACCGGCAACTTCGCACTCGCCCGCTTCGCCACGGACGGCTCCCTGGACACCGACTTCGGCGGCGACGGCCGGGTGACCACCGACTTCGAGGGCAACTGGGACGAGGGCCGGGCGGTGGCCCTGCAGACCGACGGCAGGATCGTCGTTTCCGGCAACGCCAGCGACAACCACGGGGTGGCCCGCTACTCGATCAGCGGCACGCCCCCGCCGCCCACCGTGGACGTGTCGGTCACCAAGACCGGCCCCGCCACCGTCAGCATCGGTGACCAGGCCACGTACACGATCCGGGTGTCCAACGGGAGCACCACCACGGACGCCACCGCGGTCTCCATCTCCGACACCCTCACCGGCGGCTCCGGCACCCTCCTGTCGGCCATGCCCAGCCAGGGCGGCCCCTGCACCGTGAATCCGACCACGATGACCTGCCGCTTCGGCACGATCGCCCCGGGTGCCTCCGCCACGGTCACCGTGGTCGCGGAACCGCGCGCCACCGGGACCCTCACCGACTGGGTGGCGACAGCGGCCGTGGAGGACGACCCCGTACCGGCCAACAACAACGCCAACGCCGCGACCACCGTGAACAACGCCCGCGGCTGCACGATCATCGGCACCAGCAACACCGAGACGCTCAACGGCACCTTCGGCAACGACGTGATCTGTGCCCTCAGCGGCAACGACACGATCTACGGCGCGAACGGCAACGACACGGTCCACGCCGGCCCCGGCAACGACTGGGTCAGCGGCGGTGCGGGCACCGACCGGCTGATCGGCCAGACCGGCAACGACCGCCTCAACGGCGACGGGGGCAACGACAACCTCGACACGCGGGACGGCGTCGGCGGCAACGACGCGGCCTACGGCGGCATCGGCTTCGACACCTGCTCGACCGACGCGGGGGACTTGCGCAACAGCTGCCCGTAGGACGTTCCGTCCGGCCGGTGACACTCCGCCATGAATGCGCGACGAACAGTGGGGCATGCATCCCCGTGAGCCTGTTCGAGGAGATGTGTACCGACATGTGGGTGGGGGTTATGGCCGGGGAGGCAAGACAGCCGACTCAGATGCTGAGAAAGGTGGGATGCGCGGATCTCACCGCGGTGCCGGAGGTGCGGCACGCGTTGCGCAGGATGCTGCGGACCTGGGGTGGACCGGGCGCCTCCGACATCGCGGAGCTGCTCACCAGCGAACTCGTCACCAACGCACTGATCCATACCGACCACGGCGCGGTGGTCACCGCGACCGTGGTCCCCGACAGCCTCCGGGTCGAAGTACGCGACTTCGTCTCCGGCATCTCCGGTCCGCCCGAGCCGCACGTACCGCGCGCCGACGACGGTACGCACGGCCGGGGACTCGTCCTGGTCCAGGAACTGGCGGACTCCTGGGGAGTCGAGGACCACGGCGTGGGCAAGGTGGTGTGGTTCGAACTGAACGGCGGGGCCGCGTGAGCACCTACCGGGCTCCCACGCGGCCCCGCCGATCGTTCGGGCCGGCCAGACACTCGCTCAGCCGAACTGCTGCTCCAGGTCCTTCAGTTTGCGCTCCAGCGAGTCGAGGCGGGGCAGCGTCTGGGTGTCGTCCTCGGCGGTGAGGTCCACCGTCCGTGGCTCAGCACCTTTCACGGCCTGGAGGGAGGGCCGGTGTCGAAGCGGCAGCTGTCCGGGGTCCGCTATGGCGGGCTCCGCGACGGCGGTCCCCACGGACGTCGTCGCGGAGCCCGCGCCGGAGTTCAGGGCCGGTGTCGCCGAGCCGCCGCCGGGGTTCAGCGACGGCACGTCGACCTGACGGCCGCCGCCCCCGCGCCCCAGACCGAAGTTCCGGTGCTGGCGATTGATCGCCTTGATCCTGGCCCGGTCGAGCTTCCCCTGCTCGCGCCTGCGGTGCCGGTTCTGCTCCTTCTCGCGCCGGTCCTCCCGTACCTCGTCCACCGCCTCGTCCAGCGTCCGTACGCCTTCGAGCAGCATCAGCGACCAGGCCGCGAAGGTCTCCCTGGGCGCCCGCAGCCACCGTACGATCCGGATCTGCGGCAGCGGACGCGGTACGAGACCCTGCTCGCGCAGCGCCGCCCGGCGGGTCTGCTTGAGCGCGCGGTCGAAGAGGACCGCCGCCGAGAGGGACATGCCCGCGAAGAACTGCGGGGCGCCGGCGTTGCTCAGACCCCGGGGCGCGTGCACCCAGTTGAACCAGGCCGCCGCGCCCGCGAACGTCCACACGAGGAGCCGCGAGCCGAGGGCGGCGTCACCGTGGCTCGCCTCGCGGACCGCGAGCACCGAGCAGAACATGGCCGCGCCGTCGAGGCCGAAGGGGACGAGGTACTCCCAGCCCCCGGTGAGGTTCAGGTTCTGCCGGCCGAAGCCGACGAGGCCGTGGAAGGAGAGCGCGGCGGCGACGCCCGCGCAGCAGAAGAGCAGGACGTAGGAGGCGGTTCCGTAGATCGCCTCTTTGCGCCGGCGGCGTTCCTCGCTGCGCTCCCAGGTGTCGTCGGCCGCGGCCTGGCCACCGGCGCGCTTGCCGCGCGCGAGCACCGCCACCGCCGTCAGGACTCCGGCCACCATGACGCCACCCGGAAGCAGCCAGTCCAGCGATATGTCGGTCAGTCTCATGCGGTGTCCCTTGCATCGCAGTAGGGCGTTTCGGGCGCCCATACTGGCCGACCCCGGAGGCCCCCCACGTGGTTTCGCGGCAAGAGCACGCCATTGGGGTCGGACGGCATACGAATAGGTGCGATCCGGTCGAACGGCCGGTCGGCACAAGGGAGTTGCGTTCGATTCTTGCCACTCGTACGAGTGGCGTAATCGGCCGGGCGCCGAGGCGGATCCTCGGGCGGACCGTCAGGCGGTGGCGGCGAGGCGGCGGACCCGCTCGGCGTCACAGGTCCGCGGGCACGTCAGGCACGTGTCCTCGGGGCGCAGCGTGTAGAAGAAGCAGCAGGTCGCCCGGTCCCGGGTGGAACGGGGCGTTCCGTCCGGCTCCCCGGCGCCCGGCAGCTCGCGGAAGCCCGCCGTCCCGGCGAACGGCTTGGCCGTGCCGGGCATCAGCAGCTCCAGCTCCGCCATCCCCCGCTCCTCCTCGCCGAGCAGCGCCGCGATGTACCAGAGCCCCTCGACGATCTCGTCCGTCGCCATCCCCCACAGCGCCCGCTTCCCGCGCCGCATCCGCGGCCCGAAGCCGCCGAGCACGGACTCGAAGTGCTCGGCGAGCGCGTCCCTGACCTCGGCGCGCAGCGCCGCCTCGTCCGGGACGACCCGGGCGCCCGGCAGCTCGGCTGCGGGGTCGCCGGGCAGGCAGGCGAACTCGTCGATCCGGACGGCCATCCGCCCCAGGGTCCGCTGGAAGGAGACGTTACGGGCGGGCAGCCGCGGGACCCTGCGGTGCAGGAACCAGGGGACCGTGACCAGGAGGCAGGCGGGCCAGGCGTACCGGTGCAGTCCGAAGCTGGCGACCACGTCGGGGCGGGCCTGCCGGCCGTAGTCGCGCAGCACCTGCGCGTTGTCCCAGGCGAGGAAGGCGTCGAGGGCGGCGCCCCCGGTCGCGAGCTCGTCCGCTCCGACCCAGCCGGCCCCGCGCGGCGGCAGCTCGCCCTGGCCCAGCTCCTCTATCCGCAGGCCGGAGAACACCTCGCCGAGGCGGGCGTACGAGGCCGCGACGGGCGAGGTGAAGGGGGCGGGGAGCAGGGCGGGGAGGGCCATACGGGACCACCGAATCGCGATCGTTGGCAGGTTAGCCTTACCTTACCCGATGCGTCCGAGGTTTGAACTGCGGCCCTGTCCGCCTATGGTGCACAGGGGGCCTCGGTATCGCGAGCCGGGCCCGGCACGACCCCGCAGGAGGACCCGGGTGGAGCAGGGCAGAGCGCGCGAGCGGACGGCGGAGCCATCGGCGGCGGCCGAGGCGCGGGCCGGGCAGCCGCACCCGCGGCACCCGCGGCACCCGGCGTACGGGGGCGCGGAGGGCCCGGTACGGGTCCCGGAGCAGGCACGGGGGGAACACACCCACAGCGAGCCGCCGGCGCCCCTACTGGCTCCCGCTCCTCCCTCGACGCCCGCGCTCGTGCGCGCGCCCGCGCCGGTACCCGCGCCCGCGCACGAGGGCTCCCCGCGCGCCGTCCGCCGCCATTCCGTGCGCGGGCAGCCGGTACCCGCGCCCGCGCACGAGGGCTCCCCGCGCGCCGTCCGCCGCCATTCCGTGCGCGGGCAGATCCTCCAGGCCCTGCGCACCGCGCTGGTCGGCGGCGAACTGGTCCCCGGCGAGGTGTACTCCGCCCCCGTCCTCGCCGAGCGCTTCGGTGTCTCCGCGACCCCCGTACGGGAGGCGATGCAGCAGCTCGCCGTCGAAGGCGCCGTGGAGGTCGTACCGAACCGCGGCTTCCGGGTCACCGAGCGCACCCCGCGCGAGCTGGCCGAGCTCGCCGAGGTCCGCGCGCTCATCGAGGTCCCGATCATGCTCCGGCTCGCCCGCACGGTCCCGGCCGCCCGCTGGGCCGAGCTCCGGCCGCTCGCCGAGGCCACCTCGGCGGCGGCGGCCCGCGGCGACCGCGCCCACTACGCCGAGGCCGACCGCGCGTTCCACCGCGCCGTCCTCGCCCTGGCGGGCAACGAACAGCTCCTCACCGTCGCCGACGACCTGCACCGCCGGTCCCAATGGCCCCTGGTGAGCGGCCCGGTGACCCGGCACGGCGACCTCGTCGCCGACGCGGCGGAACACACCGCCCTGCTCGACGCGTTGATCGCCCAGGACGTCACCGTCGTACAGTCACTTGTCAGAGAGCATTTCACCGGATCGGCGGACTGACGACTAAGGTCGTTGCCGTCGTCCCGTCCGCGCAGCGCCGTCCGTGAGGTGTCCCATGCCGTCCGCGACTCCCTCCCTGGCATGGGGAAGGCGCCCGTGACCGGATCCGTCCGTGGAGACCGCCCGGCCGCCGGTACGGAGGCCGAGGCGGCGGCCCTGCTCGGCTGGCTCACCGACCCGGAGGCGCCCCGCCTCTGCCTGGTCGTCGGCGGTCCCCGCCGGGGCAAGTCCGCGCTGCTCGGCTGGCTCGCCGCGCATGGCACGCGCCCGGGCGCACGCCGCAGGCGCGCGGCGCGCGAGCTGATCCCGCTCGCCGGCCAGTGCGCGCTCGGCGCGGCCTGGACCGTCGCGAACCGGCTCGGTGTCGTGGCCAGGACGCCCGGCGAGCTCGTCCAGGCCGTCGCCACGACCGAGGCGCGGCACGCGGTCCTGGTCCTGCCGGACCTGCACGCCGCCGCGGAGCCGGAGGCCATCGCCGATCTGATCGCCGAACTCGCCGCCTCGGGCCGGGTCCGCCTCGTCGTGGAGACCTGCAAGGGCACCCCGTCGTACGACCTCCTGACGGCCACGGGCCGCGTCACGGTGGTGGACCTGGACGCGGAGAGCGACGCGGCGGAGGGTCCGGGGGAGCCTGGATCTGGCGCGGGTACGGGTGCGGGTTCGAGTCAGGGCTCGGGTGCGGGCTCGGGTCAGGGACGGGGGTCGGGCCAGGGGCCTGGGCCCGGGCCCGGTCCGGGCAAGGGCACGGGGCTGGGGTCGGGGTCGGGTAAGGGGCCGTGGCCCAGTTCGGGCAAGCGCGCGGGATCGGGGTCGGGGTCGGGGTCGGGCAAGGGGCCCGGTTCCGGGTCGGGTTCGGGTTCGGGTGAAGGCGCGGGTAAGGGGGCGCGGTCGGGGCAGGGACGCCCCGGAACGGGTGCGGCCTCGGTTCCAGGTCGCCCCGGTTCCGGATCGGGTTCGGGTTCGGGTGAAGGCGCGGGTAAGGGGGCGCGGTCGGGGCAGGGACGCCCCGGCACGGGTGCGGCCCCGGTTCCAGGTCGCCCCGGTTCCGGTACGGGACCTGCCGGCCGCGGTCCCGGCCCCGGTTCCGGTACGGGCTCGGCCACCGGCCCGGGTGCCGGTGCGGCGTCGACCGCGGACGCCGGGTGGGACTGGGGTTCGGCGTGGGGGTCGGAGCCGTACGAGGCGCGGCACGCGGTCGACCTGGCCGACCCGGTCGCGGTGTGCACGGCCGACCCGCTGCGCGTCACCACCGCGTATGTGACCGGCCCCGGCGACGACCGCGGCGGACTGCGGTCGGCATGGCTGCGCACCGGGCAGTCCCTCTGCCGTGACCAGGACCCGGCCGACCGGGCCGTCGTCCTGCTCGGCGCCCTCGGGGACGGGGCCGACCCCCGGCTCCGTCCGGCGCTGCGCGCGCTCGCGGCCGACGCGCCCTGGCGGGTGCGGTGGACCCGGGTACGCGGCGACCTGACCCCGCCCTGGCCGGGCTCGGTCACGGCCCTCGGCGGCTCAGGGGACCGCCTGTTGGTCGCGGGTACGACGGACGCCGTGCAACAGCTCGGCGCGGCCGACGCGTCGATCGTGGGCGAGCCGTTGCGGAGCCCCTCGGGCGGCCGGATCAAGGCGCTGGCGCCCGCCCCGGACGGCACGCTCCTGCTCCTGGACGAACGGGGCCGGCTGCTGCCCGTGCCGGGCCCCGAGCCCCGGGCCCCGTACCTGGAACGGCTCACCTCGGCCGTGGCGGCGACCCTCACCCGGCACCCGGGCACCGCGCTCGCGGCGATCAGCGGCTCCGTGGTCGTGGGCGACCGGCTCGGCTCCGTCCATGCCTTCGGCCTGACGGGCATTCACCAGGCCGCGCTGCACAGCGGCCGCGTGACGGCCGTGACGGCGGTCGACACGGCCACGCCCTTCCTCTGCAGCGGCGGCCTCGACGGCACGGTGCGCCGCTGGATCCCGGGCCAGGACCCGGACCCCACCCCGATCGCCGATCGCCGGGTGGCGGTCGTGTCGCTGCACGCCACCGAGACTCCCGAGGGCCCCCTGCTCGCCATCGCCTGGGCGGACGGTCTCGTCGAACTCCACGACCTCGACACCCCCGCCCGCCTCCCCTTCCGCCCCGGCCCCCCGGTCCGCGCGGTGGCGGTGACTCCGGACGGCGCGGTGGCGGTGGGGATGGACGAGGCGCTGCTGTGCGTGGAGCGGGTCGCCGGCTGGTCGCGGCCCCGCCGCCGAGGCCCGGCGTCGGGTTGACGGGCGCTAACCTCTGGGGCCGAAGTCCGGGTGAGGTGACCGGACTTCAGGGGGTGCGGCCCGCCGCGCGCACCCCCCGTAGGCCGACTCTCCGTCAGATCGCCGGCCGAGGCGTCAGTTGGGCCGCCAGCCACGTGGGTACGCCGCCCAGGAGGCGGAAGAGGCGGGCCGCCTCCGCGCGTAGACGGCCCGCTTCCGGTTCCGTCTCCGCGTCCGCGAGGGCGGTGAGTGCCGGGGCCGTACCGACCAGGTAGCCGAGTTCCTCGCGGATCCGGAGGGACTCGGCGAAGCCGTGCCGTGCCTCGGCCAACTCGCCCTCGCGCAGGGCGAGTCCGGCGAGGTGACGCCAGGTGGACGAGAGCAGCAGGCTGTCGCCCTGGGCGGTCGCGCCGGCGTGGGCGCGGCGGTAGGCGGCACGGGCGGCCTGCGGGGAGTCGCCGATGTTCTGCGCGATCAGCCCCCGCCGGTAGTCGAGCAGCGGACGCCCCTCCGCCGACGGGCCGATCAGCGCCGCCGCCCGGCCGAGCGCGGCGGTCGCCTCGTCCGCCCGGTCGCGTACCCCGAGCAGCGTCGACGCGTAGGCGAGATAGCCGCGTTCGCACGCGGCCGCCCCCCGCTCCTCGTCCGTCTGGGCCACGGCCTCGGCCGCCCGCAGCGCGTCCTCCGCGTCCGCCCACCCCTGCTCGGTGTACAGACACCGCTCGATCAACAGCGCCGCCCGTTCGAGCGCCGCCGCGGGTTCCGCCGCGCGGGGTGCGAGCAGTGCGGCCGCGTCCGTCCAGCAACCCCGCGAGCGCAGACGCCATATGGCCGTCTCCACCGGGGTCGCCCCGCCGTAGCCAAGGGCCGGATCGTCGCCACCCGTTGTTCCGGAACCAGACATGGCGGTGTCCGCCACATTGCCCTCCCCGAGCGCGCCTTTGAGCTATTGGGTCAGCCCGCATCTCAGCACGAACGCGTGGCACTGGCCAAGGGGTCAGGTGAAAGATTTCACAAGTAAGGGACCTTGACCGCTATGCGGACGCGTGCGTCCGCGCCCCGGACCGGCCCGCTCAGCGACCGATCCGATCCGCGTGTGCCCCGTCCCCGGGCGCCACCAGGGCGATATGACCACCGTCGTCCAGGGGTGTCGGAACCTTTCACATCGTCAGGAACCGCGTTCCCTCGAAGAGATGAACCTCGCCATGACCCCCTCGGGTGACGGCGGTGTACGCCCCGCCCGGCGAGGTCGCGATCGCCCGCCGCTGCACGCCGTCCCACGGCGTCCCGCCCGGCCGCGGCGCGCCGTCCATGGGCGGGAGCGGGAGACGCGCGGTGACCGGGGGAGGGGGGTGGCGGACGGGTCGAGCAGGACCAGTTCGTCGCCGTCGGGGTGGACCCGGGCGTACGCGATGTGTCCGGCGGCGACCGCGAGCCGGAACACCAGGCCCTGGCCGAGCGGTACGCGTCCGGTACGGCCGGTGCGGAGGTGGTGGAACCAGGCGTCGTTGGTCCACTCCGGCCACCGCCCGGGGTCGGCCGGCCCGCCGCGCACGCAGGACCAGAGGGTGCGCCGGACGGGGTCGAGCCGGAGGTAATAGCCGCGGCCGGGGCCCGCCCAGGAGAGCGGTTCCTCGGCGACGAGCCGGCCGCCCTCGCGGCGGGCGCGGTGCACACCGGAGCCGGCCGCCGCGCACACCCTGAGCGGGCCGTGGGCCCCGGCCGCGATGGCCCTGGCCCTGGGCTGTCTGGCGCCCGTCGCGGATTCCGCCGCCGCGTTGGGCCAGGCGGGTGGTCTTCGGGCGGCGGCCGCCCGCGTCGGCGCGGCCGTCGGGGCCCCATCGGGCGCCCCCGCCCCGGAACGGCCCGCGGCGCTGCCCGACGGGCCGCTGGGCCTACGGTTGCGCGGCGTCCGCTTCGACTACGGCGGTACGGAGGTTCTCGCCGGCCTCGACCTCGCCGTCCGCCCGGGGGAGACCCTCGCCCTCGTCGGCGCCTCGGGGGCCGGGAAGTCCACGGTGGCCCACCTCCTCGCCCGGTTCTGGGACCCGGCGGCGGGCGTCGTGGAACTCGTCGGCGGCGACGAGGTGCCCCGTCCCGACACCGACACCGACACCGACGCCCACCCGCCCCACGCCGTCGACCTACGGCACCTCACCGACGCCGACCTGCGACGTGCCGTCGCCGTCGTCGGGCAGGACGTGCCGCTCTTTCACGGCACCCTCGCCGACAACCTGCGGCTCGCGGCCCCCGAGGCGTCGGACGAGCGGGTGCGTGAAGTGGCCGAGCTGTGTGGGATCGGGCACCTCGTTTCCGGGCTCGCGGTCGGCGAGCGCGGCGCCACCCTCTCGGGGGGCCAGCGGGCCCGCGTCGCCCTGGGGCGGGCCCTCCTCGCCGAGCCCCGGATCCTGGTCCTCGACGAGACCACCGCCAACCTGGACGCCGCGGGTGAGGCCGCGCTCGCCCGGGCCATGGCCGCCGCGCCCGGCGCGGCCGCCCGCACCACGGTCGTCATCGCCCACCGGCCCTCCACGATCCGCCGCGCGGACCGGATCGCGGTCCTGGACGGCGGACGCATCACGGAATCGGGCACCTGGGAGCGGCTGACGGCCCGGGAAGGCCCCTTCAGGGCCCTCCTGACCCGCTAGCCGTAGAGGGACGGGAGCGCCGGGCGGGCCGCCGCCACCTGGGCAGCACCCGGCCGGAGGCCTCCGCGCCCCGCCCCCGCACCCCTCCCTGCGACCTACGACATCCGCAGCGCCAGGAAGAAGTCCAGCTTGTCCTCCAGGCGCGACAGGTCCCTGCCCGTCAGTTGCTCGATCCGGCCCACCCGGTACCGCAGGGTGTTCACATGCAGGTGCAGGCGGGTCGCGCAGCGGGTCCAGGAGCCGTCGCAGTCGAGGAAGGCCTCCAGGGTGGGGATGAGCTCGGCGCGGTGGCGGCGGTCGTAGTCGCGGAGCGGGTCCAGCAGGCGGGCCGTGAAGGCGCGGCGGACGTCGTCCGGGACGAACGGGAGCAGCAGCACGTGCGAGGCCAGCTCGTGGTGGCCCGCGGCGCACACGCGGCCCGGCCGGGCGGCCGCCACGCGGCGGGCGTGCCGGGCCTCCTCCAGGGCGCCGCGCAGGCCCTCCGCCGAGTGGACGGCCGCGCTGACGCCGAGCGTGAGGCGGCCGTCGTCGGCGAGACCGGACGACAGGGGGTCCCGTACCGCCGCCAGCAGCGCGTCCGCGTGCAGGCCCAGCGTCGTCGTGCCCTCGTCCTCACTGTCCGGCAGCGGGCCCGCCGGCAGTGGCACCAGGGCGATGGCCTCGTCGCCGGCGTGCGCGACCGCGATCCGGTCGGCGGACTCGGCGCCCACCGTCGCCGGGTCGACGAGGATCTCCTCCAGGAGCGCCTGCGCGACCGGGCCGGTGTCCACCGTGCCCGCCCCGCCCTCCGCGTCCCACTCGACCCGGGCGACGACGACCTGCCAGTGCGGCGCGGTCCCCAGGCCCGGCAGCAGCACCGGGGCGGCGACCCGCAGGCGGGCGGCGATCTCGGCGGGCGCGGCGCCCGTCTGGACCAGTTCCAGGACCTCCTGCGCGAGCCGGCGCCGTACCGTACGCGCCGCGTCCCGCCGGTCCCGCTCCACGGCGATCAGCTGCGTGACGCCCTGCAGCAGGTCGAGCCGGGCGGCCGGCCAGTCGCCCGCGTCCGCCTCGACGGCCAGCAGCCAGTCGGACAGGACGGTCTCCCGGACGTCCCGCGCCGCCGGGGCCGCGCCGCGCCCGGTGTTGCGGATCGGGAAGAGGGAGTACGTCGCTCCGGCGGCGCTCAGCCGGTGCGGGCCGCGCCGCCCGGTGCGGGTCGCGGCCAGGTGCTCGCCGGCCAGCTTCGAGGCGAGAGCCGGGTCAAGGGGCTCCCCGGCGCCGGCGATCTGCCGGCCCGTGGGGGAGAGGACCCAGGCCCGGAGGTCGAGGTCGGAGCCCAGCAGGTCCAGGACTACCTCGGGCCCGCCACCTGCCGGACCGGACGTCATCAGCCTCCTGTGGCGATCGACGACCGCCGCCAGGTCACCCGCCCGCTCGCCGGACACCTGTCGAACAACGTGCTCGGTGATCGTCGCGAACGCAACGGTTTCGTTGACTGCGAACAGCGGCAGCCGATGGCGCGAACACGCCTGTACGAGATCGTCGGGGATGTCCCCCAGTTCCGCCTCGCCGGCCGCGAGCGCCGCCACCCCGGCGGAGGCCAGGATCCGGACGAACGGTTCCGCGTCGGCGGGCTCCCGCAGCCAGGCCAGGCCGGTGAGGACCAGCTCCCCGCCGGACAGATACCGGCTGGGGTCCTTGAGGTCCGTCGTCATCACGCCGCGAACGGTGCGGTCCAGCTCGTCCTCACCACCGAGCAGGCGCAGCCCCAGCGCGTCGGTTTCCAGCAGTGCGCGCAGCCGCATCTCGTTGCCGCCGTTCCTTCTCGTCCGTCACTCGTCTGTCACTGGTCTGTCACTCTCGGGCGTGCTCGCCCGCCGTGTCCCCCGGAGCCGGCGCCGCCCGACCGACAGTCCCGGAAACTGTCCCGTTGTCGTCGGTTGCCTGGTGCCGCTGTTTCCAGGGGAAAACGGCGAGGTTGCAGAGCACCACCGTTCGTTCGAATCTACAAGACGAACATGGTCACCAGCCAACTCCTTCATGTTTTCGGTGACTGCACCCGGGCGGGCCGGGCTTGTGTACTAGGCCACACATCGCGTTAACAGCACGTGAACATGATTTCGAAGTCGAGGGCCGGCCGTCCCCCCGGGCCCGTACGACCGACCGACCCCCGACCACTAGAAGCACTAGAAGAGAGCCACCATGGACTTCCTTCGCCCCGCCAGCTGGGAGGAGGCGCTCGCCGCCAAGGCCGAGCACCCCACGGCCGTGCCCATCGCCGGTGGCACCGACATCATGGTCGAGATCAACTTCGACCACCGGCGTCCCGAGTACCTCCTGGACCTGAACCGCATCGAGCTGCTGCGCGAGTGGGAGGTCGGCGAGGAGAACGTCCGCCTCGGCGCTTCCGTTCCGTACACCGAGATCATGGAGAACCTGCGGGCCGAGCTGCCGGGCCTCGCGCTCGCCTCGCACACCGTGGCCTCCCCGCAGATCCGCAACCGCGGTGGCGTCGGCGGCAACCTGGGCACCGCGTCCCCCGCCGGAGACGCGCACCCCGCCCTGCTCGCCGCGGGTGCCGAGGTCGAGGTCGAGTCGGTGCGCGGCAACCGGTTCATCCCGATCGACGAGTTCTACACGGGCGTGAAGCGCAACGCGCTGCAGCCCGACGAGCTCATCAAGACCGTCCACATCAAGAAGGCGGACGGCCCCCAGCAGTACTCCAAGGTCGGCACGCGCAACGCGATGGTCATCGCCGTCTGCGCCTTCGGCCTGGCGCTCCACCCGGAGACCCGCACGGTCCGCACCGGCATCGGTTCGGCCGCGCCGACCCCGATCCGCGCCAAGGAGGCCGAGGCCTTCCTGAACGCGGCTCTGGAGGAGGGCGGCTTCTGGGAGAGCGGCAAGATCATCACCCCGTCGATCGCCAAGCAGTTCGCCGACCTGTGCTCGGGTGCGGCGAACCCGATCGACGACGTCCGTGGCACCGCCAAGTACCGCCGCCACGCCGTCGGCATCATGGCCCGCCGCCAGCTCGGCTGGACCTGGGAGCAGTACCGCGGCACCGGCCGCACGCTTGAGGGAGCTGCATAACCATGCGCGTCAATTTCACGGTCAACGGTCGTCCGCAGGAAGCCGACGACGTCTGGGAGGGCGAGTCCCTCCTCTACGTCCTGCGTGAGCGGATGGGTCTGCCCGGCTCCAAGAACGCCTGCGAGCAGGGCGAGTGCGGTTCCTGCACGGTCCGCCTCGACGGAGTGCCGGTCTGTTCCTGCCTGGTCGCCGCCGGTCAGGTCGAGGGCCGCGACGTCGTCACGGTCGAGGGCCTCGCCGACTTCGCCAAGCAGCGCGAGGAGCACGGTGGCTGCGCCTCCGGCGCCTGCGGCACCACGCTCGACTCCGCCAAGAAGTGGGAGGCGAAGCCCGGCCAGGACTCGCAGACCGGTGAGGGTGTCGAACTCTCCCCGATCCAGCAGGCGTTCATCGACGCCGGCGCCGTCCAGTGCGGCTTCTGCACCCCGGGTCTGCTGATCGCCGCCGACGAGCTCCTCGAGCGTCAGAGCGACCCGTCCGACCAGGACATCCGCGAGGCCCTGTCCGGCAACCTCTGCCGTTGCACGGGCTACGAGAAGATCCTCGACGCGGTCCGCCTCGCGGCCGCCCGTCAGGGAGAGGCGGTCTGACCATGGCTCAGAACACGCGCACCACGCCCGCCGGCACGCCGACGAACGTCACCCAGACCCACACCAAGGGTGGCATCGGCGAGTCCACGCTCCGCCCCGACGGCACCCTCAAGGTCACCGGTGAGTTCGCCTACTCCTCGGACATGTGGCACGAGGACATGCTGTGGGGCCAGACGCTCCGCTCCACCGTCGCGCACGCCGAGATCGTCTCCATCGACATCTCCGAGGCGCTCGCGATGGCCGGCGTGTACGCCGTCCTCACGTACGACGACCTGCCGGCCGAGATGAAGAACTACGGCCTGGAGATCCAGGACACCCCCGTCCTGGCGAACGGCAAGGTCCGTCACCACGGTGAGCCGGTGGCCATCATCGCCGCCGACCACCCGGAGACCGCCCGCCGCGCGGCCGCCAAGATCAAGATCGAGTACAAGGAACTGCCGGTCGTCACCGACGAGGCCTCCGCCCTCGCCCCCGACGCCCCGCTGATCCACGAGGGCCGCGACGACCACCACATCGGTCACGTCCCGCACCCGAACATCGTGCACCGCCAGCCGATCTTCCGCGGCAACGTGGCGGAGGCCCGCAAGCGCGCCGACGTCATCGTCGAGGGCGAGTACACCTTCGGCATGCAGGACCAGGCCTTCCTCGGCCCGGAGTCCGGCCTCGCCGTGCCCTCCGAGGACGGCGGTGTCGACCTCTACGTCGCCACCCAGTGGCTGCACTCGGACCTCCAGCAGATCGCCCCGGTCCTCGGCCTCCCGCCGGAGAAGGTGCGCATGACGCTCTCCGGCGTCGGCGGTGCCTTCGGCGGCCGCGAGGACATCTCGATGCAGATCCACGCCTGCCTCCTGGCGCTCCGCACCGGCAAGCCGGTCAAGATCGTCTACAACCGCTTCGAGTCCTTCTTCGGTCACGTGCACCGCCACCCGGCGAAGCTCTGGTACGAGCACGGCGCCACCAAGGACGGCAAGATCACGCACATGAAGGCGCGGATCGTGCTCGACGGCGGTGCCTACGCCTCGGCCTCCCCGGCCGTCGTCGGCAACGCGTCCTCGCTGGGCGCCGGTCCGTACGTGATCGACGACGTCGAGATCGAGGCCGTCGCGCTGTACACGAACAACCCGCCCTGTGGCGCGATGCGCGGCTTCGGCGCCGTCCAGGCCTGCTTCGCGTACGAGGCACAGATGGACAAGCTCGCCGCGAAGCTGGGCATGGACCCGGTGGAGCTGCGCCAGCTCAACGCCATGGAGCAGGGCACGATCATGCCGACCGGCCAGGTCGTGGACTCGCCGGCCCCGGTCGCCGAGCTGCTGCGCCGGGTCAAGGCCCGCCCCATGCCGCCGGAGCAGCAGTGGCTCGCCGCCGGCGAGGACGCAGATGTCCGCGCGCTGCCGGGTGGTCTGTCCAACACCACGCACGGCGAGGGCGTCGTCCGCGGCGTCGGCTACGCGGTCGGCATCAAGAACGTCGGCTTCTCCGAGGGCTTCGACGACTACTCCACCGCCCGCGTGCGCCTGGAGGTCATCAACGGCGAGCCCGTCGCGATGGTCCACACGGCCATGGCGGAGGTCGGCCAGGGCGGTGTCACCGTCCACGCCCAGATCGCCCGCACGGAACTGGGCGTCACGCAGGTGACCATCCACCCGGCCGACACCCAGGTCGGCTCCGCCGGTTCGACGTCCGCCTCGCGGCAGACGTACATGACCGGTGGCGCGGTGAAGAACACCTGCGAGCAGGTGCGCGAGGCCGTCCTGGAGATCGGCCGCCGCAAGTTCGGCTCGTACCACCCGGCGTGGGCCACCGCCGAACTCCTCCTGGAGGGCGGCAAGGTCGTCACCGACGGCGGCGAGGTCCTCGCGGACCTGGCCGACGTCCTGGAGGGCGAGTCCATCGACCAGGAGCACGAGTTCCGGCACCGCCCGACCGTGCCGTTCGACCTGAGGACCGGCCAGGGTGACGGCCACGTCCAGTACACCTTCGCCGCGCACCGCGCGGTGGTGGAGGTGGACACCGAGCTCGGCCTGGTCAAGGTCATCGAGCTCGCCACCGCCCAGGACGTCGGCAAGGCGCTCAACATGCTCTCCGTCGTCGGCCAGATCCAGGGTGGTACCACCCAGGGCCTGGGCGTCGCGGTGATGGAAGAGATCATCGTGGACCCGACGACCGCGAAGGTGCGCAACCCCTCCTTCACGGACTACCTGATCCCGACGATCCTCGACACGCCGACCATCCCGGTCGACGTACTCGAACTGGCCGACCCCAACGCGCCGTACGGCCTGCGGGGACTCGGCGAGGCCCCGACCCTGTCGTCCACCCCGGCCGTCCTCGCGGCGATCCGGAACGCGACGGGCCTGGAGCTCAACAAGACGCCGGTCCGCCCCGAAGCGCTCACCGGCACCTTGTAGGACCCTCCGGGCGGTGCGTGCCTCCCAGGAACGTCACACTTCCCAGCCCGCACCGCCCGGAGCAACCCGCTCGTAGCACCCAGCACCACCGGCAGTACCAGCAACACCGGCAGTACCAGCAACACCGGCAGTACCAGCACCACCAGCAGTACCCAGCACCACCAGATCGACCTGATCAACCAAGTTCGTCTCGGGCCGTCCCCCGGGTCGTGCAGCCCACGCAGCATCCCAAATCCCGCAGCTTCTCTGACCTTCGGAAAGTCTTATGCGGGTGCCCCTTTGAACCTTGGGAGTAGGCCCCATGACCCAGTCGTCAGTGGAGCCCAAGACCGCCTCGGAGGACGCGGGCTCCGGCTCGAACGTCCCCGCCGGCCGCTCTTGGCTCGACCGGTACTTTCACATCTCGGAGAGAGGATCCACCGTCGCGACGGAGATCCGCGGCGGCGTCACCACCTTCATGGCGATGGCGTACATTCTCCTGCTCAACCCCTTGATCCTCGGCGGCAAGGATGTGGACGGAAACGTCCTCAGCCAGCCCGCACTCATCACGGCGACCGCCCTGGCCGCCGCGGTGACCACCCTGCTGATGGGCTTCTGGGGCAAGGTCCCGCTCGCCCTCGCGGCAGGGCTCAGCGTCTCCGGTGTGCTCTCCTCGCAGGTCATCTCCGTGATGACCTGGCCGCAGGCCATGGCCATGTGTGTGGCCTACGGTGTGGTGATCTGCCTCCTGGTGGTCACCGGCCTGCGCGAGATGATCATGAACGCGATCCCGCTTGCCATCAAGCACGCGATCACGATCGGTATCGGCCTCTTCATCGCCATCATCGGCTTCGTCAAGGCCGGCTTCGTCCACGAGAACCCTTCTCCCGGCGGCGGCCCGGTCACCCTCGGCCCGCTCGGTGAGCTCCAGGGCTGGCCCGTCCTGATCTTCGCGGTCACCCTGCTTCTGATCTTCGCCCTTCAGGCGCGCAACATCCCCGGCGCCATCCTGATCGGCATCGTCGTCGGTACCGTCATAGCCCTGATCGTCAACGCCGTCGCCGACATCCCGGCGAAGGGCGCGGGCGCCTGGTTCTCCGGCGCTCCGGAGCTCCAGGGCAGCGCCGTCTCGACACCTGACTTCTCGCTGATCGGACAAGTGTCCTTCAGCGGCTGGGGCGACGTCGGCTACATCACGGTCACCATGATCGTCTTCACCCTGGTCCTGGCCGGCTTCTTCGACGCCATGGCCACGATCATCGGCGTCGGCTCCGAGGCCAACCTCGCGGACGACAAGGGCCGTATGCCGGGCCTCTCCAAGGCCCTGTTCATCGACGGCGCCGGCGGTGTCCTCGGTGGTGCGAGCGGCGGCTCCGGCCAGACCGTCTTCGTCGAATCGGCCACCGGCGTCGGCGAGGGTGCCCGTACGGGTCTGTCCTCCGTCGTCACCGGCGCCTTCTTCGCGGCCTGCCTCTTCTTCACCCCGCTCACCGCGATCGTGCCCGCCGAGGTCGCCTCCGCGGCCCTGGTCGTCATCGGCGCGATGATGATGCAGAACGCCAAGCACGTCGACTGGAGCGACCGCTCGGTGGCGATCCCGGTGTTCCTCACCGTGGTCCTGATGCCGTTCACGTACACCATCACCACGGGTGTCGCGGCCGGTGTCATCTCCTACGTCGTCATCAAGGTGGCGCAGGGCAAGGCACGAGAGGTCGGAGCCTTCATGTGGGGCCTGACCGCGATCTTCATCGTGTACTTCGCGATCTACCCGATCGAGAGCTGGCTGGGCGTCGGCTGACGTCGCACGGCCGCCCTCCACACACACATCTGAGGAGTTCGAGATGCTGGACATCGCCGAAGAGCTGCACCGGTGGGTCGAGCAGGGACGCGAGTTCGCCGTCGCCACCGTCGTGGCGGTCGGCGGGAGCGCGCCCCGGCAACCGGGCGCCGCGCTCGCCGTCGACAGCGACGGCACGGCGATCGGATCGGTCTCAGGCGGGTGTGTGGAGGGCGCGGTCTACGAACTGTGCCAGCAGGCGCTCGAAGACGGCACCACCGTCGTCGAGCGCTTCGGCTACAGCGACGAGGACGCCTTCGCCGTGGGCCTGACCTGCGGCGGGATCATCGACGTCCTCGTCACCCCGGTACGCGGCGGGGTCTACCCCGCCGCGCTTGCCGCCGCCGTCTCGGGGGAGGCGGCGGCCCTCGCCCGGATCGTCTCCGGACCCGACGACCTGATGGGCCGGGCCCTCCTGGTCCGCCCCGACGGGTCGTACGAAGGCGGCCTCGGCGGCCACCCCGAGCTGGACCGCACCGCGGCCGGCGAGGCGGTCGCCATGCTGGACGCGGGCCGCACCGGCACCGTCGAGATCGGCGAGGACGGCAGCCGCTGCGGACAGCCGCTCACCCTCCTCGTCGAGTCCTCCGTCCCCGCCCCGCGCATGATCGTCTTCGGCGCCATCGACTTCGCCTCCGCCCTCGTCCGGGTCGGCAAGTTCCTCGGCTACCACGTCACCGTCTGCGACGCCCGGCCCGTCTTCGCGACCCCGGCCCGCTTCCCCGAGGCCGACGAGATCGTCGTGGAGTGGCCCCACCGGTACCTGGCGTCGACCGTGGTGGACTCCCGTACCGTCCTGTGCGTGCTCACCCACGACGCCAAGTTCGACGTCCCGCTCCTCGAAGCGGCCCTCAAGCTTCCCGTCGCCTACGTCGGCGCGATGGGCTCCCGCCGCACCCACGAGGACCGCAACAAGCGGCTCCGCGAGGTCGGCGTCACCGAACTCGAACTCGCCCGCCTGCGCTCCCCGATAGGCCTCGACCTGGGCGCCCGCACCCCGGAGGAGACGGCGCTCTCCATCGCCGCCGAGATCGTCGCCAACCGCCGCGGCGGCACCGGCGTCTCCCTCACCGGCGCCCACACCCCGATCCACCACGACGGCCCGCGCGAGCCCGCCGGACGGATAGGTTCCGTCGCCTAGCAGCGCGCCACGCCGGACTTTCGAGTCGTTGACGGTACGGAGCGGTGGAGCGACGCTCGCGGGAGCGCTCCCGCTGACCGGGTGCGCCGAGAGGACGTCATCCATGCGCCACCGCTCCACCGCCGTCCCGTCCACACGGATCCTCGGACTCGCCTCGCTCGCCCTCCTGGCCGCCGCCCTGCTGCCGACGACGGCCGGCGGTGCCCCGCCCGCTTCCTTCGTGGCCGGGCCGGGACCCGTCCGTTTCCACGCCCCCGTTCCCAACCCGGCCGCCCTCGATCAGTACCGCGAACTCCGGGCGGGCGGTGACGAGCGCACCGCCGCGGGGCTGCTCGCCATGGTCGGCGCCCCGCACGCCGTCTGGCTGGTGGACAGCACGCCCGCCGAGGCGGAGCGGGCCGCCCGTGCCACCGTGGAGACCGCCGCGGACGAGGGCACCGTGCCGGTCCTCGTGCTCTACAACGCGCCCGGCCGCGACTGCGCCCAGTACTCGGCCGGCGGCGCGGGCACCGACACCGCGTACACCGACTGGACCGACGCCGTCGCCCGGGGCATCGGCGACCGTCGCGCCCTCGTCGTCCTCGAACCCGACGGCATCGCCCTGCTGCCCTCCGACTGCGGCCAGGACGACACCGCCGGGACCCGGACCGCCGCCCGCTACACCGCCGTACGCCACGCCGTCGACACCCTCGAACCGCTCGCCGGCACCGCCGTCTACATCGACGCCGGCAACCCCGGCTGGCACGCCGTCGAGACCGTCGTGCCCCGCCTCGTCAAGGCCGGTGTCGACCGCGCCACCGGCTTCGCCGTCAACGTCTCCCACTACCACTCCGACGCCGACAGCTCCTGGTACGGCACCCTCGTCTCCGGCTGCCTCGCCCATGTCGCCCGGGCAGGCGACCCGACGGACTGCCCCGAGCGGAGCCTGCCCCGCGCCGAGGCCCTCAGCTGGCTGACCACCCACGCCACGGGCCCCGCCGCCGACCGGGCCCACTTCGTCACCGACACCAGCCGCGCGGGCCGCGGCCCCTGGACCCCGAAGCCCGGTGCCCACCCCGACCCGCAGGAGTGGTGCAACCCGCCCGGGCGCGGACTCGGCCCCCGGCCCACCGCCACGACCGGCGACCCGCTCCACGACGCCCGGCTGTGGATCAAGACACCGGGGGAGTCGGACGGCCACTGCCTGCGCGGGACCGCCGGCCCCGAGGACCCCGAGCGCGGGACCGTGGACCCGAAGGCGGGCGACTGGTTCCCGGCCCAGGCGCTGGAACTCGTACGGCTTGCCGACCCGCCGATCCTGCCTCGCCCTGCTGCCGGTTAGGGTCCCGATCATGGACATTCGTGACGTACCCGAAGCGCATATCGACCGTGCCCTCGACCTCTCGTACCTCGTCTTCCACGAGCGTCCCGAGGAGGAACGGCGCAAGCACCACCGCGACATGGTGCGGTCCTGCGAGCGGATCGGCGCGTACGACGGGGAGCAACTGGTCGGCTTCGTCGCGGCGTTCCCCTTCACCCTCTCCGTCCCCGGCGGCGAACTGCCCTGCCCCGGCCTGACGCTCGTCTCCGTCGCCCCCACCCACCGGCGGCGGGGCGTGCTCTCCGCCCTGATCGCCGAGGCGTTCCGGCGGTACGCGGAGCGGGGCGCGCCGATCGCCGCGCTCTGGGCTTCGGAGGACGCCATCTACGGCCGGTTCGGGTTCGGGGCAGCCACCCAGGGCGTCACTGTCGAGATCGACTCCCGGCGGCCCCTCGCCCTGCGCGTCGACCCCGACGAGCGTCCACTCCGGCTCGTCGATCCGGCGGACGCGCCCGATGTCGTCGGCCCGTTCTTCGAGTCCACCCGCGCGCTCCGGGCGGGCCGCATCCCCCGCGACGAGACGCGCTGGACCGGCGAGTGGCTGCGCGACGAGGACGAGGAGGACGAGGAGCTCTCGCCGGCCCGGATCGTCGTGCTCGGCGACCCCGTCGCCGGATACGCCGTCTACCGCACCAAGGGCGAGAACGAGGACACCCACACCCCGGGTGTGGTCCGGGTCGACGAGGTGGAGGCCGACACCCCGGCCGTCGCCGCCGCCCTCTGGCGCTACCTCGCCTCGATCGACCTGACCGGTACCGTCCGCGCCTGGGGCAGGCCGCTCGACGACCCGCTGCTGCTCTTCGCCGCCGACCGCGACCAGGTGCGCGTGACCGGACAGTTCCCGGCGCTGTGGGTGCGGCTGATCGACGTCCGCGCGGCGCTCACGGCCCGCAGCTGGGCCGCGCCCGTCGATCTCGTCCTGGAGGTGCACGACAGTCGGATGCCTGCCAACTCCGGGCGCTTCCGGCTCACTTCGGGAGCGGATGGGGCGGGGTACGAGCCGACCGGTGATCCGGTCGACCTCTCCTTCGGCGTACGGGACCTCGGCGCCTGCTACCTCGGCGGTACGAAGGTGGTGGACCTGGTGGCCGCCGGGCTGGTGGAGGAGCACACGCCGGGCGCGGCGGCCACCCTCGACGCCGCGCTGCACACGCCCCGACTGCCGCACACCTGCGACGAGTTCTAGGCGGTTCGGTTCAGACGAGCGTACGGAAGTGGGCGCAGGCGTCCGCCTCGGTGGCGTGCGTGGCGACCGGCTCGTACGCGCCCCGCTCGTACACCCCCACCTCCCAGCGGCCGTCCGGCACGGACCTCAGGTAGAGGAAGTCCGGTGGGGTGGGCGCCGGTTCGTGGACGCCCTCGATCCAGAACTGGTCCCCGGGCACTCCGGCGTCGCGGAGTGCCCGGGCCAGGGCGGCGCGGTTCACGCGGGGACGCGCTCCAAGTAGCCGTTGTCCAGCAGCCACTTGACGTTGAGCCGCTGCCCCTCGCCGGGGTCGAGGAAGACCGCGTCCAGCTTGATCTGGCGGCCGCCACCCGGCTGCTCGAACCAGGGCGCGATCCCGCCCTCCCAGACCGTGAACTCCTTGGTCACCTCGTAGAGGTGGTAGTCGCAGGGGAAGGCCGCGTCCCGGGTGTTCAGGTTCTGCGGCGGCAGCGCACGCTTGGCGTACAGGTCGCCGGCCGGGGCGAGGTACGCGCCGTACTCCGAGCCGAAGCGGTCCAGGCGCTCGCCCTTCTCCAGGAGGTCGGGCGCCTTGTCGAGCTCGCCGTTGACCTCGGCGAAGCCGTCGTTCGGCGGGTACTTCCAGCTGCCGGTGTCCGCCGGGCCCTCCCAGTACTTCTTCAGGAAGTCGGCCGAGGAGAGCTTGCCGGTGCGCTGGTAGTGGCGAAGCAGCGGGCCCACCGGCTTCTGCTTCTTCTTCGGCAGGTACTTCGGGCCGAGCCGCTTGTCGCCCTCGAACTCACCGGTGCACGGCGCGGGCGGGGCGGCGGCCCGCGCGGGTGCCTCGGTCGGCGCGGCCTGTGCGGCGGGGGCGGTCGCGAGGGCGGCGGTGACGCCCATCGCGGCGAGTACGGCACGGATCCTCAGGTCGGTACGGCTGCGCTCCACGCGGAGTTCTCCCTGTGTCGTGGCGAAACGATGCGCCGCACACAGTAATGGATCAGCTTCGGAGAGTGACCGCGAATGGGCCGGTATCGGCCAGCTGCCCGAGCGGGCGGTCCCGGCTTCCTCCCGGCTCTCCTCCCCGCACTTCCCTCAGCCCTTCCGCAGGCCGTTCAGGAGCAGCTCCGCCAGCTGCCCGTACGCCTCCGCGTCCGCGAGGCCTGTCGCCGCGGCGACCTGCCGCCGCTGGATGCGGACCATGACCGAGGCGATGACGTCGGCCGCGAAGGAGACGTGGACCTCGCGGAACACGCCCGCGCGCACGCCCTCCTCGATCAGCTGCTGCACCCGCCCGGCCGCCGCGCGCGTGTTGCGCTCGTAGACCTCGGCCGCGGGCTCGAAGGCGGCCACGTCGTCGAAGAACTGGGGGGAGACCGGGGCCAGCTCCGCCGCGACCGCCCGCAGATAGGCGGCGAGCCGCTCGGCCGGCTCCTCCTCCGCCGCGAGAACCGCCTCGACCCGCGTCGTCGCGCGCCGGAAGAAATGCACCACTGCTGCCCTGACCAGCTGTTCCTTGCTGTCCGCCAGGCCGTAGAGGGTGCGCTTGGAGCAGCGCAGCCGGGCCGCGAGATCGTCCAGGGTCAACTGGGCGAAGCCCTCGCCGACCAGCAGGGCCACCAGCTCCTCGAACAGGGCGGACCGGCGGGCCGCGCCACGGCCGGTCAGCTTGGGAGCGCCGGCGGCGGATGTGTCGATCACTTGAACAGTATGCAGGTCGACCCGTCCGGGGGGTTACGGGAAATCCCTTCTGCGCTACGCTCAACGGTACTGCCGTACCGCCCGCAGTACCGTTTCGTCGGTGCTGGGTGGCTGAGTGTCAATGGAGTCGCCATGGATGTCGACCGCCTGCTTCCCACCCCCGAGGCAGCGGACCTCATCGCCCTCACGCGGGAGATCGCCGACAAGGAGCTCTCTTCCCGCGTGGACGAGCACGAGGCCGCCGAGACGTACCCCGAAGGCCTGTTCGCCACCCTCGGCCGGGCCGGACTGCTCGGCCTCGCCTACCCCGAGGAGTACGGCGGGGGAGGCCAGCCGTACGAGGTGTACCTCCAGGTCCTGGAGGAGCTGGCGGCGCGCTGGGCGGCCGTCGCCGTCGCCACCAGCGTCCACACGCTGGCCTGCCACCCCCTGCACTCCTTCGGCACCCCCGAGCAGAAGGAGCGCTGGCTGCCCGCGATGCTGGCCGGCGAGACGATCGGCGGCTACAGCCTCTCCGAGCCCCAGGCCGGCTCCGACGCCGCCGCCCTGTCCTGCAAGGCCGAGCTGACACCGGAGGGGTACCGCGTCACCGGCACCAAGGCGTGGATCACCCATGGCGGCAAGGCCGGCTTCTACGCCCTCTTCGCCCGCACCGCCCCCGGCAGCCACGGCATCACGTGCTTCCTCGCCCCCGGCGCCACCGAGGGCCTCTCCTTCGGCAAGCCCGAGCGGAAGATGGGCCTCCAGGCCGTCCCCACCACCTCCGCGCACTGGGACGGCGCGCTCCTCGACGCCGACCGGCTCATCGGCGACGAGGGCCAGGGGCTCCAGATCGCCTTCAGCGCGCTCGACTCCGGCCGCCTCGGCATCGCCGCCTGCGCCACGGGCCTCGCCCAGGCCGCGCTCGACGCCGCAGTCGACTACGCCAACGAGCGCACCACCTTCGGCCGGAAGATCGTCGACCACCAGGGACTCGGCTTCCTGCTTGCCGACATGGCCGCCGCGGTCGACTCCGCCCGCGCCACCTACCTCGACGCGGCCCGGCGCCGCGACCTCGGCCGCCCCTTCAGCCGCCAGGCCTCCGTGGCCAAGCTGACCGCCACGGACGCGGCCATGAAGGTGACCACGGACGCCGTCCAGGTCCTCGGCGGGTACGGATACACCCGTGACTTCCCGGTCGAGCGCTACATGCGCGAGGCGAAGATCATGCAGATTTTCGAGGGTACGAACCAGATCCAGCGGCTCGTCATCAGCCGCCAGCTCGCCCGCTGAACCTCCCGGGTTGCCGGGGTGCGCCGTCGGGCGTAGTCCGGAAGAGGGGGCCCGATCCGTCGTCTTCGGAGAGGAGTCTCATCATGCTCGGCGACCTGATCGGTGAGGAAACGGGAGAGATCACGGGTATGCGGGTGCTGTCCACGGACGGCGGCCACGCGGTCCTCGAGGCGTCGTTCCGCGCGAGCGGCACGCTCCTGGACGTCGAGGGCAACGACATGGGCACGTACGAGTCGGTCATGCGTGCCGACGGCACCCTCTTCGGAGAGGGCCAGGGGGTCACCATGACCCGCGACGGCGAGTCCGTCACCTGGCACGGCTCCGGCATCGGCCACGTAACCGAGTCCGGCGGGGTGAGCTGGCGCGGCTCGATCTTCTGGGAGAGCGCCGCCTCGCGGTTCACCCAGCTCAACGGCACCGCCGGCGTGTTCGAGTTCGAGCAGGACGAAGGCGGGAAGGTCACGGCCAAGGTCTACGAGTGGAAGTAGCGCCCTGGTCGGCCACTGCCATCCACCCATCACCACACATCCCTACGGCGGCCCGTGACGGGCCGCCGGTTCGTACGAGGAGTTCCATGGACATCGCAGGTTCCGCCGCGCTCGTCACCGGTGCCGCTTCGGGGCTCGGTGCGGCAACCGCCGCAGCGCTCGCCGCGAAGGGCGCGACCGTGTACGGGCTCGACCTCGACAAGGCGGTCGCCGGGGCCGAGGCGCCCGCGGACGGGGTCACGCTGGTCGCGGCCGACGTCACCGACGAGGAGCAGGTGCGGGCGGCGCTGGGGCGGATCGAGGAGGACGGGGCCGAGCTGCGGCTCGCGGTCAACTGCGCCGGGATCGCGCCGTCCGCGCGGGTGCTCGGGCGCAAGGGCCCGCACGACCTCGACCTCTTCCGTGCGGTCCTGAACGTCAACCTGCTGGGCACGTTCAACGTGATGCGCCTCGCCGCCGAGGTCATCGCCCGCCAGGAGCCGGACGAGAACGGTCAGCGCGGACTCGTCGTCAACACCGCCTCGATCGCGGCCTTCGAGGGCCAGGTCGGGCAGATCGCGTACGCCGCCTCCAAGGCGGGCGTCGCCGGCATGACCGTCACCGCCGCCCGCGACCTCGCCCAGTTCGGCATCCGGGTCGTCACCATCGCTCCCGGCATCGTCGACACCCCGATGATGGCTGGATTCAGCGAGGAGGTCCGCGCCGGGCTCGCCGCGAGCGTCCCCTTCCCGCAGCGGCTTGCCCGCCCCGACGAGTACGCCCGGCTCGTCACGATGGTCGCCGAGCACGACTACCTCAACGGGGAGACGATCCGGATGGACGGCGCCCTGCGGATGGCGCCGCGCTGACCTTCCCTCGTACGCCGCCCGTAGCGCGTACGCGCCCGGAGCGGCAGAGAGCACTTGGTGCCGGTAAAAGCTGGCACCAAGTGCCGGCCTCGCGCCCGCCGGATGTTAGGTTCGGGCCATGGGAACAGCCTCGACGAACTCCACGAAGCCCGCGATGCGGGACTCCCTCATCGCCGCGGCCTTCCAGCTCTTCCTGGAGCGCGGGTACGAGCAGACCACGGTCGACGACATCGTCACCCTCGCCGGGGTCGGCCGGAGGTCTTTCTTCCGGTACTTCCCGTCCAAGGAGGACGTGGTCTTCCCCGACCACGAGCAGAGCCTCGCCGACATGACCGAGTTCCTCGCCGCGAGCGCTGACACCGACGACCCGCTGCTCCGGGTCTGCGAGGCCACCCGCCTGGTCATGCGGATGTACGCCGAGAACCCCACCTTCTCCGTCCAGCGCTACCGCCTCACCCGTGAGGTGACGGGCCTGCGGACGTACGAACTCTCCGTCGTCTGGCGGTACGAGAAGACGCTCGGCGACTATCTGCGGACCCGCTTCGCCGACCGGCGCGACGGCACCCTGCGGGCCAACGTGGTCGCCGCCTCGGTGGTCGCCGCGCACAACCACGCGCTGCGCCACTGGCTGCGCTCGGGCGGCGAGGGCGACCCGCTGGCCGAGGTGGACCGGGCCCTGGAATTCGTCCGCGACACCTGGAGCGGCGAGGCGGCCGAGAGGGCCGGCGGCCCGGCCGACGAGGCCGAGGACGTCGTGGTGGTGATCACCAAGCGGTCCACGCCGATGTGGCGGGTGGTACGCGAGGTGGAGTCGAGCCTCGGCGAAAGCTGAGAGACCCCAGAGGTCTCAAAGGGATCTCAGTATCTTCAATTGAGGGAACTGAGGTCTTTATTTGATGGCACTCAGTGCCATATCGTTGCTCCATGCACGGTCGAGCCGCCGAGTGCAAGGAGAACGCATCGTGTTCCACACCGGGTCCGTAGGACTGAGGAACGGGAGCACCGCCGTCCGGACCGAGGAATCGGCCGCCGACGCCGAGCTCTACTACCAGCTCTGCCGCTGGTGCCACACCACGACCTTCCAGCGCCTGCTCTGTCCGACCTGCGGGTCGACCGACCTCGCGCCCGAACGCAGCGAGGGCGAGGGGGTGATCTCCGTACGCCGCGGGGTCGCCGCCGCCGACAACGACCTGTGGCCGGTGCACATGACCGAGGGCTTCGTCGTACGGTGCCGGGTCGACGGACCGCCGCACGCGGTGCGCCCCGGCGTACGCGTCAGGCTCTCCGACCGGGCCGCCGTGCGGGGGCACGAGCCGGTCGTCCGGCTCTGCGAGGAGGTACCGCTCGACGGCTGGATCTGATCGGGTGGTCCTGGACGAACGAACCGGCCCGGTGGCACAGAGTGCCACCGGGCCGGTTTCTCGTTCTTCCGCGCCGCTACCGCGCGCCGATCTCATCCGTCAGCTGCGGCAGGACCTCGAAAAGGTCGCCGACCACGCCGTAGTCGACCAGATCGAAGATCGGGGCCTCGGCGTCCTTGTTGACGGCCACGATCGTCTTCGAGGTCTGCATGCCCGCCCGGTGCTGGATCGCACCCGAGATGCCCGCCGCGACGTACAGCTGCGGCGAGACCTGCTTGCCGGTCTGGCCGACCTGGTTGGAGTGCGGGTACCAGCCGGCGTCGACGGCGGCACGCGAGGCGCCGACCGCCGCACCGAGCGAGTCCGCGAGCTTCTCGACGACCGCGAAGCCCTCGGCCGCGCCGACACCGCGCCCACCGGAGACCACGATCGCGGACTCGGTCAGCTCGGGGCGGCCGGTGGAGACCCGCGGGGTGCGCGAGACGACCGTGGCGGCGTTGCCGGTGAAGGCGACGGTGACGCTCTCGACCGTACCGGCGGCCGGGGCGGCCTCCGGGGCGGCGGAGTTGGGCTTGACGGTGATGACCGGCACGCCGTGCGCGACCCGCGACTTCACCTGGTACGAGGCGGCGAAGACGGACTGGGTGGCGACCGGGCCCTCGGCACCGGCCTCCAGCTCCACGGCGTCGGTGATCAGACCCGAGCCGAGGCGCAGCGCCACGCGCGCGGCGACCTCCTTGCCCTCGCCCGAGGACGTCACCAGGACGGCGGCGACCCCCTTGTCCTTGGCGATCTGGGTGAGCGCGTCGACCTTCGGTACGACGAGCTGCTCGGTGAACTCGGCGCCGTCCGCGACGTACACGGTGGCCGCGCCGTACTCGCCGGCGGTGGCCGCGATCGACGCCGCCGCCTCGCCCGCGCCGAGCACGACGGCCGTCGGCTCGCCGATCCGGCGGGCCAGCGTGAGCAGTTCGAGCGCCGGCTTGCGGACCGCACCGTCGGCGTGGTCCACGAGAACCAGGATCTCAGCCATGATTCCTTGCTCCTGAACGATAGTGACGGTGGGTCAGATGAACTTCTGGGTGGCCAGGAACGCGGCGAGCTGCTTGCCGCCGTCGCCCTCGTCGGTGACGATCGTGCCCGCCGTACGCGCCGGGCGGGCGGCGGCCGACTCGACCAGGGTCCAGGACCCGGCGAGGCCGACCTCGTCGGCGTCGATGCCGAGGTCGGCCAGGTCCAGCTCCGAGACCGGCTTCTTCTTGGCGGCCATGATCCCCTTGAAGGAGGGGTAACGGGCCTCGCCGGACTGGTCGGTGACCGAGACGACGGCGGGCAGCGGGGCTTCGAGCAGCTCGGTGGCGGCGTCGCCGTCGCGGCGGCCCTTGACCGTGCCGTCCTCGACCGAGACCTCGGAGAGCAGGGTGACCTGGGGGAGGCTCAGCCGCTCGGCGAGCAGCGCGGGCAGGACGCCCATCGTGCCGTCGGTCGACGCCATGCCGCACAGGACCAGGTCGAAACCGGTCTTCTCCAGGGCCTTGGCGAGGATCGCGGAGGTGCCGATCACGTCGGTGCCGTGGATGTCCTCGTCGTTGACGTGGACGGCCTTGTCGGCGCCCATCGACAGCGCCTTGCGCAGCGCGTCCTTGGCGTCGTCCGGGCCGACCGTGACGACGGTGACCTCGGCGTCGTCGGACTCCTCGGAGATGCGCAGCGCCTGCTCGACGGCGTACTCGTCCAGCTCCGACAGCAGGCCGTCGACCTCGTCGCGGTCGACGGTCAGGTCGTCCGCGAAGCCGCGGTCGCCGGTCGCGTCGGGTACGTACTTCACACAGACAGCGATCCTCAGGGTCACGGCCTGGCTCCTTTCAAGCGATCAAGCGGTCAACTGGCGGGGGACTACGGGAGGTTGCGCGCCATGACGATGCGCTGCACCTGGTTCGTGCCCTCGTAGATCTGGGTGATCTTGGCGTCGCGCATCATGCGCTCGACCGGGTAGTCACGGGTGTAGCCGTAGCCGCCGAGGAGCTGGACGGCGTCGGTGGTGACCTCCATCGCGACGTCGGAGGCGAAGCACTTCGCGGCCGCGCCGAAGAAGGTCAGGTCGCCCTCGACCCGCTCGGACTTGGCGGCGGCGGCGTAGGTGAGCTGGCGGGCGGCCTCCAGCTTCATGGCCATGTCGGCGAGCATGAACTGCACACCCTGGAAGTCGGCGATCGGCTTGCCGAACTGCTTGCGCTCCTTGACGTAGCCCTTCGCGTAGTCGAGGGCGCCCTGCGCGATACCGAGGGCCTGCGCGGCGATGGTGATACGGGTGTGGTCCAGGGTCTGCATCGCGGTGGCGAACCCGGTGCCCTCCGCGCCGATCATCCGGCTCGCGGGGATGCGGACGTTGTCGAGGTAGACCTCGCGGGTCGGGGAACCCTTGATGCCGAGCTTCTTCTCCGGGGCGCCGAAGGAGACACCCTCGTCGCTCTTCTCGACGACGAACGCGGAGATGCCCTTCGAGCGCTTCTCCGGGTCGGTGACGGCCATCACCGTGTAGAACTCGGACTCGCCGGCGTTGGTGATCCACCGCTTCACGCCGTTGAGCACCCAGAAGTCGCCGTCGCGGACCGCGCGGGTCTTCATGCCGGCCGCGTCCGAACCGGCGTCCGGCTCCGACAGGCAGTAGGAGAACATCGCCTCGCCCTTGGCCAGCGGGCCGAGGTAGGTCTTCTTCAGCTCCTCCGAACCGGACAGGATCACCGGGAGCGAGCCGAGCTTGTTCACCGCCGGGATCAGCGAGGACGAACCGCAGGCGCGGGCGACCTCCTCGATCACGATCACGGTCGCCAGCGCGTCCGCGCCCGCACCCCCGTACGCCTCCGGGACGTGGACGGCGTGCAGGTCGGCCGCGACCAGCGCCTCAAGGGCCTCCTGCGGGAAGCGGGCCTCCTCGTCGACCGCCGCGGCGAACGGCGTGATCTTCGCCTCCGCCAGCGCGCGGACCGTCTCCCGGAGCATCTCGTGCTCCTCCGACAGGCGATACAGATCGAAGTCCTTGCCCATGATGGTGAGCTCCCCTAAGGCTTGTGGCACTGAGTACCCTCAGCAAAACACACTCAGTGCCACAGGCGCCAGTGGCTACGGTGGGCGGCATGGTGGCGGGCGGCGGTCGTGGCGACGAACTGGAGATCATCTCGGTCGAGGAGACCGGCCCCGGCACGGCCGTGTGCCTGGTCCGCTGCCTCGCGGGCGTGGCGCGGGTCGGCGGACGCTTCGAGACCGGGACGCCGGTCCTCGACCGCATGGACCGCGCGGAGCACGTACCGGTCGATTTCATCGACCCGCCGCACACCGCGAAGGCCCGCTTCTCCGGGGAGGGCGTCCGCGCACTCCGCCCCCGGATCGTGATGAGCTCGACGGGCCCCCGGCGCTACGTCTACTGAGGCCCGCCCGGCGTGTGGCGCGCGGCCCGCGAGGCGGAGCCCGGCACGGTGATCCGTACGCGCGCGGACTTCGAGGCCTGGGCCGCCCGGCGGACCCGGACCGAACTGGCGGAACCGTTCACCTACGTCGTCGACCGGACGGTCTGCTCCGCCTCGCCCCGCGCCGCGGCGAACACGTCGCGTGCGCGGGTCGGGAGTCGGTGTACGCGGCGGGGGAGATCGCCTTCGTGCCCGGCCCCGCCGGCTGGGAGGCGGTGGGGACCAGCAACCAGTCCACCGGTTTCTGCCCCGACCCCGACTCCTGGCCCGCGGTGGCCACCGCCCTGACCCGCGCGGGTCTCGCCCACCCGGGCGGCTTCACGCACGCGATCGTCTTCCGGCGGTGCACCGGGTGCGGCGCGCCGAACCTCGTAAGAGGCCCTGTTCTCCCGGACCCACGTGAACCCCTACGGCCGGTTCGAGCTGGACATGAACTCCCACCTCGACCTCGCCGCCGCGGCGGCCACGATTCCCGGGCCCCGCACCGCGCCCAGGGCGGAATCCGTCCGATCGGCGGCGAAGGGTGCGGGCGGGTCGGCATTCCGAAGTCCCGTGCGCCCTGCGGCACGCCAGGCTTTTCCGCTTGCCGCTGATCACCGTATCGGGTGAATGGGGGGCGCAATCGGCGTCATTGGAGCGCGTGGACCTTTCTCTGCGGCGACACTGGCGGGAAGACGGCTCAGGAGTTTCCGATGCGGCAGACCCTCAGCGCACCGAGGCCGGTATGGCCGGTGACAGGCCGCGGCCTGTGCGCCGTTGTGCTGTTCGCCCTCCTGTCCCTGCTCCACGCGACGCTCAGCCCCGGCGCCTCGCATCTCGCGGCACTGGACCTGGACAGTTGCCTGCGGCAGCACGGCCCGGCGGCGGGCGTGCAGACGCGTGTGGCTGCGCCGGTCGCCTTTCTCGCCGAGGCGCGGGCCGTCGGCCATCACGACGGCGGCACCGCGCGGTCATGCGAGGCGTCCGTCTTCGGGCCGCGTCAAGCGGCGGCGGGCCTGTCCGATTCCTTTGCGACCACCGGCGTCGCCTCGTGTGGCCAGGCGGCAACGCTGCCGGCCCGGGTCGCGGGAGCGGACGCCACGCGTCTGGCCTCTCCCCTGATGCCGGCCGGTTCGCTCGTCCTGCGCTGCTGACGGGCCCGACCCGCCCCCCGTCCGCTCCGGCGGGAGGGGGCAGCGGCCTCGGCCCCGTCTTCCTTCCACGACCGCAGTGCAGGAGCCTCAGCATGCCCATGGACACCTACGCCGTCATCGGCGCGCTCGTACGCGCGGAGATCGCCCGAACCCACACAGTGCAGCCGACCGGTCCGAGGAGCGCGGAGCGCACCGGCCGGCGCCTGGCACCCGCTTGTGCGACCACTGCACCCGTCACCGCACGGTGGCGCTCGGCGTGTTCTCTCGCGGCGGTGTTTCTGCGGATCCGCTCGCGGTCCGCTCTCACTCGCGCCCTACATCTGGCAAGGGCGAGCGAATGAGCGGATTGCGCCTGCAACAAACGGCGCGGTGTTGTTCACGTCACTCTCCTCGAGCGGAAGTTGATCAAAGTCATGGGTTCGGGTCGGGTAACGTTTTGGTGTCGGGATGAATCAGTGGTCGGGGGTGCAGTGGTGATGCGGCGCATGGCGGCAACAGTGATGATGCTGACTGCGGCCGTACTGCTGCACTTCCTGACCCCCCATCATTCCGCCGTCGCCTCGAACGGGGTGTCGGCGATGGCACCCGCAATCGCAGCGGAGTCCCGCAAACCGCACGGGCACTCATCCACGTTCACCCTCGCGGGCACCGGCTCGAACCATCACGAGGCGGCAGTCGACACCCTCGCCCGGCCTCCCCGCGCAGTCGTGGAAGAGACCCAGCCGCCGTCAGCGGTCGCGGTCGCGGCGGCCGTCGACCCGGACACCTCACTCGGCGCCTCGCAGCGATCCCGACCGCGTAAGGCGAGAGACGCCTGCAACCCGACCGCAGGGACCACGCCCACCAACAGCAGCCTGCAGATCTTCCGCTGCTGATCGGCAGCGTGCCGCACACGCGCCATGACAGTCCCCTGCCCACCGGGCATCGTCGGGAGCCGAGAGGCTCACCGGCCTGCTTCCCGTGGCCTGATGCGCCCTGTCGCGCCCTGTCGCGTCCTACGGCACGCCTCTCCTCGCAATTCCTGAGTCCTTGTCGACCCATCAAGAGCACGAGGCCGACCATGCAGTCACTCATCGAACACGCCCGTACGTTTCCCACCCGGATCTCCGAGCAGCAGCAGGAGTTCGCACAGCTCGCCCACGGCCAGCAGCCGCAGGCCCTGTTCATCTCCTGCTCTGACTCCCGCGTCATCCCGTCCCTGTTCACCGGCGCCAGGCCCGGTGACCTCTTCGAGCTGCGCACCGCAGGCAACATCGTCCCGCGTTACCGGGCGCGGGCAGCCTGTGGAGTTGCCGGATCCCTCGAATTCGCCGTCCAGGTCCTGCAGGTGTCGGACATCGTGGTGTGCGGGCACTCGCACTGCGGCGCCGTGCAGGGGCTGATGCGCGAGCAGACCGTGCAGCACCTGCCTCTGGTCCGGCGCTGGCTCGCCTGGGCCGGACACCGGGCCGGCGGCGATGAGCCGTGGCAGACCCGCGGGCTCGGCCAGGACCCGGTCTCCGTCACGCAGCAGCACGTCCTGACACAGCTCGACCATCTGCGCAGCTACCCGTGCGTCGCCCGGCGCCTGTCCTCGGGGCGGCTGCGCCTGCACGCCTGGTACTACACCGTCGAGACCGGCGATGTCCTGGCCTGTGCGCCGGGCAGCCGCGCCTTCAAGCCCCTGTGAGCCGACCGGACGACGGTCCCTCCGTCCGCTCCGGTCGCCACTTCGCGACGTTCCTTCCTCCATCAGAAAGAACGCCATGACCTCACAGATCTCATCCCTCCGGCGCGCGCTGCGCACCGACTTCACCTCCTCCCTCGTCGTCTTCCTGGTCGCGGTGCCGCTGTGCGTGGGCGTCGCCGTCGCCTCCGGTGTCCCGGCCGAACTCGGCCTGATCACCGGCATCGTGGGCGGTCTGCTCACCGGCCTGCTGCCCGGCAGCAGCCTCCAGGTCAGCGGCCCGGCCGCCGGTCTGACCGTGCTCGTCTTCACCGCCGTGCAGGAGTACGGCGTGCCCGCCCTCGGCGTCATCGTCCTTGCGGCCGGCCTGCTCCAGCTCGTCCTCGGCGCCCTGCGGTGGGGCCGGTTCTTCCGGGCCATCTCGCTGTCCGTGGTGCACGGCATGCTCGCCGGCATCGGCCTGGTCCTGATCGCCGGACAGCTGTACACGCTGGCCGACTCGAAGGCGCCCGGCAGCGGAATTGCGAACATCGCAGGGCTGCCCGGGCTGCTGGCCGACGTGGTCGGCTCCGGCCCGTCCCTTACCGCGGTCGGTGTCGGCGCCGGCACCGTCGTGATCATGACGGTGTGGAAGAAGCTGCCCGGCAAGGCGCAGATGCTGCCCGGCCCGCTGGTCGCCGTGGGCGCGGCGGTGGCCGCGACCGCCGTCTTCGACCTGCCCGTCAAGCGGGTCGAGGTCAGCGGTCTGCTGGACGCCGTCCAGCCGCCCGCCCTCGCGGACTTCGGGCAGCTGACCGAGATCGGCCTGCTGACCACGATCATTGCTTTCACGCTCATCGCCTCGGCCGAGTCGCTGTTCAGCGCGGCGGCGGTCGACCGGCTCCACGACGGGCCGAAGACCGACTACGACAAGGAGCTGATGGCCCAGGGGGCGGGCAACACCCTCTGCGGACTGCTCGGCGCGCTGCCCATGACCGCGGTGATCGTCCGCAGCGCCGCGAACGTGCAGGCGGGCGCCCGCACCAAGCTCTCCCGCGTTCTGCACGGTGTGTGGCTGCTGCTGTTCGCAGCCCTGCTGCCCGGCGCGCTCGGCCTGATCCCCGTGGCGGCGCTCGCCGGCGTCCTCATCCACGCGGGCTTCAAGCTCCTGCCCGTCAAGGAGCTGGGGCCGCTGTGGCGTCAACACCGCGGCGAGGCCGTGGTGCTGGTCATCACGGCGGGGGCGATCCTGGTCACCAACATGTTCGAAGGCGTACTGATCGGACTGCTGCTTGCGGTGGCCAAGGCCGCGTGGGAGGTCTCCCATGTCCACATCGAAGCCGAGGACACCGGTGCCGGTGCGGTGCGCGTCCGGATCGTGGGCAACGCGACCTTCCTGCGGCTGCCGACCATCCTGGACGCCCTGGAGAAACTGCCCCGTGACCGTCCGGTCGAGCTCAACCTCGCTGGGCTGCGTCACCTCGACCACGCCTGCATGAGCACCCTGCAGAACTGGGCGGACCAGCACAACGCGCACACCGTCCAGCCTGCTCAGGCCCAGGCCCAGGCCCCGGCCTGAGCAGACCTGCGTGGGGCGGCGGCACCCTGGCCGCCCCACGCAGACCCGGCGACAGACAGGGTGAACAGGGTTCCCGCCGTTGCGGCGTTCATCCGTATCGCCAGGACGATGACGAACAGCGCCGTACGGGAAGCGGCCACGTCCGCTGAAGCGGCGTGCGCCTGAGCGGCACCCGCTCTCCAAGACCGCCTCCGTCTTCGGCCGGCCACGACGCGCCACTCTCCCCTCCTCCCGCATGTCGCACATCTGCGCAGGTCAGAGCGTCGTTAACGGACATGACAACGGGCACCGGTGCAGCCTTTGCCTCTTCGGCCCACGCTGTGTTCCCCTGCGGGGAAGGACACCGAGAACCGGGGAGGACGGCGGTCATGAGCGGCCACAGTCACAGTCACAGTCACGGGGCGGGCGGTCACGCGTCGGGCCGGCACCGGTGGCGGCTGGCGGTCTCCTTCGGACTGATCGCCTCGTTCTTCGGCGTCGAGCTGGCCTACGGATTGCTGTCCGGCTCGCTCGCCCTGCTGTCCGACGCCGGACACATGGCCGCCGACGTCGTCGCCCTGGGCGCCGCGCTGGTGGCCACCCGCATCGCCACCCGACCGGACACGACCGGCCGCCGCACCTACGGCTCCTACCGCGCGGAGGTGTTCGCCTCCCTGCTGTCGGTCCTACTGATGCTGGGCGTCGCCGTCTATGTAGTGATCGAGGCCATAGGCCGCATCGGCGCCTCCGCCGAGGTCGCCGCCGGCCCGATGCTCGTCGTCGGAGCGATCGGTCTCGCCGTCAACCTGGTCGCGATGCTCCTGCTCCGCGCAGGCGCGTCCGAGAGCCTCAACGTCAAGGGCGCCTACATGGAGGTCGTGGCCGACACGGCGGGCTCGGTCGGCGTGATCGTCGCGGGCTGGCTGGTGGCCGCGACCGGCCAGCCGGTGTGGGACACCGTGATCGCCCTCGCCATCGGCGCCTTCATCTCCGTACGCGCCGTCGCCCTGGGCCGGGAGGTCTTCGCCGTCCTCGGCCAGCATGCCCCGGCCGGCATGGACCCGGCCGACGTGGCCGACGACCTGGCATCCGTCGACGGTGTCAAGGACGTCCACGACCTGCACCTGTGGACGCTGACCTCGGGCATGAACGTGGCCACCGCCCACCTGGTCACCGCCGACGGTGCCAACAACCACGCCGTCCTCGACCAGGCCCGCGACCTGCTCCGCGACCGCCACGGCGTGGCCCACGCGACCTTGCAGGTCGAACCTTCGGACCACCATGGCTGTGACCGCGTCGGCTGGTAGACAGCGGAACAGACCCAGACCGGTGCCAGGCGGGCGATGACCCCGCCCCCCCCGCAGGAGGCCCTGCTCGGCTCAGCGCCACCGGCGAAAGCAAGTCGCGGCACTGGCTACGCAAGACCGCCGCGGCAGGCGGCCCGTGCTCGAACAGCCTGCCGGCGACGACCGGCGAAGCCGTCCACCCGTGCCCCACCCACGAAACCCACCACGCCACCCCCGAGGAGACCGCACGATGAGCAGTGCGCCCGCCACCGCCCCCACCACAGCCGTCTCCCCATCAGGCGCTCTCAAGCGCCGGCTGAGGCTACTGGCCCTGGCCTCCCTTCTCGCCGGGGCGGACCTGGGCATCAAGGCGTGGGCCGAGCGCACCCTGCCGGGTTCCCCCATCGAGGCCGGCCCACTCGACCTCCAGCTCGCTTTCAATCCCGGTGTCGCGTTCTCCTTCGCCGCCGACGCCCCGGCCTGGACCGTCCTCGCCGTCACCGGGTTGATCACGGCCGCAATCGCAATCACCTTGTGGCGCACCGCCCGGACCGCCCGCCGGCCGTGGAACATCGCGCTCGCCGCCGTCCTCGGCGGCGCACTCGCCAACCTCATCGACCGCGCCCCGGACGGACAGGTCACCGACTACCTGCACACCGGCTGGTGGCCCACCTTCAACCTCGCCGACGTCTTCATCGTCTGCGGCGGCCTGCTGATCGTCGCCCTCTCCTGGCGGACCGACCAGCAAGAAGCGGCGTAGCCGCTCGCCGTTTCTCTCACAAACGGTCCTTTGCGCGAGCAAGATCAATCGCGGGCCGCCGGACTCCCGCCGATCCCCGATTCGTCCTCAGAACCCGTTCTCACTCAAAAGCGGGACAGATCCCCTTCTGAGACTTGCATGGTGCGAAAATCCGGGCCCATGACGGACCCTCAGCGGCCTTTCCCGACCGACCGGTCGGACGCGGACGACGTCGAACAGCACGCCTGTCCGAAGTGTGACGCCCAGCCCGGCTCGCCGTGCCGCTCGCGCGGCGGCCCACGCCGACTTCGCAGCCCTCACTGGCAGCGAGGTTCCTGAACCCCGTGCAGAGGCCAAGGTCCTATCGACACCCTGAGTTGCTTGTCACTTCGCGGCGGCTTCGGGAGAACAGAGCCTAAGAGAAGGGGAGTACGTCTGCGCCCTGTGCGGGGACGCCCTCCCGGAGGAGTGGAACCCGGAGCACGGGAACCCGGCGGCCTGACGGTCCCCGGCCGAGGGGCTCAGAGGGCCACGACGGTCGTTTCCGTGGCCTTCACGCTCGTCCAGACGGGAGTTCCGTCGCCGAGGGCGAGGTCGGCCGCCGCCTGCGGGGTGATCTCGGCGACCAGGTCGGGGGCCAGGTCCGAGGTGACGAGGACGCGGAGGCGGCTGCCGCTCGCGGTGATCTCCCGTACGGTGCCGGGCCAGACGTTACGGGGGCTGCCGCCGGGCTTTTCGCGGTGGACGGAGACGGCCTCGGGGGCGATGACGGCGAGGGCCTCCGTGCCGGCCGGGAGCGGGTCCGCGACGACGAGGGTGCCGCCGCCGGCGAGCGCGAGGCCGTCGGTGGTGGCGGTGCCGGGCCAGGCGTTGCGGCCGAGCATCCGGGCGACCCAGGGGGAGCGCGGGTGCCGGGTCACCTCGGCCGGGGTGTCGTCCTGGAGCGCGCGGCCCTCGTCGAGGACGAGCACCCGGTCCGCGAGGGAGACGGCCTCCACGGGGTCGTGGGTGACGATCAGACAGACGCCGTCGAACTCCTGGAGATGGGTGCGCAGGGTGTGGCGGACATGGGCCCGGGTGGTCTGGTCGAGGGCGGCCAGCGGCTCGTCGAGGACCAGCAGCCGGGGCCGCGCGGCCAGCGCACGGGCGAGCGCCACCCGCTGCGCCTGACCGCCGGAGAGCTGGGCGGGGCGGCGGTGGGCGAGGTGCCCGACGCCGAGCCGGTCGAGCCACAGCTGCGCGGTCCGCCGCGCCTCGGCCCGGCGCACCCCCTGGACGCGCAGCCCGTACGCGGTGTTGGCGAGCGCCGACAGATGCGGGAAGAGCGCGCCGTCCTGCGGGACCCAGGCGACATGACGGCGGTGCGGCGGAAGGTCGGTGACCTCGACGTCCCCCAGGCGGAGGGCGGCGTGGGCGCGCGGCGTGAGACCGAGCAGCGCGCGCAGGAGGGTGGTCTTCCCGGCGCCGTTCGGCCCCACGACGGCGATCGTCGTGCCGGGCGCGGCGTCCAGGGAGAGCCGGGTGAAGCCGGTGACCTCGGCGTGCAGCGACCACTGCTGCCCGGAGGCTTCCCGCCGGGGTACGTCGACGGCCGGCGGCGTCGTGGGCGGGGGCACGTCCGCCGCGGCCCCCTCCACCGGGGCCGTGACACGGCGTGGGCGGTCGGACGGCGCGCCCGTCCAGCGGCCCCGGAGCGCGATCAGCACCGTCATCGCGATGACGAGGAGAAGGAGGGAGACCGAGGTCGCCGCCTCCGGTTCGTCCTGGAGCAGCAGATACACCTGGAGCGGCAGCGTCTGCGTGGTGCCGGGCAGGTTCCCGGCGAAGGTGATCGTGGCGCCGAACTCGCCGAGCGCCCGCGCCCAGGTCAGGGCCGCGCCGGCGATCAGCCCGGGCGCCACCATCGGCAGGGTGACGGTGAAGAAGACCCGTACCGGCGAGGCGCCGAGCGAGGCCGCGGTCTCCTCGTACCGGGGCCGCAGCCCGCCCAGGGCGCCCTCCAGGCTGATGACGAGGAACGGCATCGCGACGAAGGTCGCGGCGAGGACCGCGCCCGAGGTGTGGAAGGGGAGGGTGATGCCGAAGGTGTTCTCCAGCCAGGGGCCGAGCAGCCCGCGGCGGCCGAACGCCAGGAGCAGCGCCACCCCGCCGACCGTGGGCGGCAGCACCATCGGCAGCAGGACCAGCGAGCGGACGATCGCCTTGCCCGGGAAGGAGACGCGGGCGAGCAGCCAGGCCAGCGGCACGCCGAGGAGCAGGGAGAGGCCGAGCGACCAGAACGACACCACCAGGGAGAGCCGCAGCGCTTCGACCGTCCCGGGTGAGCCGAGGTGGTCGGCGAGTTCGCCCCACTGGGTCCGTACGAGGATGCCGACCAGCGGCAGCAGCAGGAACGCCACGGCCACCACGGCCGGGACGGCCAGGGTGAGGGGCGCGCGGGGGCCGGAGGGGCGGCTGCCGGTTCGTTTCATGGCTGGATTCCCGCGGGTCGGTTCGAGGTGAGGGGGTGGGGGCTGGCCGTCCCCCCGGATCGGGCGGCCCCCACCCCCTCGGCTTCTTCCGGGGTTACGGCTTCTGGAAGCCGGCGTCCTGGAGGATCTTCTGGGCCTCGGGCGAGGACAGCCAGGCGACGAAGGCGGCGGCGGCCTCGGCGTTCTTGGAGCCCTTGAGCGTGGCGGCCGGGTACTCGGCGATCGCGTTCTGCGCGTCGGGGATCTCGACCGCGTCGACCTTGTCCTGGGCGCTCGCCGCGTCGGTCTTGTAGACGAGTCCGGCGTCGGCCTCGCCCAGGTCGACCTTGCTGAGCACGGCGCGGACGTTCGGCTCCTGGGAGACCGGCTTCACCGTGATCTTCTGGGCGTCGAGGATCTTCTGGCTGTACTTGCCGGCCGGCACCTCCGGCGCGGCGAGCACGACCTTCAGCTCGGTGTCCGCGAGGTCCTTCAGCCCGTCGACCTTGTGCGGGTTGCCCTCGCCGGTGGCGATGACGAGCCGGTTCCTGGCGATGACCGCCGGGGTGCCCGTGTCGGCCTTCACCTTGTCCATGCTCTTGGTGTCGGCGGTGACCAGGGCGTCGGCGGGCGAGCCCTGCCCGACCTGGGCGACCAGTTCCTGCGAGCCGGCGAAGGAGAAGGTGACCTTGGTGCCGGGGTGGGACTTCTCGTACGCGGCGCCCGCCGTCTTGAAGACGTCGGTGAGGGACGCGGCGGCCAGGACCGTCAGGTTCGCCTGCGGCGTGCCGCTGCCCTTGGAGGCGCCGGCGTCCTTCGCGGTCCCGTCCTCGCCGCAGGCGGCGAGGGGGAGGAGCAATGCGGCGGTGGCGACGGCGGCGGCGGCCCGGCGTCCGGTGAACGTGAACCTACGGGGCATGGAGTGGGCTCCTTGTGAGGTGACGAGCCGCGCCGGTGACGGACGCCGCCGCTCGGAGGTGCGCTCTTGGGCGCGCTCGGAAGTGCGCTCTGAGGTGCGCTCGGAGAGTGCGTGAGGGTCGGTCAGGGCTCAGGTGCGGTCGATGTGCACGCTGGTCGACTTCACGCGGGCGGTGGCCTGCATGCCGACTTCCAGTCCCAGCTCCTCCACGGCCTCGCGGGTGAGCAGCGAGACCAGCCGGTGCGGACCGGCCTGGATCTCGACCTGGGCCGCGACGTCACCGAGCTTGATCGCGGTGACGATCCCGGGGAAGGCGTTGCGCGCCGAGGTGTAGGACGCCTCGTCCTCCCCGCCGCTCTGGGCGATCTCCACGGAGAACGCGGCCAGGTCACGGCCGTCGATCAGCCGCCGGCCGCTCTCGTCGCGATGGGTCGCGACGCGACCGGCGTCGGCCCAGCGCCGCGCGGTGTCGGGGCTGACGCCGAGCAGACGGGCCGCCTGCCCGATGGTGTAGGACTGCATGTGCGACACCGTAGAGCGATGGAGCTGGCATCTGCAACAAGTCTGTGTGTCCCTCCATCGCGAATGCAAGGCGTCTGGAGAAAGGGACGAGGGGGCGGTGCGTACGGGGGTCCGGGTACCGGAGTCTCAGCCGCGCTCGCGGAGCCGGAGGTACGCCTCCAGCTCGGCGGCTCCGGTCAGCATCGCCCGCCCACGGGCGGAGAGCCGGCCGTGCCAGTCGGACAGCGCGGCCTCCAGGGGCTCGAGGCCGCCGGCCGCCCGCACCTGGGCGATCAGCGGGGCGATCTGCTCCAGGAGGTAGCCGCCGCGCCTGAGCTGGTGGGCCAGCCGGGCGTCCCGTACGTCGGCCTCGTCGTAGACGCGGTACCCGGTCCGCGGGTCGCGGCGCGGGCGCACGAGTCCGGCGCGCTCCCATTTGCGTAGCGTCGCGGGCCGGATGCCGAGCTTCCCCGCCAGCGGTCCGATGAACGTCTCGCCGGAAGGCCCGGAAGGCCCGGAAGGCCCGGAAGGCCCGGAAGGCCCGGAAGGCCCGGGCGGACCTGGCTCCGCGATGGGCTCCAGGTCCTTGAGCGCGCGCTCCACGGCGTGGAGGGTCCGCCGGTCGTCGAGGAGCTGGGCGTGGCTCTCGTCGATGAGCCGGAACGCCTCCTCGGCCGCGCCGCCGTTCACCGCCCGCATGATCGACGTCGCCGTCCGGTGGCCGTGGCCGGGCGCCAGGGCGAGAAAGGCGCGCAGGGCCGCCGCGTGGAGCGGCGTGTAGGCGCGGTAGCCGGAGGGCGTGCGGTCGGCGGCCGGGAGGATGCCGGCCTCCTCGTAGTTCCTGATCGCCTGCGTGGACAGACCGTGCCCGCGCGCCAGATCGACCGGCCTGAGTCGCCCGTCGGTTTGAAGGTTTCGTCCCATGCTCGTCCCATGCACCTGCGGATATCGCGCGAAAGTTTCAATCGCAGGTTCAACGATACCGTTGAAGGCATGGCTACCGACATCCAGGACACCGCCCATCCCGTCGACGCGGCCGCCGTCATGAGGCTGCTTCCGTCCCGGCCGAGGCTGCTCGCCCTGGGCGAGCCGACCCACGGCGAGGACGACCTGCTGCACCTGCGCAACGAGCTCTTCCGGCAGCTCGTCGAGCAGGAGGGCTACCGGACGATCGCGCTCGAGAGCGACTGCTTGCGGGGTCTGATCGTGGACGACCACGTCACCTCGGGCACGGGGACCCTCGACGAGGTCATGGAGCACGGATTCAGCCACGGCTGGGGCGCCTCCGCGGCCAACCGCGAGCTCGTGCGCTGGATGCGCGCCCACAACGTCCGCGCCGACGCCGACGGCCGGCCCGCGTCCGAGCGGCTCCGCTTCGCCGGCTTCGACGGCCCGCTGGAGATCACCGCCGCCGCGAGCCCCCGCCAGGCCCTCACCGCCCTCCACGGCTACCTCGCGGCCCAGGTGGACGCGGACCTGCTCCCCTGTACGGCGGAGACACTCGACCGCCTGCTCGGCGCCGACGACCGGTGGACCGAACCCGCCGCGATGATGGACCCGGCCCGGTCCGCGGGACAGTCGGCCGAGGCCGGTCAACTACGGCTGATCGCCGACGACTTGGGGGCGCTGCTCGACGAGCGGACGCCCCATCTCCGCACGGCGACCTCGCGGGAGGACTGGGACCGGGCGCGGCTGTCCGCGCGTACCGCGACCGGCCTGCTCCGCTACCACCACTGGATGGCCGACACCTCACCGGCCCGCATGCCCCGGCTGCTGGGCGTACGGGACCAGATGATGGCCGACAACCTCCTCGCCGTCGCCGCACGAGGCCCGGTGCTGGTGTACGCCCACAACTCCCATCTCCAGCGGGAGAAGAGCACGATGCGGATGTGGGAGGGGCCGGTGGAGTGGTGGAGCGCCGGTGCGTTGGTGAGCACCCGGCTCGGCGAGGAGTACGCCTTCGTGGCCACCGCCCTCGGCACGATCCGGCACCAGGGAGTGGACGCGCCGCCGGTGGACACCCTCGAAGGGCTCCTGTACGCGCTCCCGGGCGACCGCTGCGTCATCGACGCCCGGCGCCTCGCCACCGCCCTGGGCGATACGCGGCCGGCGCCCCGCGTCTCCCCCTGGTTCGGCTACGCCCCGCTCGACCCGGCCCACCTGGCGGACAGCGACGGCGTCGTCTTCGTCAAGGACGTCCGGAAGAGCTAGCCATCGACACCGAGGCCGGCGTCGCCGATCGCCGGCTTGCCCGCGGCCTTGAGGATCTTGTTGAGCGGCCCGAGGTCGTAGATGCCCTTCAGGTCGGGCTGCTTGAGGAGGCCTGCCTTGACGGCGTGGTCGGCCTGGGCCTGGAGGGTCGCGGCGAGCGGGTCGGCGGTGAACTGGATGGAGGGCCAGGCGCTGTCGATGACCTTGGGGCCCAGGGGCTTTCCGGTGAGTTCCTTCAGCTTGGCGTTGGCGGATGCCTTGGCCTTGTCGGGGTTGGCGTTGATCCACTCGTTGGTCTTCACCGAGCCGCGCAGTACGGCCTCGACGACGTCGGGGTGCTCGCCGAGGAACTTCTGCGACACGATGATGTTCGTGATCACGAACTTCTTGTCGGGCCACAGCGACGACTCGTCGAGAAGGACCTTCCCGCCCTCGCTCACCAGCTTGGAGGCGGTCGGTTCCGGTACCCAGGCGCCGTCGATGGAGCCGGACTTGTAGGCGTCGGGGGTGACCTTGTTGTCCGTGCGGAGGACGGAGACGTCGCCCTTGCCGCTCTGGGCGTCGACCTTCCAGCCCTGTTCGGAGATCCAGTTGAGGAAGGCGACGTCCTGGGTGTTGCCGAGCTGCGGGGTGGCGATCCGCTTGCCCTTGACGTCGTCCAGGGTCCGGATCTTCTCGGGGTTGACGACCAGCTTCACGCCGCCGGAGGCCGAACCGCCGATGATCCGGAGGTTCTTGCCCTTGGACTTGGTGTAGCCGTTGATCGCGGGGGAGGGGCCGATGAAGCCGATGTCGATGGAGTCCGCGTTCAGCGCCTCGATCTCGGAGGGGCCGGCGTTGAAGGTGGAGACCTTCAGCTGCGTCCCGCCCAACTCCTTCTGGATGATGCCCTCTTGGTCGCCGACGAGGGCGGTGGCGTGGGTCAGGTTCGGGAAGTAGCCGACGCGGACCGACTCCGTCGAGAGCTTCGCGCCCTCGGCGGCCACCTTCTTCTCGTCGGTCGCGGCATCGGAGCCGTAGCCGCACGAAGCGAGCAGCAGGGGGAGCGCCGCTACGGCGGCGACGGTACGCAGGGTGGTGAACGGTCTGGCGGCAGACACAGAGGTGTCCTCTCGGGTGCTGGGCGAGCAGGAAGGTGCGTACGTACGGACAGCGGGGCGGGCAAGCCGGGAAGGCGGCTGCGCGGGGCGGCGCTGAGCGTCAGGCGGCGCGACAGATGGCGCTGGAGTGACGGCCGAGGTCGATGTGGCGACGGGAGGTCAGCAGGGTCGACAGGCGGTCCACGCGGTCGAACGTTCGCATGGGCACTGCCGCCACCCTCCCGGGATCCCTAGTTCTCCTACCTGGCTGATAGGGATCGTGGCAGAACGAGACGGCCATCCCAAGAGGGTGTTCACATGCCGGACGGAACCGTCTCAGGGATTGGTCCAGGCCTCCGGGGCGCTGGCCAGCTCCGTCACCTCGGCAGGCAGTTGTGCCGTCGCCACGTCGGCGAGCGAGACGCCTTCGAGGATCTCGCGCACGTTGGACCGCAGCGCGACCCACAGCGGCAGGAGCGACTCGGCGGGACCTGTGTACGTGAGGTCCGGGGGCCGGACGCCGCGCACCGAGACGAGCGGTCCCTCCACGACGCGTATGACGTCCGCGATGCTGATGGCCTCGGCGGGCCGCGCCAGTCGGTAGCCGCCGTTGCCGCCCCGCCGGCTCACCACGAGACCGCCCCGGCGCATGTCGTTCAGGATGCCTTCGAGGAACTTGTGGGGGATGTCCTGCGCCTCGGAGATGGCCTCCGCCTTCAGTGGCTCGTCGTCCCGCGACGCGGCGAGCTGCAGCGCGGCACGTACCGCGTAGTCCGCCCTGGCTGAGATCCGCATGCCCGCAGTATCCCGCACGGCCTGCACCACGCGCCCGCACGGCCTGGGCCAACGCGCCCGTACGGCCCCGACCGCGCCCCGGTGGGCCCGATCGGACGCTGTGGTAGCTTGCCGTAGCCAGTCGAACTCACGTGCGTGACGTACGGAGTCAGGGAATCCGGTGCGAATCCGGAGCTGACGCGCAGCGGTGAGGGTGACGGGCGGGGCACGAAGCCACTGGACCGGGGAGCCGGTCCGGGAAGGCGCTCCGTCCGGGTGATCCCGAGTCCGAAGACCTGCTGGCGGTATCCGTACGACACGGGCCCCGCGCATGGGCCCTCGACGCCGAGGAAGAGCCGTGGCCTTCGCCTGCCCAGCCGCCCGCACCTTCACCCTGCTCCTCTCCGGAGCCCTGCTGCTGACCGGCTGCGGAGGTGGCGGCGGAGGCGCCGGCAGCGCCGGCGCGGGCAAGGGCGACTCCTCGGCCGCCACCGGCCCACGGTCGGTCGAGAACTGCGGCCGTACGGTCGAGATCGCGGGCGGCGGCCCCCGCCGGGCGGTCTCGCTCAACCAGGGCACGACCGAGATCATGCTCTCCCTGGGCCTCGCCGACCGGATGGTCGGCACCGCGACCTGGACCGACCCGGTGATGAAGGGCCTGGAGAAGGCCGCCGCCGACGTCCCGCGGCTCGCCGAGAACTACCCCTCCTTCGAGAAGGTCCTCGACACCGAACCCGACTTCGTGGCGGCCTCGTTCGCCTCCACTCTCGCCAAGGGTGGCGTGGCCACCCGCGAGCAGTTCGAGAAGCTCGGCGTCCCCACATACCTCTCCCCGTCCGACTGCCAGGGCAAGGACAACAGCGGCGGGGGCGACGGCAAGCGCACCGAGCCGCTGACCATGGAGGCCGTCTACGGCGAAGTCCGCGACCTGGCCCGGGTGTTCGGCGTCGAGGAGCGCGGTGAGGCGCTCGTCGCCGAGCTCAAGGGCCGCGTCGCGAAGGCCACCGAGGGGCTCGACGCGCAAGGCGTCAGCGTCCTCTACTGGTTCTCCGACTCCGAGTCCCCCTACATGGCGGGCTGTTGTGGCGCACCCGGGGTCATCACCCGGGAGACCGGGGTGAAGAACGTCTTCGACTCCACCACCGACGAATGGCCACAGATCGGCTGGGAGGCGGTCGCCGACCGTGACCCCGACATCCTGGTGATCGGTGACCTCACGCGTAAGGCGCAGTCCGGGGAGAGTGCGGCGAAGAAGATCGAGTTCCTGGAGTCCCACCCCGTGACGAAGACGATGGACGCCGTACGGAACAAGCGGTACGTCCTCCTCAGCGGCCAGGCCATGAACCCGACGATCCGTACCGTCGAGGGCATCGAGCAGCTCGCCGCCGGCCTGCGCCGCCACCACCCCACCCGATGACCCGTACCCTCGCGCACCTCGCGCTCGGGTGCGTCGCCCTGGTCCTCTCCCTCGCCGTCGCGGTCACCATCGGCCCCGCCGACATCGGCGTCGGCGACGTCCTGTCCGTCGTCGCCTCCCACCTCGGCGGGGAACCCTCGGGCCTCAGCCCGATCAGGGACGGCATCATCTGGAACCTGCGGCTCCCGCGCACTCTTCTCGCCGCCGTCTGCGGCGCCGGACTCGCGCTCTGCGGCGCCGTGATGCAGTCCCTCCTGCGTAACCCGCTCGCCGACCCCTTCGTCCTCGGTGTCTCCTCCGGGGCGTCGACCGGGGCCGTCGTGGTCGTCGTCCTCGGCGTCGGCGGGGGAGCCCTCTCCGTCTCGGCGGGCGCGTTCGCCGGCGCGCTCTGCTCCTTCGCCGCGATGCTCCTGCTGAGCCATGTCCTCGGCGGTACGACCGACCGGGTCGTCCTGTCCGGTGTCGCTGCCATGCAGCTGTTCTCCGCGCTGACCTCGTTCGTCGTCGTCACCTCCGCCGACGCCGAGACGACCCGCGGCGTCCTCTTCTGGCTCCTCGGCTCGCTCGGCGGCGCCGGCTGGACCGACGTATGGCTGTGCCTCGCCGTCCTGGTCCCGACGCTCGCCGTCTGCCTCGGGTACGCCCGTACGCTGGACGCCTTCGCCTTCGGCCAGGACGCGGCGGCCACCCTCGGTGTACGGGTCGCCCGGACCCGGCTCGTGCTGCTCTGCGCCACCGCCCTGCTCACCGCGGCCCTCGTCAGCTCGGCCGGCGCGATCGGTTTCGTCGGCCTCGTCCTGCCGCACGCCGCACGCGCCCTCGTCGGGCCGGGGCACGGCCGGCTGCTGCCCGTCACCGCGCTCGGCGGAGCCGTCTTCCTCGTCTGGGTCGACACCCTCGCCCGTACCGTCCTCGAACCGCAGGAAGTGCCGGTCGGGGTCGTCACCTCGCTCGTCGGCGTACCCGCCTTCGTCCTCGTCCTGTACCGGAGCCGGAGCGCCCGCCGATGACACTCAGCGCCGACCGCGTCACACGGACCGCCGCAGGACGGCTGATCCTCGACGGCGTCACCCTCACCGCCGAACCCGGCACCACGACCGGTCTCCTCGGCCCCAACGGCTCCGGGAAGTCGACCCTCCTGAGGCTGCTCTGCGGCGTCCTCGCCCCCGCTTCCGGCGTGGTCCGCCTCGACGGCGACCCGCTCCACGACCTGCGGCGGCGGGACGTCGCCCGGCGGGTCGCGGTCGTCGAGCAGCAGGCCGACACGCTCGTCGAGCTCGGTGTGGCCGACGTCGTACGTCTCGGCCGTATCCCGCACCGCCGCGCCTGGAGTCCGGCCTCCGCCGCGGACGAGGAGGCGGTACGGAACGCCCTGCACCGCACCGGCCTCACCGACCGCGCGGACCAGCCCTGGCACACCCTGTCCGGCGGCGAACGCCAACGGGCCCAGATCGCCCGCGCCCTCGCCCAGGAGCCGCGCGAACTCCTCCTGGACGAGCCCACCAACCACCTCGACATCCAGCATCAGTTGGAACTGCTCGACCTGGTGACGAGCCTGCGGATCACCACCGTCGTGGCGCTCCACGACCTGAACCTGGCCGCGATGTACTGCGACACGATCGTCATGCTCGCCGAGGGGCGGGTGGTCGCCGCCGGCGCCCCGCGCGAGGTCCTCACGGCACCCCTGATCGCCGAGGTCTACGGCGTCCGCGTGGAGATCAGCCACCCCACCGCCGACGCCCGCCCGCACCTCCGCGTCCTGGGCACGGTCGCCACCCGGCGCGCCTAGCGCCCGCCGGAGGATCCTGCGAATCGAGCCCGGACGGGCTCTCTCGCCCCTCGCGCCACCCTGACCAGCCCACTTCCAGGTGGCCGGGTGTGCCTGAGGGGCAGGTGTCCGGGAGGCCTGATCGCACACCATGCGGCTCATGGGCCGATTAGATTGGTCATGCGCCTGACAGCGGGGGCGTACGGCACGGCACGGCACCTTCACCACTCCCACGAACGGCACCGACATCCCGAGGGGGCGCTCAGCGCATGGCCACGCCTGAGAGTGCGGTACAGGACTACGACGTCGTCATCAGCGGAGCCGGCCTCGCCGGCAGCGCCGCGGCGATCCTGCTCGCTCGACGCGGTGCCCGCGTCGCCCTGCTGGAACGCCGCTCGGACCCCGAGGCGTACAAGGTGCTGTGCACCCACTCCCTCACGGCCTGCGCGTACCCGGTGCTGGACGAACTCGGCCTGATCCCCGCTCTCGAGAAGGCGGGAGCCGTCCGTAACGCGGCCCGCTGGCACACCCGCTGGGGCTGGATCGAGCCGAGGTCCGCACCGGCGGGCCCCGAGCTCCCGTACGGGTACAACATCCGGCGCAGCACCCTCGACCCGTTGATCAGGTCCCACGCGGCGCAGACCCCTGGCGTCGATCTGCTCCTCGGCCATCAGGTGACCGGACTGGTCCGGGACGCCGGGCGAACCGTCGGGGTGCGCGCGTCGTCCCCGCAGGGCGAGCGCGAGATCAGGGCCCGTCTGGTGGTCGGCGCCGACGGCAAGGACTCGGCCGTGGCGAAGCTCGCCGAGGTGCCGGCTCGACGGTACGAGAACGGCCGGTTCGGCTATCTCGCGCACTTCCGCGACCTTCCGCTGCCCGGCGGGGTCAGTCATGCCTGGTTCCTGGAGCCCGACATGGCGTACGCGTTCCCGAACGACGACGGGGTGACGGTCCTCGCGGTGCTCCCGGACAAGAAGCGGCTGCCGGCCTTCAGGGAAGACCTGGAGGGCAGCTTCGCCGCCTTCGTACGCGCCCTCCCGGAGGCGCCGCCCATCGACGCCGCCGAGCGGATCACGAAGATCACCGGCATGGTCGACTACCCGCTCCACACCCGCAAGCCGACCGCACCGGGCATCGCGCTCATCGGCGACGCCGCCCTGACCGGCGATCCCCTGTGGGGAGTGGGCTGCGGGTGGGCTCTGCAGTCCGCGCACTGGTTGACGGAGGCGACCGCGGCGGCGGCGACGGGCCGGGGCGACCTCGACAGGTCACTCGCGCTCTACGCCCGCAGGCACCGCCGCCGCCTGACCGGCCACCAGTTGCTGGCCGTCGACTTCGCCAGGTCCCGCCCGTTCAACCCCGTGGAACGCCTGATGTTCTCGGCGGCGACGCTCGACGCATCACTGGCCCGTCACATGCACCTCTTCGGCTCCCGCCTGATCGGCCCCCTGCGCTTCCTGAACCCCCTGGCACTGGCCAAGGCCTCGGTGGTCAACATCAAGCACCTCAGGGCGACCGCGCCACCCACGCGAAGCTGATCAGTGACCCGCTTCGGCTGGAGTACTAGCAGCACGTCGGCATTGAGGTGGGCGTGCAGGTCTTCGGGAGTCTGCGCCTCGCGGATCACCCGCTCGTGCATCAGCCGTACGTCGGCGTGGCCGGCCAGGTCGTAGGGCCCCGCGGTACGCGTACCTGCGATGGCAGCGCTCCAGGGGGCCGGTCGAGGCCGGGCGCGTGGCACGCCTCCGCGTTCCAGGCATCGGACCCGGCCGCGCCTGGGGACCCGGGCCTGAGGCGGGCCCCGGTACGGCAGCAGGGCCCGGATCGCGCGTCGCGGTCCGGGCCCTGCCCCGTGCGGTGCCGCCCTGCGGCGGCGGTGCGTCAGCTCTGTGCCGTGTCGTCGCCCGTCTGCCCGGCGCCCTCAGCTGCGCCTGCCTTCTCGCGCATCTTGCGCACCAGCTCCGCCTTCTGGTCGGCTGCACCCTGGCGGTCGAGGTTGCGGTGCGGACCGTTGTTCTGCCGTTCGGCGCGGGACAGCCTCTTGCGCTGGCCGCCGCCCTGGCCCACGGGGTTGTTGATGTTCTTGCTCACGGTCACGGGTTCTCCCGGTAATGATGTGAAGTGATCTACGGATTCGTCGGTGGGGGACGGGCGCGGCGACGTCGAAGGACGTCAGCAGGGGCCCATCACGCTCTCACTCGTAAATCGGCGTCTGGAAGAACATGACAAAGACGTTACCCGGTTCCGTCGGCCCCCCACACCAACCTCTTCGCCGCCCCGGCGTCGGCCGGGCCATCGGCGAGCGCCCGGGGTCAGCCGTTTCCTTCCGGGAATCTCAGCACAGCCAGCACCCGCCGGTGGTCGCCGCCCGCCCGGGGCAGGTCCAGATGTGCGTTACTGGGCTGCCGCGGTCGTCGTCAGTGGTCGCGAGCACACTGACGGCCTGAGAGACATCTCACTTGCGCCCCGCCGTTACGGGACAACCATGACGGCCGATCGCCGCCTCTCCGTCGACTCGTTGTCCTCCGCAGGTGCGCGCTGCCGAGGGCGGTGACCGAGCCGCACAGCCGTTTGGAGCGGGCTTTCGGGGCGGGCCGGGGGATCGGCCCCGTCGGTGGCCCTCTCGTCGTCGGCGTCGGCGATGATGTCGTCGATGTCGCGCGGTACCGGCTCGGCATCGTAGACGGTGCCCAGCGTGGCCATCCGCTTGCGGCCGTTCTTCTCCCCGGCCGACAGCCGTTTGTCCAGCTTGTTGCCGCCTTTGGCGGCGGCTGCCCTCGCGGTGGCCTCGCGCAGCGCGTCCGGCCTCATCACCACGCCCTTGCCGTCGAGGGACAGCACCAGCAGCGTGGAGTTCGTGCACGGGGCCGGGACCAGCGCGTCATAGAAGGAGTCGATGTCGACGGCGGCGCCGATCGCCAGCGCGGCGACCTGCCGGTGACCGACCCCGGCACCGGTCAGGGCGTCGACGCAGCTCGCCACTGAGATCGCGGACCGGATCGGCTCCACGGGCGGTGGCCTTCGACGTCTCAGCTGGCTGTGCCGGTTTCGCGCACGGCGTGGTGCTCGCCTCGGACGCCGTGCGTCCCCGGCGCGGTCGCCGGGGACGAGGCCTACGCGTCCCGCGGCAACCGGCCCACCCGTTGTCCGCTACGGCGCCGGGCGGGTGGCGCCGGGGCGCGTGCGGTAGCGGGACAGGTACTTGGCGTCCACGCGATAGCGCATGCGCAGCGGCCAGCTACCCGCGAGCACGGGCTTCCGGTTGCGTACGAACACCGTCCGGCCGCCGACGTCCGGCATGGAGATCGCCGCCATCCGCGCCGCCTTGCGTGCGTCGAGCGCGGCCGGACGCCCGCCGCTGAGCGACACGACGGCGTTGCGGGCGGCCGTCACCGCTTGGAGACGGGCCATCATCCATGTCTTGGGCAGCTCCAGGCCCAGCCCTTGGACGTCGGCGAAGTCGCCTGCCGAGAAGATGCCGGCGTACTGCGGGACGGCCAGCGTCGCATCGACCTTCAGCATGCCGCGCGCGTCCAGCAGTTCCGCCGGCAGGCCCAGATCCGGCCCGCGCAGCGGGCTGGTGACGCACACGATGTCCGCGCCGATCGCGCCGGAGGCGAGAACCAGCTTGCCGCTCTCGACTCGCTCGACCCGCGCGTGCCGGACCGTTTCGATTCCGAGTGTCCCCGCGGTCGAGACGAGTCGGTCCGCGGCCTGAACCCCGAATTGGCGGTCCATGGCGTCGCCGTCCTCGACCACGACCACCTTGACGGACCCGCGTCCCGCGTCCCGTGCCGCCCGTGCGCTCCAGCCGGCGTACTCGAGGCCGGGGCCGATGCGCTCACCGGTGAGGAGGAACACGACTGTGCCCGTCGTCGGCTCCCGCAGCCGGCGGACGAGTTCGCCGGCGTCACCCCGGTCGCACGGGTAGAGCGCGTGCTCGGCGGCTCCCGGGATGCGGTCGCGGTCAGCCGGCGCTCCGGGGGCGAGGATGAGCCGGTGGTAGGTGACGCGTCGGCCGTCGGTGGACAGCGTGACCTCACCCGCCTTCGGACGCACCTCGTGGACCGAGTCCTGGATGTGCTGGAAGCCGTGGGTGGACGCGATCCCGGAAAGCGGAATGGAGAGGTCGGTCTCAGGGACGGCCGCCGCCGGGAGGTAGACCAGCCAGGGGCGGTAGTGGAGGTCGCGCTCGGGGCTGATGAGAGCGACGCTCGCCTCCGGAGCCCGGCGGCGGACCTCCGCGGCGGCGTCGACGCCCGCCGCGCCCCCTCCGACCACTACGACGTCGAAATCCATCGAAGCGTTCCCCCTCGGTAGCCGTCGTTGACGGAGCGTAGATTCCTTGACACATCACACTACTGCGATCCATAGTACATGACCGCAGTATGTTGCATACCCATAGTTCTTCCTCGGGGGGCCAAGTGAATAACGGGGACTGCGTGTACGGGTGTTGGTCCGGCCGCGCGGCAGATCCACTCATCGTCAGCCGGTCGTCGCGGCAGGCGTTTCATCGCATCGTGATGGAGGTGGGTCGATGTCAGATATCGCTGTGATGGCCTCGTCCCATGTCCACCAGGACGCCGTCACGGTCCTTGTCGAACCGCACACGGTGACCCGGATGGGACTCCAGCGCATGCTGGAGGAGGCCGCTCCCGATCTCCCCGTGGTCGCGGTGGCGAGGGCTCAGGAGGTGCGCGTTGAAGAACTGCCGGCCCATGCCACGGTGTTACTTTCGGTGGGGGCGCTGCCGGGCGGTGCGCACACCCTCGATCCATTGCTCTCCCGGCCGCGCACGCGCCTGGTGCTGCTGGTCGGTGACCTCGACCCCGACGCGCTGCACGCCGCCGCCGGACTGCCGATCGACGCGGTACTGCGGGAGAATGACCTCTCTGTCACCTCCCTCGCCGACCTGCTGGCCGCACTGCGCCGCGGAATGGTCCCCGTCTCGCACGGCGGCATCCGGGAGTTGTTGGCGATGGCGGCCGGCCGCGCGGGCGCGTCGCGCAACCCGGCACGGCCGCCGCTCAGCGCCCGTGAACTCGACACTCTGCACCTTATGTCGACCGGACTGAGTAACCGGCAGATCGCCAAGAGCATGCGGATCACGGAGCACGGCGTGAAGCGTCATGTTGCCAACATCCTGATCAAACTCGGATGCCACAACCGAACCATGGCCGTCGCCTTGGGCATGCGGCTGGAGCTCGTGGATCCCAAGCGAGCCGCGGGCGCATAGCCGTTCCACGTGGTTTCGCTCCGCCCCGCCGAGCGGCGGAGCGAAACCACCGTGCAGCAACCGCTCGGGCCTCAGCCGACAATCGCGCGGCCGTACAGGGCAGCGGTCAACCGCTCACTGAACCCCGCCACATCGTCCAGATGGAAGAAGTGCCCGCCCGCCAGCTCGGTGAGGGAGAACCGGTCCCGCGTCTCCTCCTCCCACGCCCGCATATCCGCTGCCGCCGCCTCGGCGTCGTCCTGGCCTGCGAACGCGTACAGCGGGCAGCCGAGCGAGGCGCCAGAGCGGTACTCGTACGTCTCGAAGACCGCGAAGTCCGCCCGCAGGGTCGGCAGCAACAGGTCACGCATGGCCCGGTTGTGGAACACCTCGTCGGGTATGCCGTTCAACTCAGCAGCGCTCGACCACAGTTCCCTGTCACTCAAAGCGCGGCGCTGCGGCAGTTCAGTGCGCCCGGTCACGCGCGGAGCCTGGCAGCCGGACACGACCAGCGCCTCCGCCCGCAGTCCGAACCGGGCCTCCAGTACGCGAGCCAGCTCGAAAGCCACGTACCCGCCCATACTGTGCCCCCACAGCGCGAATCTTCCAGGCAGTTCGGGAACCAGGCGGGGCATCACGGCCTGAACAACCTGGGACACGGTGGAGAGCGGGGCTTCACCGAGCCGTGACTCCCGACCTGGCAGATGAACCAGCAGCAGTGACACATGCGGGGCGAGCCGCTGGGCGAAGGCGCGGTACACGCCCGGCCCGGCCCCCGCATGGGGAACGCACACGAGGGTGAGCGCCTGGGGCGAGACGTCCACGGCAGTGCGGACGACCCAGGAGGGGGAGGACACAGGGGGCATGGGTTACCCATCTTCCGGAGATACGGAGATACGGAGATACGGAGATACGGAGGTGCGCGTCATCGCACCGACGTCAGGACGTCGAGCTCGCCGTTCTCGTACATGACCCGAGCGGCCCGCCGCTGGCGCTTGCCGGAGGAGGTCTTCGGAAGCGTCCCGGGCTTGATCAGCAGTACTTCGTGCGGTGCATGCTCGGTGGTCTCGCGCAGGGCGTCCATCACCCCGCGTGCCAGTGCGTCCACGCGCGCGCTGTCGCCCTGGCCCTCGGCGAGGACGACCATGCGCTCCTGTCCCGGCAGGGAGAAGGCGACGACATTGCCCGCGCGTACCCCCGGCACCCGCTCGGCCACCATCTCGTAGTCCTCGGGGTAGAGATTGCGTCCGCCCGCGATGACCATGTCCTTGATCCGCCCGCAGATGACCAGCTCACCCGCGTCGAGGAAGCCCAGATCCCCCGTGGCCAGCCAGCCTTCCCGGTGCGTGTCGGCCGAGTCGATGTGCCCGCCGGCAGACCAGTACCCGGGCGTCACGCCGGGGCCCTTGACGAGCACCTCGCCGACAGCGCCCGCGGGCAGCGTCTCTCCCGCCTCGCCGACGAGGCGTATCTCCGTCCCCGGTACCGTCGGCCCACAGCTCACCAGCGGGCGGCCCGGCCGCACTTCGCCGGATCCGAGCCGCTCACCACCGCCCTCGACGACCCGTACCGGGGTGCGGTGATCGCTGCCGGACACCGCGAGCGTCGCCTCGGCGAGGCCGTACATCGGACACATCGCGTGCTCACCGAATCCGTAGCGCCCGAGAACGCCCTGGGTCCGTGCAAGGCCGTCGGCGTCGATCGCCTCGGCGCCGTTGATCGCGATGCGCAGGGTCGACAGGTTGAGCGCCGCGGGCCGGAGTTCCTGGACCTTGGCCGCCAGGCCGTACGCAAAGTTGGGGGCCGCGGTGAACGTTCCTTTGTAGTCGCTGATGGTCCGCAACCAGCAGCTGGGCTGCTGTACGAACGTCTCGGTCGCCATCATGACCACGCTCGCCCCGCCGGCCGCGATCCCCGACAATGAGACGATTCCCATGTCGTGGTAGAGCGGAAGCCAGCTGACGAAGGTGTCGCCGCGGCCGAAACCGGCCCGTTCGCCCGCCGCCGCGATATTGCCGATGAGCTGCGCCTGGGTGACCGGAACAGCACGCGAGGCCGCTGTGGTGCCCGATGTGAACTGCAGCAGGCCGATGCTGTCCGGATCAGGCATGGGAGGCGTCTGGCCGGTACCGTTCGTGCTTTCCCGCAGCACTCGCAGACTCACCGCAGGCACGGGGATCCGTGCCGCGAAGAGAGCGGCGCTCTTCTCGGTGGTCACCAGCAGCATGGGCGCCGCCGCCTTGACCCTGCGCCGCACCTCCTCCACGAACGCTTCGGCGTCCGCTCGGCGCGGGCGCGGCAGCACCACGGGAACCGCGCCGAGACGCCAGATGCCGAACAGCGTGATCAGCAGGTCCTTGGTGGTGGGCGAGAGCAGGCAGACGCGGTCCCCCGGCGCGACCCCGTGCGCGCGCAGCGCCTTGGCCGCCATCTGCGCAAGCTCCGCCAGCTCGCCGTACGGGATGTACCGGGGGCTCAGGTCGTCGTCGAGCACGGCGAGTCCCGCGCCGGCGGGAGCCCTGAGCAGCCCCTCGATGATGGAGAACCCCGTGGCCTCCGTCGCGATGAACGACTGTACATGGGCTCGGTTCACGGGCTTCGACGGCACGGACACCTCCGGGATCGGCTACTGGGTGACCTGAACCTAGGACGCCGGCGGCGGGCGGCGGACGGGCGAACGGTCACCCCGGTGGACCACTTCCGCAGTCCGGACGGGGGTAGCCATGAGGCCATCCTCGAACGATCTGCCCCGACGGGCGATGCCACTTCGGCCTCGCGCGGCGAACGTCGAGCGGCAGTGCCCGATGTCCGCGCGTTCGAGGAGACCCACGTGATCAATCAGCCGGCTCGTGACGGTATGGGAACCGATCTGACCGACCCGGAGTTCGCACAGGCCTTGCTGCGTGAGCCGGACGCGGCCGGCAGACATGCCCTGCTGTCCCAGGCGCTGCTGGGATTCCTGATCCGCAGCGGCACCCTCGACGAGCACTCCGACGCCCAGACCCCCGCCGTGCTCGAATCGCTGATCGCGGTGGAGCTCAACGTCGTGGTCGAGGCACGCCTGGGCGTCGAGCCGGGCCTCTGGACCCTCCGGCACCCGGTCTGCGCGCGCGAGCTGGCCGACAAGATCCTCGAACTGCTGGACGGCGCAGCGCCGACGGAATCCTCGGGCACGGTTCTGGTCCCCGATACCGAAGGACGCTTCGAGCCGTTCGCGCTGACGGATCTGCAGCAGGCGTACTTGCTGGGCCGTGGCGACTTCTTCCCGCTGGGCAACGTACCCGCGGCGTTCTACGCGGAGATCGACGCGGTCTCGCTCGACGTGGAGCGCCTGGAGGCGGCGTGGAACGCGGTGGTGGAGCGGCACGACATGCTGCGCGCGGTCTTCACCGACGACGGCCGGCAGCGGATCCTGGCGACGACCCCCGCGTACCTGTTCGCACGCCATGACCTGGGCTCGTGCGAGCCGCAGGAGCGCGACGACAGGCTGGCAGGGATCCGCGAAGCCGTCGCGGGACGGGTGCGAGCCCCGGAGCAGTGGCCGCTGTTCGAGATCGCCACCACGCGGCTGGAGGGAGATCGCACCAGGATCCATGTGGCGATGGACCTCATGATCGCCGATGCGCCGGGCATCCGGCAGCTCCTGGGCGAGTGGCTGGCCATCGACGCGGGCCGTGAACCCGGCCCGGTCCCAGGGGTTTCGTTCCGGGATTATGTGGGGGCTCTGGAGCGGGTCGAGGAGTCGGTGGGGTTCGTGGCGGCGCGGGAGTACTGGCTGGGGCGGCTGGGGGAGTTGCCGGGGGCGCCGGAGGTGCCGTTGCGGGTGAGTCCTGAGTCGGTGGGGGCCGCGCGGTTCTCGTCGAGGTCGGTGGAGTTGTCGCCCGAGCGGTGGGGGCGGTTGCGGCGGCGGGCTCTGGCGGGTGGTCTGACGCCGTCGATGGTGCTGTGCTGGGCGTACGCGGCTGTGCTGCGGGGCTGGTCGGCGAGTGAGGCGTTCACGTTGAACGTCACGGTCAACGACCGGCTCCCGGTCCATCCCGACATCGACCGCGTCATCGGCGAATACACCTCACAGGTACTGGTGGCCGTCGACCTGGATGCCAAGGCCTCGGTAGGCGCCCAGATCGCCGACCTGCAGGACCAGTTCTGGCGGGACTTCGAGCACCGCGCCTTCAACGGTGTACGCGTGCTGCGCGAACTCGCCCGGCGCGAGGGCGGGACACGGACGACCATGCCGTACGTGTTCGACGCCGTGCTCGGACAGGACCTCACCGAGGCGGAGCTGCCCGAATGGTTCCAGGGAATCCCGTACGTCGCCGCCACCGCGCCCCAGGTCGCCCTTGAGTGCCAGGTGTTTGAGTTGGGTGGGGTGTTGCGGGTGAACTGGGCCGTGGTGGAGGAGCTCTTCCCCGCAGGTCTGAT
>NZ_JAUPWM010000642.1:0-256 GCF_032436795.1 Streptomyces sp. P9(2023)
GGCAAGTCGACCACGAAGAAGACAGACACCGGCAAAAAGGCTGCTGAAAAAGGCACCGATGCTGAAAGCGGTAAAACTCCTGAAAAGGATTCGACCGGTGCAGGATCGACAAACGATGCAAACGGCGGCTCTAACGATGATATCGTTATCGACTAACGGCTTGCATAGAAGTTAGCTTGACTGTAGTTTTAGAAGGGGATGGATTGTCATCCCCTTTTTTCATAGGAGATGAAGATGGCACTCGCTGTATCGCTTC
>NZ_JAUPWM010000643.1:0-256 GCF_032436795.1 Streptomyces sp. P9(2023)
CGAAGCGACCAAGTCCGCGATGGGCGAGGTCAGCCGTCCGATCATCGCGATCACGCTCGTTCTGTGTGCCGTGTTCGTTCCGGTGGCGTTTGTCCCCGGCTTGACGGGTGAGTTCTATCGGCAGTTCGCTCTGACGATCGCCATCTCGACGGTCATCTCGGCATTCAACTCCCTCACGCTTTCGCCGGCCCTCGCCGCGCTGCTCTTGAAGCCGCATGGCGCCAAGAAAGACGCCCTGTCCATCAAGCGGGTCAGG
>NZ_JAUPWM010000644.1:0-256 GCF_032436795.1 Streptomyces sp. P9(2023)
CGCGGCCATCGGGAGACCGCAGGCAAGGAGCCGCGGCAGGCCGCTCGGATCGACCCCGTAGACCGCAACGGCACGCATGTGCGCGAGGTCGAGCGCCAGAACGGCGACGGCCGCAACGCCGAGCGCCAGGGCTACCGGGCGCGGCAGGCGGACACCGCGTCGCCAAGCGAGGGCGATGCCCATGCCGAGCGCGAACTCCAGCACGATCGGGTCGCTCCAGAAGGCGAGCGCCGTGATGTTGGGCTGCGCCACGAGG
>NZ_JAUPWM010000645.1:0-256 GCF_032436795.1 Streptomyces sp. P9(2023)
GGCGATCATCAATGCGCTTACAGCGAGGGAGTGAAGATAGGTCACTTCGTCATTCGCCTTCAGCTTGGCGACACCGATCAGTGCGCCGGGGTTGTCCATGGCCGCCGACATGATCCGCTCAACGGCGGTCGTTGCGGCCTTTGCGGCAAACCCGCCGCTGATCCTGGCCTCAGCCAGTACGTTTCTAATATCCGGCTTTGCTTCTGCGATGGAGTGCCTTGCCGCTTCCAAGTCCTTCGACGAAAAATTTGAAAGC
>NZ_JAUPWM010000646.1:0-256 GCF_032436795.1 Streptomyces sp. P9(2023)
TCCTAGCGCTGATTGGCAGGACATTGGGGAGGCTATTGCGCAGGCAGGGGCTATTGTTGGTCGAGTAGATCAGCTAGAGCTTGATGTATCTGAGATTGAAGGCCAAGTAGTTGCTCAGGGGCAAAAAGTTGATGGCCTCTTTGCATCGATTGACACTCAATTTACTGGTGATACCGACGATTACACCGCTGATAACGATGTATTTGCTGGCACTACAACGATTCAAACAGTAATTGCTACACAGGACTATGCGCTA
>NZ_JAUPWM010000647.1:0-256 GCF_032436795.1 Streptomyces sp. P9(2023)
GGCAAGGCGTGGGTGCAGGCCAACCCTGGGGCCAAGTTCCCGCCCGCCGCTGGGAAGGTGAAGAAGGCCGCGGCTAAGGGACCTGCGAAGGTGGGAAAGGTCGCCAAGAAGGCAAAGCCGATTCGGAAACCTGCGAAGAAAGCTAGGGCGAAAGCGGCGTAACCGATATACAGGGCGGACGCGAAAGCGTGGGAACTGGCAGGCGGGGCTGGAAGGGCCGGTTCACCCGGTGAGAGCCGGCTGAACCGGCTGTTAG
>NZ_JAUPWM010000648.1:0-256 GCF_032436795.1 Streptomyces sp. P9(2023)
TAAATCTCGAACTCTTCACGAAGCTTCGACCAGACGGCTCATGCACTTGACCCTATTGCGCGCCGTGCCCGACATGTGGTGAACGGGACTCGGAACTTCTTGCTACCACCCAATGGGGTGACGGAGCATGCGAGGAGTGCCAGAAACGTGGCAGGGGCGGCGCTCATGTGTGCTCAGTCCAGTACGTCGCGGACCACGGCGTCCGCGAGCAGGCGTCCGGAGAATGTCAGGCGGACGCGGCCGTCGGCGATCGTGG
>NZ_JAUPWM010000649.1:0-256 GCF_032436795.1 Streptomyces sp. P9(2023)
CGATGGGGTATGCCTCGAGTTGAGCGCGTACATGGCGCGCACGCCGTAATGGTCGACCGCCGAGGCGTTGTGGATGAACTCCCGCGTCGACACGCGGGCGAGAATCGAGTCCGACGTCGGCGTGCCGGGTCCGCTGATCAGACCGGACGACAGCCTGCGCGGCTGACCACCTGTCGCGAACCCTGCGACCAGGCCGGGCATTTTGCCCGGCTTGTAGTTGACCTGCACCGACACCGATTTGCCGCTGATGCTGCGG
>NZ_JAUPWM010000650.1:0-256 GCF_032436795.1 Streptomyces sp. P9(2023)
TCACGCATAATGCGTAGCTGCTGACGCAGACGTGTCTTTTCTTCAGACGAGAGTGCATTGAACGTAGGCGTACCTGCGAATGCAGCAAGCTTCGTTATCTTGGCACGGAGTTCATCGTGCTCATTGCGGACACGATCCTTGAACGTACCACCTGCATTGGCAACTTCAGACTTCAGTTCATAGCCCATCAGTTCCCAAATTTTGTTCTTGGCTTTGTCGTAAGCCAATCGCTTGCCGATCTCGGCATTGAAGTTCG
>NZ_JAUPWM010000651.1:0-255 GCF_032436795.1 Streptomyces sp. P9(2023)
GCCTTTCTCTTTCACGAGCCAGTAGACTTCCTCCACCTGTACGGCATTAAGGAAATCAGGAGAGTGACTCGATACAAAAACTTGTCCTCCTCTCTCAGCGTAAGCACGAAATTCTTCTGCCAATTCCCACAGTAAGGTGGGATAAAGCTGGTTTTCCGGTTCTTCGATACAAAGCAAGGGGTGTGGCTCAGGATCGTAGAGTAGTACTAGATAAGCAAACATTTTAATGGTGCCGTCAGATACATACCGGTCGAT
>NZ_JAUPWM010000652.1:0-255 GCF_032436795.1 Streptomyces sp. P9(2023)
GGGTCAAAGAATTTCAAACGGTGCGGGAAGCCTTGATCCAGTCGACTAATATCACGGCTTATAACACTTACGAAACCTTGAAAGCCAAAACCTCCCCGACTTTTTCTTATGACAATTACTTGGCGAAGATGGGGTATCCAAATTCTGATAAATGGTCAATGGAATCCGCACCTTTAGGCCCAATGGATGTGACTACTTTACAACAAACCAACGGCTTTCAAACTTTAGCCAACAATGGAGTGTACAAAGAAGGCT
>NZ_JAUPWM010000653.1:0-255 GCF_032436795.1 Streptomyces sp. P9(2023)
TTCGCTCATGAGGTTCGACTATACAGTTGCGTCCATGGCAGCCGAAGCGCTCGACTACGACCTCGACGGACACCAGGTGCGGCTCACCAGCCCGACGAAGGAGTACTTCCCCGGGGTGGCCACGAAGGCCGACATCGCCGACTATCTCGTCGCGGTGGCGCCCCAGATGCTGCAGACCCTCGGCGGTCGTCCCACCACGATGGAACGCTGGCCGGGCGGTATCGAGGGCGAACCGTTCTACCAGAAACGCACCCC
>NZ_JAUPWM010000654.1:0-255 GCF_032436795.1 Streptomyces sp. P9(2023)
TGTTCACTCCTTTTCTGGTTTCGCTCGCCGGGGGTGGCGAGACGGCTTAATTCTTCCCCAGCGCCGCTTCGATGCCAGCAACCAGACGGTCGCGGCCCGGCAGCGGCTCAGGTTTGGGGGGCGCACCCTTGGAGCCTTGCGAGGCATCCGGTTTGGGGCGCGGGAAAACGGTGGCGTCGTCAGGCTCTTCACCCTTCTCGGCACCCTTCTGGGGTGCGAGGCGGGCAGCGAGCTTGGCTCGGGCCTGCGAATCAG
>NZ_JAUPWM010000655.1:0-255 GCF_032436795.1 Streptomyces sp. P9(2023)
CGATGTGATGCTAGTCCATCTTCAAGCTGGATTAAAGCAATTAGTCGCTAACTATTCTGCCTGCCGCTTGATGAAACGAAATCAAGGTTCCGTATTGAGCCAGTGGAGAAGGTAAATACCGATTCTTGGTTAACAACGAGTCGAGTTGAAGATCTGGAATACGTTGATCTTGATGAAATGTTTGAACAATTTGGTCAAAGGTTAGCGCCAAACAGGAATATGCTCCAACTGATCCATGTTGTTGATAGAGCAGGG
>NZ_JAUPWM010000656.1:0-254 GCF_032436795.1 Streptomyces sp. P9(2023)
CGCCGGAAGTGGTTTCTGTTCACTGCCGCATAGGCAGCTTAGAAAATTTGGCACTCGTTACGTCAGATCGAAAGTCAGTTCACTGCCGCATAGGCAGCTTAGAAAAACAACGAAATGGTCGAAATCACATTTAACATGTTCACTGCCGCATAGGCAGCTTAGAAAGATCGAACAAAGACCAACATTTCACGAGATACGTTCACTACCGCATAGGCAGCTTAGAAATGTTTCCTCGTTGGGGGGATTAAGGGGGG
>NZ_JAUPWM010000136.1:0-513 GCF_032436795.1 Streptomyces sp. P9(2023)
CGTACCGGTCAGCGCTCGACGCTGCGGTCAGCGGAAATCACGTCCGCGACCGACCTGGTGCCGGACCTGATAGCCCGTGTGGAGCGGCTAGAGCAGCAGGTCCACGCTCTCCAGGCTGAGCTGTCGGAGCGGCTGGGACAGCTGTCCGCCGCCGCCTGGTTCATCGACCAGGTCGGGATGCTCCGCCGCCCTGACTGGGGCCGGATGCCCCGCGTCCCGCACCGCATCCGTGGCCATATCGACCCGAGCCTGTGGCTCGACCCTGATCCGGTGGACGACACGGAGCCGTCCCCTGCACGAGAGGACTAGATGATGACTGACCAGACGACGGCACCGACGCCGGTGCCCCCGATCCCTGCTGAGGATCGTCCCTGGATCGCGGCCCGGCGCGGCTGGCAAACCCTGTGGCAGGGTCTCGGCGTCGCCGTGCTCCTCGGGGTGCTGACGGCTGCCCCTGCTGTGCTGGGTGCCGAGTCGTGGGCTGAGGTGGTCGCGACCGCGCCCCCGTGGTCT
>NZ_JAUPWM010000037.1:0-67239 GCF_032436795.1 Streptomyces sp. P9(2023)
CTACCCCGCCCAGGTGGGCAGAACCCACACCGAACCCTACGGTTCGCATGGGATCGCTTAGCTGATCAGAGACGCTGGACAGCCAGTCGGTGAGGGCGTTCTGGAGGCTCGCGATCGGTTTGCCGATCACCAGGAACATCAGGAAGCCGACGACGATCGACGCGAGCAGGGGAATCACCACCACCGGCATGATGCCCCGCAGAGCGGCGGGCACCTTCACCTTCTGGATGGCGAGGACCGTGCCGCCCGCGATCAGACCGGCGGCCAGACCGCCGAGGAAGCCCGCGTTGATGGTGAGGGCGATCGAGCCGCCGACGAAGCCGGGGACGAGGCCGGGCCGGTCGGCCATCCCGTACGCGATGTAGCCGGCGAGGACCGGAACCAGGAAGGCGAACGCGAGCCCGCCGATCTGGAACATCAGCGCGGCCCAGCTGTCGGCCTGGCCCCAGGCGAAGTGCTCGGCTACGGAGGGGGCCTTGTCGATGTCGTACCCGCCGATGGCGAAGCCGAGGGCGATCAGGAGACCGCCTGCGGCGACGAACGGGACCATGTAACTGACGCCGGACATCAGCCACTTGCGGAGCTTGGTGCCGTAGCCCTCTTGCTGCTCGCCGGCGCTCTCGACGGGGGTGGGCTTTCCGGCGTCCGGTACGGCGATGTCACCGCGCTCGGCCTTGCCGCGGACCTCGGAGATGAGCTGGGCGGGCCGGTTGATGCCCGCCTTGACGCCCACGTCGACGGTCGGCTTCCCGGCGAACCGTTCCTTCTCCCGTACGGGTACGTCGTGCGCGAAGATCACGCCGTCGGCGGCGGCGACGACCGCCGGGTCGAGCCGGGTGAACCCGGCGGACCCCTGCGTCTCGACGACGACCTCGACGCCGGCGGCCTCACCGGCCTTCTCCAGGGATTCGGCTGCCATGTAGGTGTGGGCGATGCCGGTGGGGCACGAGGTGACGGCGACGATCCGGAAGGGTGCGCCTCCCCCACCCCGCCCCTCCCCGAAACTGGGGGTTCCCCCCAGCCCCCCATCGCCTGCGGCGGGCTCGGCCGCCGGGGCGGCGGAGGCCGCGGCCGGCGGAGCCGAGTCGGCGCCGGAACCCCTCTCGGGCGCAGGGCTGCCTGCGGCCGCGCCCGACGAAGCCGGGTCAGCCGGCGTGGCGGCGCCGGGACCGGCCCCGGCCTCCGCCGCGGCCGTCTCCTCCCCCGCGATCAGCGCCGCCGCCTCCGTCGCCGAGGCCGCCGACCTGAGCGCCGTCGTGAAGTCCTCGTCCATGAGCTGGCGGGCCAGCGAGGAGAGGATCGTGAGGTGGGCGTCGTCGGCGCCCGCCGGGGCCGCGATCAGGAAGATCAGGTCTGCCGGGCCGTCCGGGGCGCCGAAGTCGATGCCCGCGGGGGCGCGGCCGAAGGCGAGGGTGGGGGCCGTGACGTGGGCGCTTCGGCAGTGTGGGATGCCGATGCCGCCGTCGAGGCCCGTCGGCATCTGGGCCTCGCGGGCGGCCACGTCCGCCAGGAAGCCGTCCAGGTCCGTCACCCGCCCGAGCGCGACCATGCGCTCCGCGAGCGAACGGGCCGCCGCTTCCTTCGTGCCGGCGGACAGGTCGAGATCGACCAGGTCCGCGGTGATCATCTGGCTCATCGCGGGCTCCCTTGCTCGCTGAGTACTCGGTCGAGAGGTACGTCGGCGGTCACGGTGACCGCCGCCGGGTTCAGATCGGCCGGGGTGGGCATCTCGCTCCCCGGCAGCTGGACGGCCGCCGCGCCGTGCGCGACCGCCGCCGCCAGCGCCTCGGGGCCCTCTCCGCCCGCCGCGAGGAAACCGGCCAGGGACGCGTCGCCCGCGCCCACGTTGGAGCGGACCGTGTCGGCCGCCGCCGTGCCGAACCAGGTGCCGGCCTCGGTGACGAGGAGCTGGCCGTCCGCGCCCAGGCTCGCGAGCACCGCGCCCGCGCCCCGCTGGCGCAGCTCCTCCGCCGCCTTCACCGCGTCGGCGACGGTCGCCAGGGGGCGGCCGACCGCCTCGGCCAGTTCCTCGGCGTTCGGCTTGACCACGTCCGGCCGGGCCGCGAGGGCCGCGAGCAGGGAGGGGCCCGAGGTGTCGAGGGCGATCCGGGCGCCCGCGCCGTGCGCGCGGGTGACCAGTTCGGCGTACCACTCGGGCCCGAGGCCGCGCGGCAGGCTGCCGCAGCAGGCGATCCAGTCCGCTGCCGGGGAGTAGGCGCCCACGGTGGCGAGGATCGTCTCGGACTCGTCCGAAGTGAGCTCCGGGCCCGGCGCGTTGACCTTCGTCAGCGTGCCGTCCGGTTCCGCGATCGCGATGTTCGAGCGGGTGTGGCCGGCCACCGGTACCGGCGCGACCTCGATCCCCTGGTCGGCCAGGAGTTGGGCGACCAGCGCGCCGGGCGCGCCGCCGAGCGGGACCACGGCCACGGTCCGGCGGCCGGCGGCGGCGACGGCCCGGGAGACGTTGACACCCTTGCCGCCGGGGTCCATCCGCTCGGCGGAGGCCCGCAGCACCTCGCCGCGCTCCAGGGCCGGCACCTCGTACGTCCGGTCGAGGGAGGGGTTGGGGGTGACGGTGAGGATCATGTGCGTACGACTTCCGTTCCCGCGGCCTCGATCGCCGCGGCGTCCTCGGGGCTGAGCCCGCTGTCGGTGATGAGCAGGTCGACGTCGGTGAGGGCGCCGAACCGGGCGAAGTGCTCCTGCCCGTGCTTGGCCGAGTCGGCGAGGAGCACGACCCGGCGGGCGGAGGCGATCACGGCCCGCTTGACGGCGGCCTCGGCGAGGTCGGGGGTGGTGAGCCCGTGGTCGGGCGAGTAGCCGTTGGCGCCGAGGAAGGCGACGTCGGCGCGGATCTCGCCGTACGCGCGCAGCGCCCAGGCGTCGACGGCGGCCCGGGTACGGTGCCGGACCCGGCCCCCGACGAGGTGGAGGTCGATGCCGGGGTGGTCGGCGAGCCGGGCGGCGACGGGCAGGGCGTGCGTGACGACGGTCAGCCCGCATTCGAGGGGGAACCCGGCGGCGAGCCGGGCGACGGTGGTGCCCGCGTCGAGCACCACGCTGCCCTCCTCGGGGAGTTCGGCGAGGGCGGCGCGGACGATCCGGTCCTTCTGGTCGGCGGCGGTCGCCTCGCGCTCGGCGAGGTCGGGCTCGAAGTCGAGCCGCCCGGCCGGTATCGCGCCGCCGTGCACCCGGCGGACGAGTCCGGCCCGGTCGAGGGCCTTGAGGTCGCGCCGTACGGTCTCGGCGGTGACCTGGAACTCCTCGGCGAGGGAGAGGACGTCGACGCGTCCGCTCTCGCGGGCGAGCCGGAGGATCGCTTGCTGTCGCTCGGGTGCGTACATGTTGTTTTGCATCCGTTCCATGCCCGAACCTGTGGTTTCTCTGCAGGCTACGTCCGCGTTTCCGCGAAGTAAACAGATTCGGGCATCAAGCCGGACACGGAAACGGACATACGGCGAAGGGCCCCGGCCCCGGGGACATCCATCCCAGGGGGCCGGGGCCCTTCGTCCCGCAGATACGGGGGTCGTTCAGGAAGCGAGCACGGGCTCCTTCTCGACGGTCGGAAGGTCGTCGTCGCCGTCCTCCGCGTCGTCCGCGCCCCCGCCCTCGATGTGCTGCTTCGGCTTCGCAGGCAGCGCGAACATCACCAGGAAGATCACGGCGAGCACCGCCGTCGCCCACCCGAGCGCGTTCTGGAAGGCGTCCGTGAAGGCCGCACCGACCTCGGCCGGGGCCTGCGCGATCCGCTCCTCGTCGATCACGCCGAAGAAGACGACCGAGACCAGCCCGAGCCCGAGCGCGTTGCCCATCTGCCCGGTCGTGTTGATGAGGCCCGAGGCCGAGCCGGCGTGCTCGCGCGGCACGTCCGAGAGGACCGCGTCCGTCAGCGGCGCCACGATCAGGCCCATGCCCAGACCCATCACGACGAGCGGCGGGATCATCTGCCAGGGGTCGATGCCGGAGCCGTACCGCCCGGCCTCCCACAGGTACAGCACCATGCCCGCGGCCATCGTCAGCGCGCCCGTCTGGAGCACCTTGCGGCCGAAGCGCGGGACGAGCTTCTGCACCGACAGGCCCGCCGCCGTCGAGACGGCGATCGAGAACGGCACGCCCGTCAGACCCGCCTTCAGCGGGCTCCAGCCGAGCCCGATCTGCATGTACAGCGTCCAGACCAGGAAGAAGATGCCCATCACGACGCCGAAGGTCAGCTGCACCGCGATACCGGCCGCGAAGCTCTTCACCTTGAACAGCGAGAGCTCAAGAAGCGGGGAGCCGTCCTTCTTCGTCTTGTACTTCTCGTACGCGATGAGGGCGGCGAAGACGACGAGGCTGCCGGCCATGCAGAGGTGGCCCCAGAGCGGCCAGTCCAGCTCGCGGCCGCGGGTCAGCGGGTAGATCAGCATCAGCAGGGCCAGCGTCACGAGCAGCACGCCGACGATGTCGAGGCGGAGCGCCTTCGGCGCCTTCGACTCGGTGATGAACTTCCGGCCCAGGAGCAGGCCCGCGATGCCGACCGGCAGGTTGATGAGGAAGATCGGCCGCCACTCCAGGCCGGCGATGTTCCACTGGGTGAGCAGCGCGCCCAGCAGCGGTCCGGAGACCGCACCGAGGCCGATGATCGCGCCGAACATGCCGAAGACCTTGCCGCGCTCGTGGGCGGGGAAGGTGACGTGGATGATCGACAGGACCTGCGGCACCATCATGGCCGCCGCCGCGCCCTGGAGCAGGCGGGAGGCGACCAGCATCTCCGGGTTCGCGGCGAAGCCGCAGAGCGCGGAGGCGACGGTGAAGCCGGCGGTACCGAGCAGGAACAGCCGCTTGCGGCCGTAGATGTCGCCGAGCCGACCGCCGGTGATCAGACCGGCGGCGAAGGCGAGGGCGTAACCGGCGGTGATCCACTGGATGGCACCGAAGGAGGCGCCGAGGTCCCGCTCGATGCTGGGGATCGCGATGTTGACGATCGTGGCGTCGACCAGGTCCATGAAGGCGGCGGTCATGACGATGGCGAGGGCTATCCAGCGCCTGCGGTCGGTGGCTGCCGACTCCGTGGCTGCCGCCTCCGTGACGGCGTCTTGTGAACTCATGTGAAGAAACCTAGAGCGGATATAGGTCAGTGGATGTCCTAGATGCGACGCATGCTGGAACACATGACGGACACTCCGGCACGACTGCTGAATCTGCTCTCGCTGCTCCAGACGCCGCGCGAGTGGCCGGGCAGCGAGCTCGCCGAGCGGCTCTCGGTCTCCGCGCGCACGATCCGCCGGGACATCGACCGGCTGCGGGAGCTCGGCTATCCGGTGGAGGCGACGAAGGGCGCGGTGGGCGGGTACCGCCTGGTCGCCGGTACGGCCATGCCGCCGCTGCTGCTCGACGACGAGGAGGCGGTGGCGATCGCGGTGGGGCTGCGGGCGGGCGCGGGGCACGCGATCGAGGGCGTGGAGGAGGCGTCCGTACGGGCGCTGGCGAAGCTGGAGCAGGTGCTGCCGTCGCGGCTGCGGCACCGGGTCTCCACGCTGCAGAACGCGACGATCCCGCTGACGCGCGGGGACGGCGCGACGGTCGCCCCGTCGACCCTGACGGCGCTCGCGGGCGCGGTGACGGCACTGGAGCGGCTGCGCTTCGGGTACCGGGCGGGGGACGGCACGGAGTCACGTCGCCAGGTCGAGCCGTACCGGCTGGTGTCGACCGGGCGGCGGTGGTACCTGGTGGCGTACGACCTCGAGCGCGAGGACTGGCGTACGTTCCGGGTGGACCGGGTGTCGGACCCGTTCCCGACGGGGGCGCGGTTCACGCCGAGGGAGCTGCCGGCGGGCGGGGCGGCCGAGTTCATGAACCGCTCGATGGCCCGGGCCCAGACCGAACTGGACCTCGACGTCACCTTCGAGGCCCCCGCCGACTTCGTGGCCGCCCGCCTCCCGTCCCACCTGGCTCCGACCCCGACGGGCCCGACGACCTGCCGGCTGCGCACGCGCACGGCGGACTCGACGGAGTGGCTCGCGGTCCGGCTTGCCCTGGTCGACGCCCCCTTCACGATTCACGCGCCGGCGTCCCTGATGACGTACACGAAGGACCTGGGGGCGCGGCTGACGGCGTCGGTGCGGTAGCGGGGCCAGCGGTAGCGGGGCCCAGGGGCCGAAGCCCCTGGGTCCGGTCCGCCGGCCGCTCTGGGCCACCGCCGCTCTAGGCCACCGCGTCGAAGCCCGTGTCGCGGGCCATCTTCTTCAGTTCCAGGAGCGCGTGCTTCTCGATCTGGCGGATGCGCTCGCGCGTCAGGCCGTGTTCCTTGCCGACCTCCGTCAGCGTGCGCTCGCGGCCGTCCTCGATGCCGTACCGCATCCGGATGATCGACGCCGTGCGGTGGTCGAGCTTGTCGATCAGGTCGTCGAGCTCCTCGCTGCGCAGCAGCGTCAGCACCGACTGCTCGGGCGACACCGCCGACGTGTCCTCCAGCAGGTCGCCGAACTGCGTCTCGCCCTGGTCGTCCACCGACATGTTCAGCGAGACCGGGTCACGGGCCCAGTCCAGGACGTCCACGACGCGCTCGGGCTTCGAGTCCAGCTCGGCCGCGATCTCCGCGGGCTCCGGCTCGCGACCGTGCTCCCGGTTGAACTCGCGCTGCACACGACGGATCCGCCCGAGCTCCTCCACCAGATGGACGGGCAGCCGGATCGTGCGCGACTGGTCGGCTATGGACCGCGTGATGGCCTGGCGGATCCACCACGTGGCGTACGTCGAGAACTTGAAGCCCTTCGCGTAGTCGAACTTCTCGACCGCGCGCACCAGGCCCGCGTTCCCTTCCTGGATCAGGTCGAGCAGCGGCAGCCCGCTGCGCGGATAGCGTCGCGCGACGGCGACGACGAGCCGCAGGTTCGACTTGATGAAGAGGTCCTTGGCACGCTCGCCCGCTTCGTACAGCGCTTCGAGCTCCTCGCGGGACGCGCCCCCCGCCTCGGTCTCCACCTCACCGTCGAGGATCTGCCGGGCGTACACGCCCGCCTCGATCGTCTGGGAGAGCTCGACCTCCTTGGCGGCGTCGAGCAGGGGTGTGCGCGCGATCTCGTCGAGGTACATGCCGACCAGGTCGCGGTCGGCGATCTCCCCGCCCACGGCGCGAACGCTGCTGGCCCGGCTCTTGCCGCTTCCGCTACCGCTGGTGGCGGAGGACTGACGACGGGCGACGGCACGGGTTGCCATGCGTGCTCCCTTGCTGAGTAGGTCGCGACACCCTTGCGGGTGCCCTGCATCCGACGGAAACAACGACTGGAATCAGGACAGAATTCCCACCGGGCGCATCGATTTTCGCGATCATGCAGTACCCTGTGCCGCCACCGAGGGGGTCAGATGGCGTCCACACGCACAGAGGTGCAGGTCAGGCCTGGCACGGAGGGTGACCTGGCACCGCTCACGGAGCTGTACAACCACTACGTCCGCGAGACGGGGATCACCTTCGACACCGAGCCCTTCACTCCGGAGCAGCGACATCCCTGGCTCCGCTCCCACCCTGAAGACGGCCCGCATCGCCTTCTGGTTGCGAACGATGTCCGAAATGGGAAGAACGGCCGAATTCTCGGGTACGCGACCAGCAGCGCGTTCCGCCCCAAGCCCGCGTACACCACCTCCGTGGAGGTCAGCGTCTATCTCGCCCCCGACGCCGCCGGCCGCGGCATCGGCACACTCCTCTACGAGCGCCTCTTCGAGGCCCTCGCCGCCGAGGACGTCCACCGCGCCTACGCCGGCATCGCCCTCCCGAACGAGCCCTCGATCCGCCTCCACACCCGCTTCGGCTTCCACCACGTCGGCACGTACGGGGAGGTCGGCCGGAAGTTCGGCCGCTACTGGGACGTGGCCTGGTACGAGAAGCGTCTCGGCCCCGGGGACTAGGTCCGCCGACCGTTACGGAGCCGGTACGGCCCCGCCTACGGTCACGTCATGACCGACTCCGGTACGCCCACCTCCGCCTCAAGCTCTCCCGACACCTCAGGCACCCTCGACGAAGCGCTCCAGCGCCTCCACGCCAGCGGCCCCGAGCGGAACGGCTGGCTCAGCAATCACGCCCCCATGGCCGTCGAGGCGCTCGTGCGCAACGGCCAGGCCCCCGCCGCGCACCGCTGGCTGGACCACTACCGGCGCAAGCTGGAGGACATGCCGGCGCCCCACTCCCCCGTCACCGCCGCGAACTGGCGCGAGGCCCTGGGCGACCCGAGGCGGATCGCCGACTGGGCCCGGTTCTTCGAGCGGGAGACCGCCGAGCGGCCCTGGCGCGAGGTGCTCGCGGTGTGGTGGCCACGGCTGCTCCCCGGCATCGCGGGCGGGGCGACCCACCCCGTGATCCGTACCGGTCACGCCGTACGCACCCTGCTGACGACCCGGGAGACGGAGCCGCGCCGCACCGAGCTGGCCCACGCGCTCGGATACTGGGCCGCCCGCGTCCAGCCGCTGCCCGAGATCGCCCCGCTCGCCCCGGCCCCCACGGCGGCGGCCGCCCTCGACGCCGTACCGCCCGTCCCCCGCCAGGACGGCGGGGTCCGCGACCGGCTGCCGCAGCTGACCGCGTTCCCGCACTGGGGCGCCACCGCCGATCCCGACACGGCACACACGCTGCTCACCGAGCTGGTCACGGCCGCGACCCACCGCTACGCGACGCACGGCCACGGCGAGCCGATCATGCTGGTCCACGCGGCGACGGCGCCCAATGCCGTGCTGCGCGCCCTCCCCGCGCTCCCGCGCGAGCTCTGGCCGGCGAGCCTCGCGGCCGCCTGGGCCGCCTCCGCCGCCTTGACCGCGGCCTACACGCCACGCGAGGCGGAGGCCCGCGGGGCCACGGCCCTCACCGCTCTCACCGCCGAGGAGGTCTTCGAGCGGGCCGCGGCGCACGGCGACGACCACACGATCAAGTTCGCCGACACCGCGCTCGACGTCGCGGACGCGCGGGCGCTGACCGCCGCCGTACGCGCCGTCGAACTCAACCCACCGGCCTTCTGACAGGCCCGCTCAGCAGAAACGGACCTCCGACAGCCCGCTCAGCCGAAACGGCCTTCTGACAGGCCCGCTCAGCCGAACTGGACCGAGCGCTTCGCGAGCCCCATCCAGAAGCCGTCGATCACGCTCCGGCCGCCGGCCAGGTCGCCGGCCGCGTCCGCCGCGCCGAGGGTGACGAAGAGCGGGGCGAAGTGCTCCGTACGCGGGTGGGCCAGGCGGCCCGCCGGGGACTTGTGCTCGAAGTCCAGGAGGGCGTCGACGTCCGTCGCCTCCAGCGCGTGGCGCCCCCAGTCGTCGAACTCCGCCGACCAGCCCGGCACCCCCGGCCCGGTGTGCCGCAGCGCGGCCAGATTGTGGGTGAAGAAGCCGCTGCCGACGATCAGCACGCCCTCGTCACGCAGCGGCGCGAGCCGGCGGCCGATCTCCATCAGCTTCCGCGGGTCGAGCGTGGGCAGGGAGACCTGGAGTACGGGGATGTCGGCGTCCGGGAACATCTCCACCAGCGGGACGTACGCCCCGTGGTCGAGCCCCCGGTCGGGGATGTCCTGCACCGGCGTACCGGGCCCGTGCAGCAGCTTGCGGACCGAGGCGGCCAGCGCGGGCGCGCCCGGGGCGTCGTACCGCACCCGGTAGTAGTGCTCGGGGAAGCCCCAGAAGTCGTGGACGAGGGGGATGGTCTCGGTCGCGCCGAGGGCGAGCGGGGCTTCCTCCCAGTGGGCGGAGACCATCAGGATCGCCTTCGGCCGGGGCAGGCCGGCGGACCAGGCGGCGAGTTCGCCGGGCCAGACCGGGTCGTCGGCGAGCGGCGGGGCGCCGTGCGAGAGGTAGAGGGCGGGCATCCGTTCCAGCGTGGCGTCCATGGCGACGACCGCCTCCTGAGAGTGGGAATCAGTTCCTTGAAGTTTCAAGCTTGCCTGACGGGCCAAGCCTAAGCGCACATAGTTCAACTTTCAAGGACGAGTCGTACGATGGATCCATGACCACCGCACCCGAAGACGCCCCTCGCTGGCTGAGCGACGAGGAACAGTGCGTCTGGCGCGCGTACCGCCACGCCACCACCCTCCTTGAGGACCATCTCGACCGCCAGTTGCAGCGCGACGCCGGGATGCCGCACATCTACTACGGCCTGCTCGTGCAGCTCTCCCAGGCGCCCCGGCGGCGGCTGCGGATGACCGAGCTCGCCAAGGACGCCAAGATCACCCGCTCCCGCCTCTCGCACGCCGTCGCACGCCTTGAGAAGAACGGCTGGGTGGTGCGCCAGGACTGCCCCTCCGACAAGCGGGGACAGTTCGCGCACCTCACGGACGAGGGCTTCGAGGTGCTGAAGCGGACGGCGCCCGGCCATGTCGACGCCGTACGGCAGGCCATGTTCGACCGGCTCAGCCCGGAGCAGGTGGCGCAGCTCGGCCAGATCATGAAGGTGATGGCGGAGGGCCTCCAGCCGAGCGGCCCGAACGCGGACCTGCCCTGGCTCCGCTGAGCGGAACCAGGGCAGGACCTTGCGTACGAGGAATCAGTGCGCGATGACGGGGATCTTCACCTCGTCCTCGGCGCCCTTGCCCTCACCGGAGCCGACGACCGCACCCATGTCCGGCTTCCCGGTGTTGATCAAGGTCACGGCGATCGCGGCCGAGACGACCAGGATGCCGACGGCCCACCAGATGGCCGCCGCGTAGCCCTCGACCATGCCCTGGAGCTGGAGCAGCTTCTGGGCGCCCTCGCTGGTCGCGCCGGCCGCGCGGTCGGCGATGTACGCGGTGGTGGCCGAGGCGGCGATCGTGTTCAGCAGGGCCGTACCGATGGCGCCGCCGACCTGCTGCGAGGTGTTGACCATCGCGGAGGCCACACCGGCGTCCCGCGGGTCGACGCCGTGCGTGGCGAGCGACATGGCCGGCATGAACGCCGTACCCATGCCGAGGCCGAGCAGCAGCTGCGCGGGCAGGATCAGACCGGCGTACGAGGTGCCGATCTCCAGCTGCGTGAGCAGCAGCATGCCGGCGCCGGCGGTCAGGAAGCCGGGGCCCATCAGCCAGCGCGGGGGGACCCGCGTCATCAGCCGCGTACCGATCTGGGTGGAGCCGATGATCATGCCCACGATCATCGGGAGGAACGCGAAGCCCGTCTTGACCGGCGAGTACCCCTTCACGACCTGGAGGTAGTACGTCAGGAAGAGGAACAGGCCGAACATCGCGATGACGGCCAGGCCCAGCGAGAAGTACACACCGCCGCGGTTGCGGTCGGTCAGGACGCGCAGCGGCAGCAGCGGCGACTTGACCTTCGCCTCGGTGAGGACGAAGGCGGCGAGCAGCACGGCCGAGGCGACGAACATGCCGACCGTCGTGGCGTCCGACCAGCCCTCGGACTCGGCGCGGGTGAAGCCGTAGACCAGCGCGACCAGGCCGAGCGTGGACAGGATCACGCCGGGGATGTCGAGCGGCGAGCGGTTCCGGCCGCCGGCCGGCTCACGGATCACGAAGTACGCGCCGGCGGCGGCGACGATCGCGAAGGGGATGTTGACGAAGAAGGTCCAGCGCCAGTCCAGGTACTCGGTGAGGAATCCGCCGAGGATCAGACCCACGGCGCCACCGCCACCGGCGATCGCACCGTAGATGCCGAAGGCCTTGGCGCGCTCCTTGCCGTCGGTGAACATCACCGCGAGCAGCGAGAGCGCGGCGGGCGCGAGCAGCGCGCCGAAGGCGCCCTGGAGCGCGCGGGCCCCGAGCATCATGGCCTCGCCGGTCGCGGCCCCGCCGAGCGCGGAGGCGGCGGCGAAGCCGATCAGACCGACGACGAAGGTGCGCTTACGGCCCCACAGGTCGGCGATGCGGCCGCCGAAGAGCAGCAGACCGCCGAAGGCGAGGGCGTAGGCCGTGATGACCCACTGCCGGTTGCCGTCCGATATCCCCAGGTCCTGCTGGGCGGAGGGCAGCGCGATGTTCACGATCGTCGCGTCGAGCACGACCATCAGCTGGGCGAGGGCGATGAAGACCAGCGCTTTCCAGCGCCGGGGATCTGTTTCGGACATGGGGGGAGCCACCTCATGGTGCATAAAAGGAAAAACGGGACGTAAGTGCGGGGCGCCGTAAGGGAGTCAAGAGACTTACGGGACTACGGGATTAAGGAGTTACTAGACCGTCAGCTCGGGCTCACGACTTGGCGGAGTCGACCCGCAGATCCTCCAGAGTCGCGGCCGAGCCGGGCAGCACGGAGCGCGCGGGCGCTTCGAGACCGTCCAGGAACAGCTGCAGATGGCGGTGGACGAAACGGTCCATGTTCAGGCAGGCGGTGCCCGGGAGCGGGCGGGTGAGCTGGGAGACGGCCACCAGCAGATCCCCGACGCCGACGTCGGCGCGGAGCCTGCCCGAGCCGTGCGCACGGTCGACGAGGCCCTGGACGGCCGCCTCCAAGCGCTCGCGCTCGGCGTGCAGTGCGGGGTGGTTCTTGTCGAAGGCGCCGTCGAGCACCGGGCACAGGGCGCCGATGCGTTCGTCGGCGGCGCCGTGGACGAAGCGGCGCAGCGCCTCGAAGGCGTCGGCCTCCCCGGCGTCGACGGCCGCGGCCGCCTCCTGCGCCAGATCCGTGGTGCGGCAGGTGACGGAGACGACGACCTCGTGGACGAGGTCGCTGCGCTCGGGGAAGTTGCGGTAGAGCGTGGCGTTGCCGACCCCCGCGCGGCGCGCGATCTCGTCGAGCGGCACCTGCGGGCCGAACTCGACGAACATCTCACGGGCCGCGGTCACGATCCGCTCGCGGTTGCGCAGGGCGTCCGCCCGGGCGCGGGGTACGCGGCGAACGGGCGCGGTGTCGGCATCGGCGGTCACGCCAGGGACTCCCTTTTCGATCATCGGATCGGCGATCCGGGGACTGGGTCCCCACTTCCTCGAACACAGGCGTAAACGGGGAGAGAGTCCCCGGTTATTTCCCGACTGGATTGTGACCTGAGTCACATACTCCCGGACCGGGCGGAATACCCACGATCGGGCCACCCGACGCGCGCCCGCGCGGCTCTCGACACAGGCTGATCGAACAGCAGCGCTGATCAAAGCCTGACGGCCGATCGAAGGCTGACCAGAGAGGCGACCGCATGCAGCAGACCCGCCGGCGCATACGCAGACCCGTCGTCCTCGCCGCGGCGGCGGCCCTCACGCTCGCCGCCCTCGCCTCCGCCAGCACCTCGCTCCCCGGCCCCGCCCCGGCCTCGGCAGGCCCGGTGGCCGCCGCGCCGGAGGACGCCACGGCGCTCAGTGCGTGCAGGATCGCGACGACGATGGGTGTGCAGATGTCGGAGGGGATGCCCTCGGCCCCCGGGTACGCCCGCTCGACGGGCCGGATCAGGGCCCTCAACCTGATGGTCGACTTCCCCGACGCCGAGGGGGAGGGCACGGCGCTCGACCGGTACGGCGAGTTCTTCCCGAAGACCTCCGAGTGGTTCAGCACCAGCTCGTACGGGCGCCTGCACTACGCCCCGGAGGCCCCGATACCCGACTGGCTGCGGATGCCGCGGCCGTTCTCCTCGTACGGGATAGAGCGCGGCTCACCGTACGAACCGGGCTACCGCGGTCTCGTCGAGGACATCGTGAAGACCGCCGACCCGAAGGTGGACTTCAGCGGGTACGACCTGGTCAACGTACTGATCACGCCGAACGCCGGGCCCTCGGCCCTGGACACCGTCCTCTCCGTCACCTTCTCCGGGAACGACGAGGCGCCGTACGCGGACGGCGTCCCGCTCTCGAACACGTCCTTCGTCTACAGCCGCCAGGACGACGGCTCGGGGACGTACGACGAGACCGGCTACCGCGTCCTGCCGCACGAGAACGGCCATGTCTTCGGCCTGCCCGACCTCTACACCGTGGACGGCGGGGGCACGGTCGGGCACTGGGACATCATGTCCGAGGACTGGGGGGCCAACAACGACCTGCTCGGCTGGCACAAGTGGAAGCTGGGCTGGCTCGACAACAGCCAGGTCGGCTGCGCGTCCAAGCCCGGGGCGCACGACTACACGCTGACCCCGCTGGCGACGGCGGGCGGCCCGAAGCTGGCCTTCGTACCGCTCTCGGAGAGGTCGGGATACGCGGTGGAGGTCCGCACCCGGGAGGGCAACGACGAGGCGGTCTGCGAGCCGGGCGTCCTGATCTACCGGGTCGAGTCGGACGTGGACACGGGGCACGGCCCGGTGACGGTCTCGGACAGCGACAAGGACAGCGGCGGCTGCACGCGCCGCCCGAACGTCCACGCGGAGCTGTCGGACGCGCCGTACCGGCCGGGCGAGACGTTCACGGACCGGACGAACGGCATCCGGATCACGGTCCTGGAGGAGGGCGCGGAGGGCGCCTACCGCGTACGGATCACCCGCAGCTGATCGCTCAGCTGATCGCGCAGCTCCGTCTTGAGGACCTTGCCGACGGCGTTCCGAGGCAGATCGGCGGTCTGCAGCAGGACATGGGCAGGCACCTTGAAGGCGGCGAGCCGAGCGCGCACGTGGTCCTGGATCTGCTCCGGGTCGAGCCGGGCCCCTTCCCTGAGGCGCACGACGGCGGCGACCTCCTCGCCGAGGGTGGGGTGCGGGACGCCGATGACGGCGGCGTCGAGGACGTCGGGGTGGTCGTGGAGGACGGCCTCGACCTCCACGCAGTACACGTTCTCGCCGCCGCGGATGACCATGTCCTTGAGCCGGTCGACGATGGTGACCCGCCCGTCGCGGAGGTGGGCGAGGTCGCCGGTCCTGAACCACCCGTCGTCGGTGAAGGCGGCCCGGGTGGCGGCCTCGTCGCCCCAGTACCCGCGGACGAGGGACTGCCCGCGCAGCAGCAGCTCCCCGACCCCGTCGGCGTCGGGCCGGTCGACGCGGACCTCGGTGGCGGGGGTGGGCCGGCCGACGCTGTGCGGATGGGCGCGGTAGTCGGCGCCGAAGTTGGCGAAGACACCGCCGCAGGTCTCGGTGAGGCCGTAGCCGTTACGGGGCTCGATGCGCTCGCCGTAGGCGGCGGTGAGCCGGGAGACGAGCTCGGGCGGGGCGGCGGCGCCACCGGTGTTGAGCATGGTGAGGGAGGAGAGCGGATCACGAAGGTCGAGCGCGAGCTCAACCAACTGAAGGGCGGTGGTGGGCACCCCGGCGTAATGGCTGACGCGATGGATCCGAATGAGCTCAAGGGCCCGCCGGGCATCCCACTTGCGCATGAGGACGAGGGTGCCGCCGGCGGCCATGACGGAGTAGAAGGAGGTGAAGGCGGCGACGTGGAAGAAGGGGAACGTGGTGAGCGAGACGGGCGCGGGGCCAAGACCGGGGACGGTGCCGCGACCGAGGGCGGAGGCGGCGGCGTAGTACCGCGGGTTCATGGCGGCGCCGGCATGGGCGAGGTGGGTGGCGACGGCACCCTTGGGGCGGCCGGTGGTGCCGGAGGTGTAGATGATCGTGGCGTCGTGCTCGGGCAGGACGTCGACGGGCGGGGGCCCGAGGAGGGAGTCGGTGTCGCGCACGTACGCCTGGAACCCCTCTCCGCCCTCCCCCCGGAAAACAATGCCGGGCACGCGCCGAGCGGCGGCCCACTTGCCGAGCCGCTCCTTCCGCTCCCCGTCGACAAGCAGAATGCGGGGGGTGCAGTCGTCGAGGGCGTACGCGCACTCCTCCTCGGTCCACCAGGCGTTGAGGGGCACGGCGACGAGGCCGGCGAGCTGGGCGGCCCAGAAGGCGATCTGCCACTCGGGATGATTGCGCATGGCGATGACGGCCCGGTCTCCGGGCCGGAGGCCGTACTGCCCGACGAGGGTCCTGGCGAGCCCACAGGCGGCGTCGAAGAACTCCCGATAGCTCAGCACGTCGTCCTCGGCCACGAGAAACGGCCGGTCCCCGTACGCCCAGGTGGCCTCGACGAACTCCCGCAGAGTCCGGGGCCCCTCGACGTACACGCCCCCGTCGACGGCGAAGGGCGCCCCGACCCCGGCCAGCCGCTCGCCGAAACCACCCACGCCGACCACCCTCCTAAGCGCCCGCTCACCCAGCCCGGACGCTATGCGCCCCCACCCACCCCGTCAACCCCGAACCCCGCTCCCCCCACCCGCTACACTGGCGCCCGTACCAGGCCTTCGTAGCTCAGGGGATAGAGCACCGCTCTCCTAAAGCGGGTGTCGCAGGTTCGAATCCTGCCGGGGGCACAAAAGGAAAGGCCCCCTGCCGATCTTGGCAGGGGGCCTTTGGCATCCGCCCGGGTCCGAAGGATGGGGCGGTGAGGGTGGCGGCCCGCGGTGAACAGCAGGTGAACCCCCGTCAGCATCGGCGTACAACCGTCCGGTCTTCTCGCGGGTCTTGTGGGTGTGGCGTTCTCCGCCGCGTCCGCACGTAGTTCTCCGAGGAGGCCCCACTCCATGTCACGCGCCCGCGCCCGCGCCCCCCGGTTCCGGCTGACCGTCGGTGTCGCCGTCGTCCTGGCCGTCACGACCGCCGGCACGCTCGTCGGCCCGGCCGGCGCCGCGACGGCGGCACCCGCCGGTGCGGCCGCGGTCGCGCGGCAGAGCGGCGCGGTCTTCCCGTTCCCCACCGGCGCCGTCGCGACCGCCGGGCCCAGCGGGTTCCTCGCGTTCCGGACGGACGACGTCGTCTGGACGCGGTACGCGGACGGCTCCGGCACCACGTTCCCGAAGAGCGCCGCGGTCACCTACCGGGGCGCCGCCGGAGCCGACGTCGTCGTGGCGAGCGAAGGAACCCGCCACACGGTCCACGACATGGCCGGGGGCGGCGACCCGGTCGTCATCGACGTCCCCTACGAGCTGCGCGAGGTCAACGGCTCGACGCTCGTGATGGTCGACACGGCAACCAAAGAGCTCCACCTCGTCAGCCGGGCGCCCGGTGGCGAGGTCGTCGACCGCAAGGTGACCGGGATGCCGGCCGGAGTCCCCTGGAAGTTCTACGGCTCCACGCCCGGCACGGTCGCCGTGCTGACCTCGACGCCGGACAGCGGCTTCCCTCTCGCCCTGGTCGACGTGGCCACGGCCGCCAACGTCGAGACGTACGACCTCGGCAGCTACAGCGACTTCGCGCAGGTCACGCCCGACCGCGTGCTCTGGGAGCCGGTGTACGGCCAGACCAGGATCGTGGACCGGAAGACCAAGCAGGCCGAGACCCTCCCCTACCGGGCGAAGATCGCCCTGGGCGGCGACTGGCTGGCGATCACGGGCGGCGACAAGGTCGTCGTCGACGGGGTCACGTACCCGAACAAGCCGATCGTCCTCAAGTCGCTGAAGGACGGCCGGAAGGTCCCACTCCTCGACCTCGCGAGTCGCGTGGTCGAGGTCGGCGACGGCACGCTCCTGGTGTTCGGCGGCACCTTCGCGCAAGGCGAAGGCCTCTTCCGCGTCTCGCTCGACGCGAGCGGCACCCCGGTGGCCACCATGATCGGGGACGGGCAGCGCCCCCTGGAAATGGTCCTGGAGCGGGTGAACGTTCCGAGCGTGTACCACTTCTACGGCACCGACGAGAACGTGACCTGGGAGACCAACCAGGGTGACCTGGGCGTCTCGCTGGAGCTGACCCACGTGGCCACCGGCCGCAAGGTGTCGCTCTGGAGCTACTACGACACCTTCATCCGCTGGGACGGCTACCTCGACCAGGTGACCGGCGCCTACAACGGCGCGTACACCTGGAAGATGACCGCCAACCCGCCGTCCGGGGTCGGCCCCGCCGCCGTGAAGACCGGTACGACCACGGTGGACCGTGGCACCGCGCCGCGCGACTTCAACGACAACGCCCGCCCGGACGCGCTCGTCCGCGACAGCTCGGGCAACCTCTCCGCGTACGACATCAGCCAGCTGGGCGCCATGGGCAACAGCCCCGACTGCCATGAAGAGGGCTGCCCGCCGGTCGTCCGCGACCCGAAGCCGGACGTGCTGGGCACCGGCTGGAACACGTACACGCTGATGGCCTCCCCCGGAAACCTGGCGGGTTCGGCCTCGGACGACGTCGTCGGCCGGGACCGCGACGGTGTGCTGTGGCTCCACCAGAGCGACAGGCAGAAGCTCCTGCCCCGGACGAAGATCGGCGGCGGCTGGAACATCTACGACAAGATCACCGGCGGGTCCGACCTGAACGGCGACGACCGGGGCGACCTCCTCGCCACCGACAAGGCCGGCGTGCTGTGGTTCTACGCCTCCACCGGCAACGCCACGGCCCCCTTCAAGACCCGCACGAAGATCGGCAGCGGCTGGGGCGCATACAACCTCCTCACCGCCCCGGGCAACATCGCGGGCGCCTCCGGCGGCGACCTCCTCGCCCGCGACACCTCCGGCACCCTGTGGCTCTACCTGGGCAGGGGCGACGGCACCTTCACCGCCCGCCGCGAGGTCGGCGGCGGCTGGCAGAAGTACACCCACATCTTCCCGGCGGGCACGAACGGCAGGGGCGTGGCCGACATCTACGCCATCGGCCCCTCGGGCTCCGCGCTCTACTCCGGCCGCGACAGCACGACCCGCCCCTTCGAAACGGCCCACCCGCTGCCCCTGCGCAGCGACTCCACCCGCTTCAGGACCTTCCTCTGATCCCTGGCCCTCGAAGGGGGAATGGCGACGGCCGCCCCTCCCGCCCTAAGGCGAGAGGGGGCCTTTTCGTGTCGCAGAGGCGATCACGGAGGAGAAGCCGGCAGTCACGATGAGGCTTCCCACCATGACCGTCAACACGCCGATCATGAAGAGGCCGCTGGCGTCGTCCGACCAGTCGTAGAAGGCGGCAACGGTCAGACCGGCGGTGGTCCCGAGCACGGCGCCCGCGATGTAGCGCCGGGACGCCGACCAGTAGACCGGTGCCAGCAGAGTCGACACCAGCCCGATCACCTGCCACGCCTCGTAGGGGCCGGTCTCGGAACCATCAGGCTGCACGTCACGATGCTGGTCCCAGCCCAGCCAGGCAGCCCACACCGCCATCGTCAGCAGAGCCAGCACGGGGATCGCCCACAGCTGGGGATCGAGTTTCAGAAGTCGCTGTCGCATGGCCCAAGCGTTCCGGCTCGCCTCATGGGCGCCCAGAGCGCAGGTACTCAGCCGCACCCGAGTACTGCCTCACCGCCCCACCCGACCCGGCGCCTACGCCTCAGCGCAGTTCCTCCGGGCACGCCGTGCCCCTCGGGAAGAACTTGTACGGGGCCGACAAGCGGTAGGTGCCGGCCTTCGGGGCCAGGAGTTCGGTCCATTCGTCGCCGTCCGCGTCCGCCTCCGTCTTCAGGAGGCAGCCGGACTCGTTCACGAAGACCTTCTCCAGCTCCTCCGGTGACGTCTCCCTCGCCTTCTTCGACGCCTCCGTCTCCTCCGGCGGCTCGATCTTGCCGCCGTTCTCGTCGACGAGGGCCAGCCAGGGCGAGTACGGGACGCGGATCAGGACCCGGCCCGGGGCGCCGACCTCGATCACGACCTCGTCCGCGCCCGCCCGGCGCACCTCCGCCGGCGGGTCCGCCAGCGGGGTCGGGTCCTGGACCTCGTACAGGCGCCAGTTCGCGTCCGACCAGACCTGGTTCAGGTACGGCAGCCCGTCCCCGACCAGCTCCGCCTCCAGCTCCGCGCCCGAGTCCGGTGCCCCCGTCGGCAGCACCACGTAGTGCACCGCCCAGCGGTCCAGCCAGTCCTGGTAGTTCGTGGCGTTCAGGGTGTCGTCGTAGAAGAGCGGGTTCCGCTCCATGTCCGCCTGCCGGTTCCAGCCCCGCGCCAGGTTGATGTACGGGCTCAGCGCCGACGACTCGCGGTGGCTCGACGCCGGGACGACCTCCACCCGCGCCTTCTCCGCCCCCCGCACCTGCAACTGGTTGATCAGCGGCGCGACCTCACGCGCCCACGACGCGTCCGGAGCCGTACGGATCACGTCGTCGACGCCCTTGAAACCGATCCAGAAGTTCAGCCCCGCGAAAGCCAGCACGATCGCGTACCACTTGCGCGAGCGCGGAGCCGTGTACGGGAGGGCCGCCAGCAGGACGACACCCGCGAAGAGCATCACCAGCCGCGAGACGTTCGAGCCGATCTGAGAGTCGATCAGCCAGGTCAGCAGCGTGCCCGCCGCGTACACCGCCGCGCCCGTACGGACCGTGCGCCACTCGCGCGGTACGAGCGCGAAGCACAGCACCCCGAAGAGGAACGGCAACGCCGTCGACGCCCACGACATCGGCTGCGTGCCCGAGAAGGGGAAGAGCCAGGAGGAGAGGGCTACCACCAGTACCGGGGCCAGGCCCAGTGCGTACGCGCCCGGGCGTCGGCGGTTCAGGAACAGCGCCGCCGCCGCCACCCCCAGGAACAGGCCCGCCACCGGGCTGCACGCCGTCGCGATGCCCGCGAGCGGCGCCGCCACCGCCGCCTTCGCCCAGCGCTTACGGCGCCAGCGGTGCGGCCAGCAGAACACCGCCGCGACCGCGCCCAGCGCGAACATCATGCCGAGCCCGAACGTCACCCGCCCCGACAGCGCGTTGCACAGGAACGCGAACACCCCCGCCAGCGCGCACGCCAGCGGATTGCGCACCGCCCGCACCCGCACCAGGATCAGCGCCGTCAGACCCGCCGACAGCGTGCCCGCGATCATCATCGTCGTACGGACGCCGAGCACCGACATCACGTACGGCGAGACGACGCTGTACGAGACCGGGTGCATCCCCCCGTACCAGGCGAGGTTGTACGCCGAGTCCGGGTGCCGGCCCACGAACTCCGCCCACGCGTCCTGCGCCGCGATGTCCCCGCCGCTGTTCGCGAACAGGAAGACCCAGAGAACGTGGGTGAGCGCCGCCACGCCCGTCGCGATCATGACGGGGTAGCGGCGCCGGCGGCGTCGAGGGCGGCAGTCCGGGGACGGCTCCGCCGGCTGCCTCGGCGTCGGTAGGTCTATTCGCGAAGGCGAAGAGGGGGGAGAAGAAGGGGGAGAAGAGGGGGGCGCGGAAAGGGGCTGCGCGCCCTCCGCGGCGCGTGTCGGCTCGGCGGTGGTCACTCGCGTCCCCCTCCCGTACTGCTCCCGAACTGCCTTTCGCCCATGTCTCGATCCCCGGAACGCTAACAGCCGGGCGCCCCTCCGAGACCGGAGGGACGCCCTGACACGTCAGCCCAGACGGGTCAGCTTCTTGTCGAAGCCGGGCTCCACCAGGTCCGTCTGCAGCGAGACCGGGGCGCTGACCTTGCCCGTACCCGTACCGATCGACACCTGGCCGACGACGTCGCCCGCCTTGCCGGTGTTCGGGACCGCCTTGCCGCCGTCGGTCAGCGCCAGGTCGACCTTCAGGCCCGGCCAGCCGACGGCCTTGAGCTCCTTGTCCGCGACCACGGGCGTACGACCGCCGAGACCGTCGTCGATGTAGCCGACGACCTGGCCCTTCCGGACCACGGCGGCTGAGGTCACGTCCCTCTGGGCCTGCTGGATCAGCTTGAGGCTGTAGTCGATCGACAGCTGGAGCTTCTCGTGCAGCACGGCGGCGTCCTTCGCCCCCATGACGATGCCGAGGATCCGGCGCTCCTTGCCGTCGATCACGGTGTTCGCCGACCAGAGCAGATTGCCGCCGGCCGGGGTGGACGAGCCGGTCTTGATGCCCGAGACGCCCGGCTTGAGGACGATGTTGTTGTTGTTCTCGACCTTGCCCGGGATGCCGTCGACGGTCAGGTTCGGCATGTTCACGATCTCCCGGAACACGTCGTACTGCATGACCGCCTTCGCCAGCTTCAGCTGGTCGAGCGGGGTCGAGACGGTGGTCGACTCCAGACCGGACGGGTCCGTGTACGTCGAGTCCGTCATCCCGAGGTCCTTGGCGGCGGCGTTCATCTTCTCGACGAACGCGGCCTCCGAACCGGCGTCCCAGCGGGCGAGCAGCCGCGCCACGTTGTTCGCCGACGGGATCATCAGGAGCTGGAGCAGCTCCTTCTGCGTGTACGTCTGCCCCTCCTTGACCTTCGCCGTCGACTCGAACTCGGCGCCGGCCTCGTCGGCGGCCTTCTTGTCGATGGTGATCTCGGGCCCGGTCTCGGCGCCCTTGATCGTGTGGTCCCGGAAGATCACGTACGCCGTCATCGTCTTCGCCACGCTCGCCAGCGGGGCGGGCTTCTGCGCCCCGTACGTCCCGAGCGAGCCGACGCCCTCGACCTCGGCGGCGCCCTGGCCCTCGGTCGGCCACGGCATCTGCAGCTCGCCGCCCTCGAAGGTGAAGGTGGGCGCGGCGGAGAGGGAGAGGGTGGGTGCCGGAAGCGGCCGTACGAACTGTACGACCGCAAAGATGATCAGCAGCAGGACGACCAGCGGCGTCCAGATCCGCACCCGTCTGAGCGTCGTCCGCAGGGGCGTCGGCCTCGGGGGCGGGGTGTTGGTCAGCTCGGCGAGCAGGTCGAGCGGGGGCAGCGGCGGCATCGGCTGCTGCTTGGTCCGCTCGGCCTCGGTGAGCGAGGGGGGCGGGGGTACGGGGGTGGTGGCGGCGGGCTTGGCGGGTGCGGCGGGGGTGGCAGGCGTGGGCGCTACGGGTGCCTTGGGGGCCGGGTTGGCCTCGGGGGCCTTCGCCCCGGGGACGTCCCGGCGCAGCGGCACGAACTGGCTCGTGCGCTCGGAGTCGGTGGGCAGCGGCGGCATCTTGAGCGCGGTCGTCGGCTGGTCCACGACGGGGGGCTTGACGGCCTTGAACACGGCGGTGGGCTGATCGACCGCGTCGGCAGTGTCAGCGGAGTCGTCGGGGGCGTCAGCAGTGTCGTCGTCGGTGGCGTCAGCCGGGTCGGTGGCGTCAGCCGGGTCGGCGGCGTCAGCCGGGTCGGCGGCGTCAGCCGGGTCGGCGGCGTCAGCCGGGTCGGTGGCGTCAGCCGGGTCGGCGGCTTCTTCCTGCTCCTCGGCCGCCTCGTCCTTCTCCGCGGCGGGCTTCCGCCCGGCGAACCACGACTCGCCGGCCGGCTCGGGCTCAGCATCGACCTCGGCCTCGGCGGTGTCCTCGTCGGACGCCTCCGGGGCGTCGGCGTCAGGCTCGCCCTCGTCTTCGTCCGCGTCCGCGTCCGCGTCCGCGTCCGACGGCTCGTCCTCGGCGTCAGACGCCTCTGACGCCTCAGCGGCCGCCTCGGACGGCTCCGCGGCCTCCTCGTCGCCGGAGGCGACCCACGCCGCCACCGCCGCCCTCAGGCGGTCACCCTCCCCCGCCGAGCCCGACGGCTCCGACGGCTCCGACGGCTCCGACGGAGCGTCGTCCTCCGGGGTCCGCGGGGACAGGGTCTTGAAGACCGCCGTCGGCTGGTCGACCTGGACCGGCGACGACGCGGGCTCGGCGAGTACCGACAGCCGGGGATCCCGGCCGCCGCCGCCTGGAGTCGACTCCTTCGAGGACTCCTGCTGCTCCGCCTTGTCGGGGGACTCGCCCGCCACCGTGCCTCCTCCATGGGTCATGCGTACGTCCGAACCGTGCACCAGTGTCCTGTGTGAACCCCTTGGCCCCCGTGCTAGACGAGAACGACATACCTACTGGTTCCCGTACGAAGCACCCAGGCGCTCTCGACAGATGAATGTGAGAGGGGTCACCCTGTGACTCATCCACGCGGGGAGGCATGGATGGGCAGGAGCCGCAGAACAATTCCGGAGGAGCTTCTGCTGCTCGCTCTGGACCCGGCCACGGGTACCACAGCGCAGCCGCAGTCGCTCGACCTCGGCCTCGCCGGAGCTCAGCTAGTGGAGCTGGCTCTGGCAGGACGGATAGCCCCTGACGGGGATCGTATCGCCGTGGTGATGCCACGGCCGACCGGAGATCCGACACTGGACTCCGCACTGGAGCTGCTGCGCCGTCGTGGCAGCCCGGTTCGGGCCGTCCACTGGATCGGCGGGCCCCGACTGGGGCTGCGCCAGATCTATCTCGCTCATCTGGAGCGCTGCGGCATGGTGCATGCCGTGGAGGGCCAGATGTGCGGGGTGCTGCCGACGATTCGCTACCAGGCGACGGAGACAGCGATCAGCCGGGACATCAGGGCCCGGCTGGACAGTGCGATCCGCACCGGCGTACCGCCGGACCCGCGGACCGCGGCGCTCGCCGCGCTGGCCCACGCGGTCGGTCTCGGCAAGCACCTGTACCCGGGGAACGAAGGACGGTCGTCGCGGTCCCGGCTGCGCGACCTGATCCGGCACGACCCCATGGGCGGACTCGTGGCGCACGCCGTGATGGACGTCCAGAACGGTGTGGCCGCCCAGCCACGCCGTAGTGCGCCGGGCGCCGGTGGCGTGCCGCAGCAGCCGCGTCGCGGCAGCATGGCCCGCGCCGCGGGCTGAGCACCGCACGCACCAACCGCAGCACGCAGGACGCAGCACCTACGCACCACACAACCCGTTCCGGGAGCCGCACAGTCGTGTGTGGGGCGGTCGTCGCGACCGCCCCACACACGTGCGCCCACAACACGGGGCCCCCACACGTGCGCCCCAACCACATGCGCCCGCACACATGCGCCCGCGCACGTTGTCGTCATTTCCCAGCGCACACCACACCTTTGGTGGCAGTCTGCCAAGCAGTAGATACTCACAGCTACGCAGCAGACAGCCGGAGGTGCAGTTTCCGTGGCGTCCAACGTCAATCCCACCGTCAGGCGACGCCGATTGGGCCAGGAGTTGCGCCGGCTCCGGGAGCAGAAGAACATGACGGCCGAGCAGGTGGCCGAGCGTCTTCTGGTGTCGCAGTCCAAGATCAGCCGCCTGGAGAACGGTCGCCGTTCCATCAGCCAGCGTGACGTCCGTGATCTGTGCGGCGTGTACGAGGTAGAGGACGAGCGCGTCGTCGAGTCGCTCATGCAAATGGCCAAGGACTCGCGCCAGCAGGGCTGGTGGCACGCCTTCGGCGACATCCCGTACAGCGTCTACATCGGCCTGGAGACGGACGCGGAGAGCCTGCGGGTGTACGAGCCCCAGATCATCCCCGGCCTGCTGCAGACCCATGGCTACGCGGAGGCCGTGATCAGCGGCGCGCTGCCCGAGTCGACCCCGACGGACATCGACAAGCGGGTCACCGTCCGCACCCGGCGCCAGGACCGCATCAAGGACGAGGAGCGTCCGCTGCGGCTCTGGGCGGTCATCGACGAGGGCGCGCTGCGCCGGATCGTCGGCAACAGGCAGCTGATGATCCAGCAGTTGGAGCATCTGGTCGAGCAGTCGCACCTGCCGCACGTCACCGTCCAGGTGCTGCCGTTCGAGATGGGCGCGCACCCCGGCATCAGCGGGCATTACGCGATCCTGGAATTCCCGGACACGTCCGACTCGAGTGTCGTGTACATCGAGGGCGTCACCAGCGACCTGTATCTGGAGAAGGCTCAGGATGTCGCCAAGTACAGCGTCATGTACGAACATCTGCGGGCGCAGGCGCTGAATGTCGAGCAGACCAGGGAGTTCATTTCGGACATCGCCAAGTCCTACGCGGCCGGCTGATCCGAGACACATCCCGGGCCGATCCCAGGCAGATCCCAATTCTCCGATTCGGGGGTGAAAGCGGCCATTCGGCGGGGCCCCCGGAGAAGAGGACGGTACGGTACACCGCCGACCGGCCCTGATGGAAGCTCAGTTGGAATATGCCATCCGGTCGGGTGAACGCCGCCCCCACGCACCGGGACCGGCGAGTAGCGTCGATCACGCCAGCATGAAGGTTGGCGCGCACACTACTCGCAGAACCGGAGTGAAGAACATGGCCATTATTCAGGGCGCCACGGACAACTGGACGAAGTCCTCCTACTCGGGTGGCAACGGCGCGTGCGTCGAGGTCAAGTCGCCCGCCCTCGCGGCGATCGCGGTCCGGGACTCCAAGGCCCCCGAGGGTCCGTCCATCGCTTTCGGCTCGGCGTCGTGGAACGCCTTCGTCGGCGAAGTGAGCAACGAGGCTCTCTGAGCCGAGACATGCACGGCATTACGCAAAGAGCCCTCTCGACCGGTCCGCCGTCCTGGCCGAGGGGGCTCGGCCTTTTCCCCGGCGCCCCGGCGCCCCGCCGCCCCGCCGCCCCGCCGCCCAAGCCGTCCCTCAGCGCAGCTCGTCCACGTACCGGTCCGTGCCCGGCACCGTCGGGATGAAGGGCGCCACCAGCTCCACCCGGCCCGCCTCCCCGCCGGCCGTCCCCACCGCCCCCACCGTCGCCAGGTCGGCGAAGTGCTCCGCCCAGCAGGCGCGCGGGTCGCGCTCCAGGAACCACAGCAGGGTCAGCCGGGTGTCGACCCCCTCGACCTGCTTCACGTACGTCATCCGGTCCCCCGGCAGCGGTGTCGGGCGGAAGACCGTGACCATCGCGGCCGGTGAGCCCGCGAGCCGCCTCGGCAGTTCGCTCGCGACCAGCCGTTCGAGCAGCTCCGCCCGGGCCTCCGGGACCTCCGCGTCGATCACTTGGAGGATCAGGCCCTGGTACGGGTGGTCCAGGGCGTGGAAGTCGCGCGGGCCGGCCGCCCCGTCCCGGTAGACGGTCGCCTCGTGGTCCTGGAACGACGTGAAGACGTGCGTACGGTCGCGGTAGACGCGGGCGTCGCGGTTCAGCCGCTTGTTGATGGCGACGGTCCACTTCATGTGCTCGTCGTAGCGGCCGTCGGTTACCCAGTACGTGGAGAGGTAGCAGCCGGCCGTGACGGGCTGGGCGACGGCCGACTTCTCCGGGCCGCGCAGCTCCTGGAGCGCCCGGGTGGCGACCCAGCGGCGGCCCGCGTACATCCAGGGCATCGCCATCGCGCCCGCGTAGTAGTGGTCGTCCTCGTACCAGCGGTTGTAGGCGTACTCGTGGCCCGGGTGCGGCTCCACCATCGTGATCAGCGCGTGGCCAGGGCTTACTCCGTACGGCCCGACCGCCGCCAACTCCGCGTAGGTGTCGGCCTCTTCGTTCATGCCCGTACCCCTTCCCTTGTCCTCCGGAGGCTCCTACTCTGACGGGTCGTCAGGTCCACCGCCAGAGTCGGGAGGCACCCGGATGCTGGTCCAGGGAAAGACCGTGGTCGTTTCGGGCGTCGGGGCCGGGCTCGGGCACCGGGTCGCCGAGACGGTCGTGCGCGACGGGGGCAACGCGGTCCTCGGCGCGCGTACCGAGGCCAACCTCGCCAAGTCGGCGGCCGAGATCGACCCCGACGGCCACCACACCGCCCTCCGCGCCACCGACATCACCGACGAGGCGCAGTGCGAGGCCCTCGCGGCGCTCGCGGTCGAGCGGTTCGGCGGGATCGACGCGGTCGTCCATGTCGCCGCCTGGGACAGCTACTTCGGCGGGATCGAGGACGCCGACTTCGCCACCTGGCAGGGCGTCCTGGACGTCAATCTGCTCGGCACCCTGCGGATGACGCGGGCCTGCCTGCCGGCACTGAAGGAGCGCGGCGGCTCGGTCGTCCTCATCGGTACGCAGTCGGCGGTGGCCGCGCCCTCGCAGGTCCAGCAGGCGGCGTACGCGGCCTCGAAGGGGGCGCTGACCTCGGCGATGTACTCGATGGCCCGCGAGCTCGGTCCGCACCGGATCCGGGTCAACACCGTGCTGCCGGGGTGGATGTGGGGCCCGCCGGTCCAGGCGTACGTACGGTTCACGGCGCACACCGAGAGCGTGCCGGAGGACGAGGTACTCGGGCGGCTCACCGAGCGGATGGCGCTGCCCGAGCTCGCGACCGACGGGGACGTGGCGGAGGCGGCCGCCTTCCTCGCCTCCGACCGGGCCCGGGCGATCACGGGCCAGTCGCTGCTCGTCAACGCGGGCGAGCTGATGCGGTAGCCGGCAGAGCCCCCATGGGCCGCACCGTACGCGAGGGCGTACCGTGCGGCCCTTTTTGACCCCATCTGGATTCAGGGATGTGAACGCAAGTCAGCAAGAAGAACGATTTTACTTTCTCTTGACCAGCCCGCGCGTTGTCGTAGGCCCGCAACTCCCCACAACATGAACGGCGTTCACAAGGCGGACCGGACCCCTGGAGGGGGCTCAATGAACAGTCTCGACTGGGCCGTGCTCATCGGCTATTTCGGCGTCATGGTCGCGATCGGAGTCTGGTCCCACAAGCGCGTGGACAACGTCTCCGACTTCTTCACGGCCGGCGGCAAGATGCCGTGGTGGCTCTCGGGCATCTCGCACCACATGTCCGGCTACAGCGCGGTGATGTTCACCGGGTACGCGGGCATCGCGTACACCTACGGCGTCACTTCCTACGTCACGTGGTCCTTCCCCATCGCGATCGGCATCGCGATCGGCGCGCACCTCTTCGCGCCCCGGCTCAACCGGCTCCGTTCGAGACTCCATGTGGCCTCCCCGCTGGAGTACCTGAAGAACCGGTACAACCTCCCCACGCAGCAGGCGCTCGCCTGGTCGGGCGTGCTGCTGAAGATCGTCGACGTGGGCGCCAAGTGGGCCGCCATCGCCACCCTGCTCTCCGTGTTCACCGGGATCTCCCTCAACCAGGGCATCCTCATCACCGGTGTCATCACCGGCATCTACTGCACGGTCGGCGGCCTGTGGGCCGACGCGCTCACCGAGCTCGGCCAGTTCATCATCCAGTTCTTCGCCGGCATCGCGATGCTCATCGCCGTCCTCTCCGAGCTCGGCGGCTTCAGCGCGCTGTGGGAGGTGTGGGACCGGCCCGAGCTCCAGGGCCACACCGCGCCGACGGCCGGCCCGTACACGATGACCTTCCTGCTCGCCTATCTCTTCATCAAGACCTTCGAGTACAGCGGCGGCATGTGGAACCAGGCGCAGCGCTACATGGCGACGCCCAACGCCCGTGAGGCGACCCGCTCCGGCCGGCTCTCCGCCGCCCTGTGGTTCGTCTGGCCGCTGGTCCTCTTCTTCCCGATGTGGGTCGCGCCGCTGCTCGTGACGCCGAACAAGCCCGACGCGTCCGACAGTTACGCCCTGATGACCGAGCAGCTGCTGCCGCACGGCCTCCTCGGCCTGGTCATCGTCGGTTTCTTCTCGCACACGATGGCCATGTGCTCCTCCGACGCGAACGCCATCGCGGCGGTCTTCACCCGGGACATCGCGCCGGTCATGAGCAAGGCGGCGCGGAGCTGGACGCAGCAGGCCGGACTGCTCGCGGCGCGCTGGTCGACGATCGCCTTCCTCGCGCTGTCGATGGCGGTCGCGACGCAGGTCAACTCGCCCACGTTCAAGGACATCATCACCGTCGTCATCAAGTGGGTGGCGGGCCTGATGGGCCCGATCGCGATCCCGTTCATGCTGGGTCTGCTGAAGACCTTCCGGAAGTCCGGGCCGACGGCGGCGCTGGTCTCCTGGGCGGCGGGTCTGTTCGTCTTCTGGCTGACCAACTACGGCCTGGACGGCATCGAGCTCCAGATCCAGATCGTCTCGCCGCTCACCACGTCCCTCGTCCTCTACATCCTGATCGGCTTCATCAGGCCGGAGGACACCCCGGAGCGCGACGCGATCCTGGCCAAGATCAACCAGGACCCGGACGGGGACGAGGACGGCGGCGCCGCCGTCCCGCCGCAGGCGTCGGGCGAGCCGGCCGCGCAGCCGACGTCGTGACCGCCGGCCCCACGCGAGCCCCTCAGCCCCTCGGGTAGCGGGCCAGCCAGCCCGGGTGCGACTCCGCGGGGCTGTGCAGGGCGGCACCCTGGGTCATCTCCATCGCGAAGTCGTCCGCGAGCTCAAGGACCGTGGAACGGCCCTCCAGTTCGGCCAGCCAGGCCGGCGGGAGGGCCGTTTCGCCGTGCAGGGCGCCGAGCAGCGCGCCCGTGACGGCCCCCGTCGCCGCCGACGGGCCGTCGTGGTTGACGGCGAGGCGCAGGCCGTGGCGGAAGTCCTCGCCGACGAGGGCGCAGTAGACGGCGGCGGCGAGCTGCCCCTCCGCGCGGTCCTCGTCCGCGCCGAGGTCGGTGACCCGTACCGCGCTCGGCATCCCCTGGCGTACGGCTCCGAGGGCACGCTGGAGCGCGTCGGTGACGGGCTCGTGGCCGGGGCGCTGGGTGAGCTGGGCCAGGGCCCGCTGGACCGAGCCGTCCACGCTCTCGCCGCGGGCGAGGCCGTGCACGACGACGGCGAGCGCGCCGGCGGCGAGGTAGGCGGCCGGGTCGCCGTGGGTCTGCGCGGCGCACTCCACGGCCAGCTGGCAGACGAGCTGCGGCTCCCAGCCGACGAGCAGCCCGAAGGGCGCCGAGCGGACCAGCGCGCCGGAATCGGTCGCGTGCGGGTTCTTGGGCTTGTCGAGGGTGCCGAGGATCTCGTCGCCGAGGCCGGTGAGGCAGGCGCGGGCCGGGTCGCGGCGGGCGTAGAGCCACTCCTCGCGGGCGAGCCAGCCGTTGTCCTTGCGGCGTTCGTCGGGGCCCCAGTCGCGCTGGGTGGCCGCCCAGCGCAGATGGGCGCGGTGCACGTCGGTGGGCGGGTGCCAGGCTCCGGTGTCGCGGCGGACCTGGGCGCGGATCAGGCCGTCGACGGTGAAGAGGGTCATCTGCGTGGCGGCGGTGACCGCGCCGCGCCTGCCGTGGGCGGGGACCGGCTCGCTGAGGCCCTCCGGTCCGTGCGCCGCCCGGATCCCGTCGAGGGGGAGGGTCGCGACGCCCGCGCCGAACGCGTCGCCCACCGCGCCGCCGAGGAGGCAGCCCCGGACCCGGGCCCGGAAGTCCTGCTGTTCGGCGCGGCCCCACACGGCCGCAGCGCTGGTGGTCACGACGTGCCCTCCCCCGGAAAGCCCTCGGCGCACAGGTCTCGCAGCAACTGCTCGGAGCACTGTAATCGACCAAGTTCGCTCGTTCGCGAGGGAGAACGTTTTGCGATCGGACGCCTTTCTGTCCATCTTCGACCACAGTTCACCGGGACGTGGCCCTCCCCCGCGCGGCGGAGGCGGACCCTCCCCACGACGGACGTCCGGGGACAGGGGAGTCGGCGACGCTCAGGAGGCCGAAGCCGACCCCTGAAACGGAGCATCACCGTGCTGAAGACCTCCCTGCGGGCCGCCGCCGTACTCGCGCTGGTCGCCGCCGTCGCCTCCCCCGTCGCCATCGCGGCGCCCGCGCCCGCTCTCGCCGAGGAATCTGCCACCGTCCTGCGGTCGTCCCTCAGGGGCGCGGCGCGGATGGACTATCCCGTAGCCGACGAGGACGTCCGTTTCAGCGTCGACGCCCACTCCACGTACGGCCCCGTCTCCCTCCCGACCCGCTCCTGGGGCACCTTCCGCCTCTCCCACAGCTACCGTTCCTAGCGACGTCGGCCAGTGATGGTCGAATCGCTATAAGCCGGATTGGTGGTCCGGTGACCTCGCGAACGGTCTTCGAGGTCGGGGAACAGCGCGAGCTGGTCACCTCGGCTCCAGCAGGTCTTGTCGCCTCTGTTCGGCGTGCCTGTGGTCCTGGGTGGGCTCGCGGTCCCGCGTGGTCGGGGAACGGATACGGTCTGGCCGGTAGCTCTCCGCTGCCCGATCCTCTGGTCGGGTGTGGTCACACCTGGCCGACGCCGGATCCTGTGTCCCAGGCCACGCCTGCCGATCGCCACAGCGGCACCGTGGTGCCGGGTGACGGTGGTCTTGGTCTGTTGCTGAACCGGGGCTTTCCAGTGCCTCTCGCCCCAGATCGAGGTGTATGCCGGGTCGACCGCGATCACGACCAGGCCCCGGTGGTAGGCCATTCCTCGCAGACGTTCCCGGAACTTCGCGGTGGGGATGCCGGCCACGGTGCGGCGGAAGCGTTTGCCTCGCTTGCCGCGGCCCATGGACTCCCGGCCCGTGGTGCGGGCGTCGTCGAAGCCAAGGTTCTCGATCGCGACGCCCGCGCAGTCGTGGCTCCTGGCGATACGAATCAGCTCGCTGATCGCCGCGCGGAGCCGACCGTCCCGCTGGGAGGCCGGACCTGTCAGCTCCAGCGGGATCGTGTACGGATCGCCGACCGGGTTCCCGTGCGGGTCGAGGACGCAGGCGGCCAGGTGATCAGCGTTGAGGTCGACCGAGAGAAGTTTCTCGCCGAACGCCCGGATCTCCTGCGGCGATGGGAGGACGGCCTTGTCTGCGGACCAGCTCGCGTCGAGGTAGCAGCGGCCGCGTGCCGGATCGTGCACGACGTCGTAGCGCACGGCCCGGTGCGCGGTCACCCGGTCCAGCCATTCCTCCCGCCGATACGAGAAAGCGACCGTGCACGAGAGCCTGTAGCGGCCACGCGGGGCGTTCGCCAGGTGCCGCAACGGATCCGGGAGCACGATCGACACACTGCCGTCGCCGGGGTCGACGGTGATCGTGTAGTTGCCGTGCGGGGCACCGGACTCGCCGTCGGCGGTCAGAAACAACCGAGCAGCGTCCCACCGGTCCCGCCAGCCGGCCTCGGTGAGACCGGCGTCGGCGAGGTGGTGACGGACCTTTGCCAGCCTGCGTCCGCCGACCACGATCGAGGGGCACCCCACCTCGATCTGCTGCTCCACCACTGCCAGCCGGGATTCAAGATTCTTCAGACGCCGCTGTTTCTGCCAGCGCTCGGCCTGGTCCGCATAGCCACGCACCCGGCCGCGCTTGTGGCCGCACGGCGCCGCCAGCCGCTGCTCGATCTTCCGGATCCGGCGTCGCAGACCGGCCCGCTCATCGATCAGGCAGCGCATCGACAGCTGGTACTGATCCTCCGACACGCGGGTCATCGCCCCCGCCCACCGCGACGAGGAAACGACAGTCAGGCGCTTCTTCCGCCCGGCGCGCCCGGTCTGCTTCGCCGGAACGTTCCCGATCCGGACGCGTGCCGCAAGATCAGCCCGCTGGTGGTGGCCCAAGTGCTCGCCCACCAGCGCAAGGACCGTCACATCCGCCGCCGTCAGACCCGTCAGCCGGTCCCGGATCCTCGCCCCCGAAGGGGCGGCCACGGTGAACGGGGCAGCGATCACCCGCAGCTCACGCTCCCTTCCCCGCTCGCGTGTCACCGGCCACCCCCTCCCCTGGTCGCATCGAACCAAGCCGCCACCGCCGATCATGCGTTCCACGCACACGCAAGATCCCAGGAACCGGACCCATTCACCCCATCGAGGGACACCCCGGCCAACCACGACCAACAACCGCATCAGCAGTCGGCAACCCGCAGCCCGGCGGGCAGCCGCCGAAGGTCAACTGGGGCAAGTTCGAGGTCGACTGCCTGGCCCTCGTCCCCGCGAAGGGCGAGCCGCTGCTCACGACGTGCATGGCCTCGGCGCCGAAAGGCCCGTGTCGTCGACGGCGGCTCGCCCTCCGCGAGTGCCGCTAGTCTCCCAGTACGGGCAGCAGTTCCGCTGGTCCGGCGTGGGCGCGGGTCTGGCATCTGGGGCACTGTCGTCAGTCACCGAGGAAGGTCTTCCGCCACTCCAACGGCGACATCGTCAACGCGGCCTCGGCGAGGGCCTGTGCCGACGGAGTCTTGAGGCTGGCCAGGGAGGTATCGATCCAGTCCTGAACCAAGCTGTAGCCCTGGGCCCGGTACTCGACCGCCTGTACCAGGCACTCCAACTTGTCCGCGTCCTTGGCGACGATCGCCTCCGGGCTTCCGGACTGCTCGTACTCCTCGACGACTCGCTGAACCCCAGCCTTCACCGCCGGGTGTGCGGCCGAGACCTGGTCCGCGGTCACCTTCTCGTTCGACACCGCGTCGATGTAGCGCCGGCCGATGTGCGGGATATCCCCGATCCGGGTCTCCTGCGTGTCGTGGAAGAGGCACATGAGAGCGACCTTCCCCGGATCGGCTCCCTCCATCATGGCCAGGACGGAGCCGATGATGCCGACGCGGAAAGAGTGCTCGGCGATCGACTCCGGGTTGTTGTTGCCGGTGAACCACCAGCCAGTCCTCTTCGCGTTCTTGAGGATCCCCATCTCAAACAGGAACCCGGCCGTGCCCTGGACGTTCGCCGTCTCGTCTGCCATGTGGTGACCTCCGGTCTAGTGGTACCGATCGTCCAGAACGTAATGCACGTCCGTGAGTTCGCGCCGCGATCTTTCCGAGATGCCGCCTCCGTCCAGGAGCTGTCCCGTACGCTCCGCCAACACGGCGGCCATCGGGCGGTACGCCTGCGGCAGCCACGGGTGGGCGGTCAGCAGCGCCCACAGCGAATGCACGTACAGGTCCAAGTACCCCGGCGCCCGGATGACCAGCCCTTGCCCGAAGCGACGCAGCAATACCGCCGGGTCCCATCCGGACAGTTCACGATCCCGCATGAACAAGTCGTCAGCCTGCGGGTCGCCCAACGCCCCCAACCAGTAGGCCCAGTAGTTCAGGTTCGCGGCTTCGGCGGTGTCGTCGCCGGCAAGGGACCGCTCGATGAAGTCGAGCAGCGGCTGCGGGTCACCTAGCCGGGCCAGGGCCGTTGCTGTGGATCGAGCCTCCGCCCAGTGCTCCGACCATCCCCGTCGCGCAAGCACCCCCCGTCGAGCGTGCAAGGCGGAGGCGGTCCACGATGCCGCGTCCGGTCCCCGGTCGTAGGAGGTGAGATAGAGCGCCTGGCGGTGCAAGAGGGCACCCCCTCCAGGGCGTCGGGCAGCCTCGACTGTCTCTCGCAAATGCGTGAAGAACGCCGCACGGTCCCCTGCCGCCAGAAGCGGGGCCGCAGCCACAGGGCCGCGCCGAGGTGGCGGAATGCGCCCGGTCAGTGCGGGCGGAGGAGTGCCGACGATAGCCCAGGCAAGCATGTGTGCGGTGTCCCTCGTGTGCACCCACGACGCCAGCGGGTGCAGTTCCGTGACCTCCGGCGGGTCGAGCGCCGCACCCACGATGCGGTCCGCGTCCATCGCCGCGTCCAGCAGTCCGACCACATTGGGTTCGGCGCCGAGCACGGCTAAGCGACGTCGGAGGCCCACCAACGCCCCCGCCTTCATATGTGCCAGAGGGCGGCGCCCGGACTCCCAGCCCTGCACGGTGCCAAGGTCGACGCCCAGCACCTCCGCCATCTCCGCTTGTGTGCGAGGGATGCTCTCCCGCGCCGCTCGCAGCACGAACCCCGAGATTGCCCCTGTTCCCGCACGTCCCCGTGCGGGTGATCTGCCCGCCATGGTCAGCTCCCCGTGAGCGTTCCGTCCCCCAACCCGTACTGCCAGTCAGTCCTACCGCGTCCATCGCGACCCTACGTTCAAGACGCGGAAACAACTAGCACTCGTACGGGTACCAGGCGTTGACGCACCATTGCCCGCCTCGGAGAGGAGCACCGTCATGGCCACGTCCTCACTCCCCCTCCGGGCGCCCGGCGCCAGCGGGCGCACACGCGGCATACCGGAGCCACAGCCCGGCACGCCGAGCCGCGAACTACGCAAACGAGCCGCCGGCGGTTGGGAGAAGTTCATGCGCCGATACGCCAGCGAGCAGCCCGATCAGGTGACCGAGACATGAGCGCGGTCGATCACTCCGGGTACGAGCGACACGAGCTGCTCGGTCAGATGGTCCGCGACATCGCGAGCCAAGGCGAGGGTGAGCTGATGGCCGTGACCCAGGAGATCCACAACGACGGGCGCGTGGTTCGGGTGGCTCACATCCGGCCCGCATGCGGCGTCGAGTGGTCCACGGCAGTCGCCAACGTCCAGGCTCTCCGGTGACACATTGCCTTGCCGTGCTGCTGTAAGCGTCGTCGTGAGCAGCCCTTGGCCATCGCCCTGACCGTCGCGGGACGTCCGATCACTGAACACCCAAGACTTTCCGCCCGGAACCACCCTGACAGGTCGAGCCGGACGGAACGGCGCCAGGGGCTTCCCCGGAGGCTCCTGGCGTCAGCCCACAGCACCACCCGCACCGAACGAGAGGAGCACCACATGACCGTCACGTTCAGTCCCCCGCTGGAAGCACCCGCCGGGCAGTCGCGCGACCCGCGTCAGTTCGTGAAGCCCGAGGTGTGGGACCGTGAGATCGCGCTGCTGATGCGCGACTACCCGTTCGACGAAGTGATGGCGACCCGCCTGTTCCACGCGGCCGTCTCCTACCTTGTCACGGCCATGGAGAAGTGGGGCCAGGGCCTGGAGATGTGCTGCGGCCGGATCGTCGACATCGCCGTGCATGTCTTCATCCTCGACACCAGGAACTACCGCGAGTTCTGCGCCGAACACTTCGCCGGGAAGTTCCTGGAGCACATCCCGGAGATCGCGTTCAAGCACGACGGCTCAGTGGAACGCACCGCGCACATTATTGCGGACAGCGGGTTCGCAGTGGACTGGAAACTGTGGGAGGCCGACTACGCCAAGTGCGGCCCCTGCTCACCGGGATCCAACTGCCACTGATCCATCCGGCATCGGACAGGCCCGGGGTCGCCACGTGCGGCCCCGGGCCCACCTTTGTTCATGTTTGAGTATATTTCTGGGCTTTGCCCGTGCCTCGGGAGTATCACCGGTAGCGTCACGGCACCGGAACCGACCACGTTCCCGAGGAGTCTCATGCCCAGCGCGCCTACGACCGCAGCCGAGTACTGGGACAAGTACAAGCCCCATCGGGGCGAAGCCCCCCAGCGCCGGCCTGTTGCCGATCGCTTCGACTGGACCGGCGTCCTTGGCAACGGCCCCGGCGCGGAGATCCTCGGCACTCCGAAGAACGCGCTGGACCTGGGGCCGGCCGAGGGCGAGAACGCCGCCTTCCTGGCTCGGGCCGGGGTCGAGGTGGTCGCTGTGGACTTCTCCCCGGTCCAGATCGACCGGGCCCGCGCATTCTGGAGTGACCAGCCGAGCCTCGAATTCGTCCACTCCGAAGCCTGCTCCTTTCTCGACCACGACGTGCGGCAGTTCGAGGCGATCTACTCGACCTGGGGCGCGGTCTGGTTCACCGATCCCGAGGAACTGTTGCCCCGTATCACGCGGCGTCTCACCCCCGGCGGAATCTTCGCCTTCTCCCACCGCGAACCGATCGTCGGCCAGTACGGCCCCCAGCAGATGGGCGGGAAGTGGCTGGAGGGCCGCGAGACGGAGCTCACCGTGTATCGCTGGCAGTACAGCTCCGAGCAGTGGACGGACCACCTCAAGCGCCACGCCCTCGTCAATGTCCAGGCGCAGGTTCTTCCCGCTCCCGACAGAGCGCTGGGCACGCTGCTGGTGACGGCACAGAGAACGGAATGACGACGAGTGCGCCCTCCGGGCGCCTCAGTCCCCCAGCACCGGCAGCAGTTCCGGCAGGTGCCCGTCCGAGGCGGTCGCCGCGCGGACCCTCTCCTCCGGGACCTCGCCGTACAGCGTCGTGCGGGGGCGGGACGGCCGGCCCGCCGCGTCCGCGATGGCGACCAGATCCCTGATCGAGCGGTACGAGCCGTAACTGGAGCCCGCCATGCGGGAGATGGTCTCCTCCATGAGCGTGCCGCCGAGGTCGTTGGCGCCCGAGCGGAGCATCTCGGCGGCGCCGTCCGCGCCGAGCTTCACCCAACTGGTCTGGATGTTGGGGATGTGCGGGTGGAGGAGAAGCCGGGCCATGGCGATGACCGCGCGGTTGTCGCGCACCGTCGGGCCGGGGCGGGCGATGCCCGCGAGGTAGACCGGCGCGTTGGTGTGGATGAAGGGCAGCGTCACGAACTCGGTGAAGCCGCCGGTCTGTTGCTGGATGCGGGCCAGGGTGCGGAAGTGGCCGAGCCAGTGCCGGGGCTGGTCCACGTGCCCGTACATCATCGTGGACGAGGACCGGATGCCCAGCTCGTGGGCGGTGGTGATGACCTCGATCCAGGTGGCCGTCGGCAGCTTGCCCTTGGTGAGGACCCAGCGGACCTCGTCGTCGAGGATCTCGGCGGCCGTGCCGGGGATCGAGTCGAGCCCGGCCTCCTTCGCCGCCGTCAGCCACTCGCGGATCGAAAGACCGGTCCGCGTCGCGCCGTTGACGACCTCCATCGGCGAGAAGGCGTGCACGTGCATGCCGGGCACGCGTTCCTTGACCGCCTTCGCGATGTCGAAGTACGCCGTACCGGGCAGGTCCGGGTGGATGCCGCCCTGCATGCACACCTCGACCGCGCCGACCTCCCACGCCTGCTGGGCCCGGTCGGCGACCTGGTCGAGGGAGAGGGTGTACGCGTCGGCGTCCGTGCGGCGCTGGGCGAAGGCGCAGAACCGGCAGCCGGTGTAGCAGACGTTGGTGAAGTTGATGTTCCGCGTGACGATGTACGTGACGTCGTCGCCGACCACCGACTTCCGTACGTCGTCGGCGATCCGGGTCAGCGCGTCGAGCGCCGGGCCGTCGGCGTGCAGCAGGGCGAGGGCCTCGTCGTCGGTGAGCTTCGTCGGGTCGTCGGCGGCGGTCGCGAGCGCGGCCCGTACGTCGGTGTCGATGCGCTGCGGGACCATGCCGGGGGCCGCGGCCTCGCGGAGCGCGTCCCAGTCGCCGTAGACCTCGTCGAAGTCCTCGCGGCGGTCGTGGGTACGGCCGGTGGTGTCGATCGTACGGTGGAGGTCGGTGCGGCCCGCCGCGGTGAACGCCTCGTCCGGCTCCTGCCAGGGCAGGCCGCGTACGGTCGCGTCGGGGTCGGCGAGGCCGGTCTCCGGGTCGGCGAGCGCGCGGACGTGCGGCAGGAGGCGGGGGTCGAGCCAGGGCTCGCCGCGGCCGACGAACTCCGGGTAGACGCAGAGCCGTTCGCGCAGCTCGAAGCCGGCCGTGCGGGACTTCTCGGCGAGGGTGTCGATCTGCGGCCAGGGCCGCTCCGGGTTGACGTGGTCGATGGTGAGCGGGGAGACCCCGCCCCAGTCGTCGATCCCGGCGCCGATGAGCCGGCCGTACTCCTCGTCGACGAGGTTCGGCGGGGCCTGGAGGCAGGCGGAGGGGCCCATGATGTGCCGGGCGACGGCGATCGTGGCGATCAGGTCGTCGAGTTCGGCGTCCGGCATCCCGCGCATCGCCGTGTCCGGCTTGGCGCGGAAGTTCTGGATGATCAGCTCTTGTATGGAGTGGTAGGCGCGGGAGACGCGGCGCAGCGCGAAGAGCGAGTCGGCCCGCTCCTCGTACGTCTCGCCGATCCCGATGAGCAGCCCGCTGGTGAAGGGGACGGAGGAGCGCCCGGCGTCCTCCAGGACCCGCAGCCGGACGGCCGGCTCCTTGTCGGGGGAACCGTAGTGGGGCCCGCCGGGCTCGCTCCAGAGCCGGGTCGCGGTCGTCTCCAGCATCATGCCCATGGAGGGAGCGACGGGCTTGAGCCGCTGGAAGTCGGTCCAGGACATGACGCCCGGGTTGAGGTGGGGCAGCAGTCCGGTCTCTTCGAGGATCCGGATCGCCATGGCCCGTACGTACGCGAGGGTGTCGTCGTACCCGTGCGCGTCGAGCCACTCGCGGGCCTCGGGCCAGCGGGCCTCGGGCTTGTCGCCGAGCGTGATCAGGGCTTCCTTGCAGCCGAGTTCGGCGCCGCGGCGGGCGATGTCGAGGACCTCGTCGGGGGACATGAACATCCCGTGGCCTGCGCGGCGCAGCTTGCCGGGGACGGTGACGAAGGTGCAGTAGTGGCAGGTGTCCCGGCAGAGCCGGGTGAGCGGGATGAACACGCTCTTCGAGTACGTGATGACCCCGGGCCGCCCGGCGGCCGCGAGCCCGGCGTCGCGCACGCGCGCGGCGGACGCGGCGAGGTCCTCCAGATCGGCGCCCCGCGCCTGGAGCAGCACGGCGGCCTCACCGACATCGAGCGCCACCCCGTCCCTGGCCCGCCTGAGGGCACGGCGCATGGCGCTCTCGGTGGGCGGTCCTGCCTGTCCGGGCCGTTCGGGCTGCTGATCCGTCATGAACCGAGCATACGAGTGCCCTCCCGAACCCGGACCTCCCCCTGAGCACTCGGACCCCCGCACGTGGGGTTCACGGCGCGAACACCTCGCCGTGGCCCTCGTCCGGTAGCGCTCGGGTGAGCGTCTCCGTCAGAGCAGGGTCGGCGAGGATGCGCGCCGTCGCACGCCACTCCACGACCGTCCGGTGCAGGTTCGCGTGGACGTCCGCCTGCACGGCGTCGTACGTCACGTCGATGAGCTCCTGGACGAACTCCCTGAGCTCCTCGGCGGAGAGGACACCTGAGGAAGGACCGCGGAGAGCGCTCGCGCCATCGCCCGTGCACCCTCGTCGGCCGCGAGGAGCGCGGCGAGCAGGCGGGCCGTGTTCTCGGCCGGCGCCGCGCGCGGGGGCTTCTCCGCGTCGCCGCGCTCATCCGCCGCGCGGCGCCGCGCCTCGCGCAGCTCCGCCCGGGCCGCCTCGATCTCCTCGGCCGTCAGCGGGTCGTGGAGCTCCTCGTTCGCCGCGACCAGTTCGGCGAGGGTGTCTCGCTCGATCTGACGTTGGACGGCCTGCTCGACCTGGATGGACACGGACCTGGTGTGCGTGGGCCCCTCGCCGGGAGCGTGCGTCGACTCACCCATGCCGCGAGTCCGGCAGAACCTCCGTGGCCTCTGAGTACCCGCACCCAGCCCGTCTGAGGTCTCCCGCGCATACCCGGCCGCCACCCCCGGCCCTACCGTCGTGATCATGACGAACGGCGAGTTGATGGACGACGTGACCGAGCCCCGGGCGGCCGTGCTGCGGAGTGCCCTGCGGGGTGCCTTCTTCGTGGTGGTCGCGGCCGTCGCGCTGCCCGTCCTGATCGTCGTCGGGCTCGTCGTCGTGTACGCCGTCGAGCGGGGGACCGGCGAGGGGTATCCCGAGGTCGCCCCGGACGTCATGGCCCAGCGGGCCGGCGCGCGGACTCAGGAGCTGTACGACGTCGCCGGGATCGGGGGCGAGCTGCCGCCGGTCATATCCGGCGGAGACAACCACGCCGCCGAGAACACGGTCTCCGCCGAGACCTGCTACCCGACCGGCCTGGAGTCCATCGCCGACGAGCCCGTCGAGGGCTCCTACCGGCTCGGGCACAACTGGCGCATCGCCGGCGTCTCCGAGGACGAGGGCATGCCCGCGCTGCGCCGCCTCCGCGCCCACGTGGAGAAGGCCGGCTGGGACGTCACCCACTTCAGCGCGAGCGGCGACGACTGGGTCCTGCGCGCCCGGCGCGACGAGGACGACCCCGACTCCGAGCGGATCGTCGTCACCTGGTGGTCCCACTGGCAGACCCTCGACGGGTTCACCGCCATGTCCTGCGCCTACAACCCGTCCGGCGTCGGCGGCGACGACGCCGTCCAGAACCTGAAGCCGCCGACCCTGACGTGACCGCAGAACCCCTCAGAGGTACTGGGCGTACTCGTCCAGGACGCTCAGGACCTCCGCCTCCTCCCCCGGCGGCAGCTGCAGCACGACCTCCTCGCACCCCAGCTCCGCGTAGTGCGCGAGCTTCCCCGGGTTCGGGAGGACCCCGTAGGGGACGACCTGGAGGGACTTCGGGTCGCGGCCCGCCTGCTCCCAGGCCTCCTGGAGCACCGGCATCGACTGCGTCAGGCCGCGCCCGCCGATCGGCATCCAGCCGTCCCCGTACTCGGCGATGTGGCCGAAGAGCTTCGGGCCCGCCGCCCCGCCGAGCAGGGTGCGCGGGGCGCCGCCGGCCGGCTTGGGGTACGCGTACGACGCCCGTACCGACACCCCGAACCCGCCCTCGTACGCCGTCGGTTCGGCCTCCCACAGCGCCCGCATCACCCGCATCCGCTCGCGGCTCAGCTCGCGCCGCGTCGCCCACTCCACGCCGTGGTCGGCGGCCTCCTCCTTGTTCCAGCCGAAGCCGACGCCGAGGGTGAAGCGCCCGCCCGAGAGGTGGTCGAGGGTGGCGACCTGCTTGGCCAGACCGATCGGGTCGTGCTCGGTGATCAGCGTGACGCCGGTGCCGAGGACGAGCCGCTCGGTGACGGCGGAGGCCTGGCCGAGGGCGACGAACGGGTCGAGCGTACGGCCGTACTCGGGCGGCAGCTCGTCGCCCGCCGCCGGGTAGGGCGTGGTCCGTTCCACGGGGATGTGGGTGTGCTCGGGGAGGTAGAGGCCGGCGAAGCCCCGCTGCTCCAGCTCGCGCGCGAGCCGCACGGGTGTGATGGTCTCGTCGGTCAGGAAGATCGTGGTCGAGATCCGCATAACGGCACGGTAGGCGGTGGAGCGGGGATTTCCGAGAGGTGCGACGCGTCAGGCTCCTTGCGTTGTCCGGGAGTTCACGCCCTACTACCAGGGTGCCCGACATGAGCGAACCGACCCGACGAACGCTCCTGACGACGAGCGTCGCCTCCGCCCTTACCTTGGGAAGCGTGAGCTTCGCCCACGCGGCCGACACCCCTGGGGGTGACCGCACCGAGACCGTCGGCGGCACGCTGCCGCCCGGCTCCCCCGACTACGTCTACCTCCCGGTCGAGATCCCGCGCGGCGTGCGCGAGATCCATGTCTCGTACGCGTACGAGCGGCCCGCCGTCCCCGTCGGCACGCAGGGCAACGCCCTCGACATCGGCATCTTCGACCAGCGCGGCACCGAGCTCGGCGGCGAGGGCTTCCGGGGCTGGTCGGGCGGTGCGCGCAAGGAGTTCTTCCTGCGCACCGACGAGGCGACGCCCGGCTATGTCGCCGGGCCGCTGAAGGCCGGCAGGTGGTTCGTCGTGGTCGCGCCGTACACCGTGGCACCGCAGGGACTCACGTACTCCGTGACCGTCACCCTCCGGTTCGGTGCCTCGCTGCCCGTCGTGAAGCCCGTGTACCCGCCCGAGCGGGCCAAGGGGCGCGGCCGTGCCTGGTACCGGGGCGACAGCCATCTGCACACCGTGTACTCGGACGGCCGCCGCACGCCCGCCGAGGTCGCCGCGCTCGCGCGCGCCGCCGGGCTCGACTTCCTCACCACCACCGAGCACAACACCCACGCCGGGCACGGCGCGTGGGCCGAGCTCGCCGGGGACGACCTGCTGATCCTCCTCGGCGAGGAGGTCACCACCCGCAACGGTCACGTCCTGGCGCTCGGCACGGACCCGGGCACGTTCGTGGACTGGCGCTACCGGGCACGGGAGAACCGTTTCGGCCACTTCGCCCGCGCGATCCGCCGGGCCGGCGGCCTGGTCGTCCCGGCGCATCCGCACGCCACCTGCATCGGCTGCAACTGGAAGTTCGGCTTCGGCGACGCGGACGCGGTCGAGGTGTGGAACGGCCCGTACACCCCGGACGACGAGGTGTCCCTCGCCGGCTGGGACGCGGCGCTCGCCAAGGGCCGCTGGACCCCGGCGATGGGCAACAGCGACGCCCACCGCGACCCGGACCGGGTCGGCACCCCGCAGACCGTGGTCCTCGCCGACGAGCTGAGCCGGGAGGCGATCCTGGAGGGCCTGCGCGCGGGCCGCTCGTACGTCGCCGAGTCCTCGGCCGTCTCCCTCGACTTCTCGGTCACGGACGGGCGGGGGCGGCGGGCCGGGATCGGCGAGCGGCTCAACGTCCCGGCGGACGAGCCGGTGACGGTACGGCTCGCGGTGACCGGGGCGCCGGAGGGCGCCACGGTCCGCTTCGTCACCGACCAGGGCGTGCTGCACACGGCGCAGGCCTCGGGGCAGCCGGTGGAGTGGGCGACGACGGCCGCGTACGCCTCCTACGTACGGGCGGAGGTACGGCACCCGGCGACGCTGCCGCCCCTGCCGGGCGCGCTGGTGGCCTTCACGAACCCGGTGTTCCTACAGGCCCGCTGAATCCTGGATATTGGATATCGGATATTGGATCCTTGACATCGGATCCTGGATCTTGGATCCAATATCAGCCCTGGTACTCGCTGAGGTCGATGGCGTGCACGCGGAGCGGGGTGCCGAAGACCGGGTGGGTCGTGTCGCGCTCCGGGGTCATGCCGAGCTTGCGCATGACGTTCTCGGAAGCCGTGTTCGAGATGTGGGCGATGGAGATCACCCGGTCGAGGCCGCGGTCCTGGAGCGCGAACTCCAGGGCCGCGTGCGCGGCCTCGGAGGCGTACCCCTGACCCCAGAAAGGCCGCCCGAGCCGCCAGCCGATCTCGACGGCGGGCAGCACCTCGGGCAGGAACTCCGGTACGGAGAGTCCGGCGAAGCCGATCAGCTCACCCGAGCCGAGGAGCTCGACGGCGAAAAGCCCGAAGCCCTCCTCGTCCCACTCCTCCTCCCAGCGCTCGATGGACTCGGCGGTCTCCTCCAGATCGCGGGTGGATCCGTCGCCGATCCAGTGCATCACCTCGGGGTCGGCGTTGATCTCGGCCATGGGGACGAGGTCGTCGTCGGTCCAGCGGCGGAGCAGGAGGCGGGGCGTGCGGATCTCGGTCATGGCTCCATCCTGTCAGCTTGCGCCCGGCGCCTCCTCTTGACCTCAACCTTGCTTGAGGCAGGAGGCTCGCCGCATGAACACCACAGACGCAGCCGCTGACACCGCTACCGACACCGCCGCCATCACCCGCCTCTTCGACCGCTACCTCCGCTCCCTGGACGACCGCGGGGCCTTCGACGCGACCTGGGCGGCCGCCTTCTTCACCGAGGACGCCACCACCTCGACCCCCGCCGGGGACGTGCGCGGGCGGGACGCCGTCGCCGCGAACGTCCGGATGGCGATGGGGCTCTTCGAGGGGACCGTGCACGTCGGCTCGAACTACCTGATCGACGTGGACGGCGACCGCGCCACCCTGCTCGGCAACCAGCTCTCCACCCACGTCCTTGCCGGCGACGGCGGGCTGTTCGTCTCGGGCGGGCGTACGGAGAACGAGCTGGTCCGCACCGCCGAGGGGTGGCGGCTGTCCCGGGCCGATCTGAAGATCGCCTGGACGCGAGGAAACCCGCCTGCGCTTCCGTAGCCCGGCTGCTTGGATGGCGGACATGCTGAACCGCCTGGAGACGTACTACGACTCCGTTCCCCGATCCGCCGCCCGCGCCGAGGAGTTCGGCGCGCTGACCCTCTTCGTACGGGAGGGGCAGGGCTGGCCGTACTACGCGCGGCCCGCGCTCGGACACACCGGGGAGGTGCCGCTCGCCGACGTGGAGCGGGTACGGGAGAGGCAGCGGGAGCTGGGGGTGCCCGAGGCGTTCGAGTGGGTCGCGGAGACGACGCCGGGGCTGCGGGCGGCCGTCGAGAAGAGCGGGCTCGTCGTGCACGAGCACCCGCTGATGGTCCTCGACGGCGCGGGCACGGAGGTCCCCGCACCGGAAGGTGTGGCGGTACGGATCGTGGGCGCCGGCGATCTCGCCCTGCCGTCGGCCGCCGCCGTCCCGTACGCGGCGTTCGGGGTCACCCCGGGCCCCACGGTCGTGGCCCAGCTGTCGGCCAGGATCGACGCGGGGCTCACCCGGCTCGCGGCGGCCGTGGACGAGCACGGCACCGCCCTGTCCGCCGGGCAGCACCAGCCGGTCGGCGCGGTCTCGGAGGTCGTCGGCGTCGGCACCCTGCCGGCCGCCCGCCGCCGGGGCCTGGGCCTCGCGGTGACCGCCGCCCTGGTCGCGGACGCGCGGGCGGGCGGGGTGGAGACGGTCTTCCTGTCGGCGACGGACGAGGGCGTGGCGCGGCTCTACGGTCGGCTCGGCTTCCGCACGGTCGGCACGGCGCTGATCGCCGAGCCCGCGGCCTCCTGACCGGCCCCTGGCCGGCCCCCGCCTGACCGGCCCCTGACCAGCCACGTAAGGCCTCGGAAAACGGTCCCGGAAAAGGCCCCGGAAAAACTTCCCCGGTTCCTGTCACATCCGCGTCGCGCCCTCCGTCAGTGCTGTGAAGGCGACGGAGAACGCCCCACGGACCACTGAAGGAGCCCCCGCCATGCAGAACCACGCGCACACGATCACCCCGCGCATGACCAACCCCGCCTACCTCCTCCCGGACGCCGGCGCGGCCATCCAGGGCCTGGTGAAGGCGACCCGCCAGGGCGGTGTCCCGGAGTCGACACTGGAGCTGGTGCACCTGCGGGCCAGCCAGATCAACGGCTGCGGCTTCTGTGTCGACTACGGCGTCAAGGGCGCCCGGAAGGCCGGGGTGAGCGACGAGAAGCTGTTCGCCGTCGCCGCCTGGCGCGAGACCCCGTACTTCTCCGACGAGGAGCGGGCCGCGCTCGCGCTCGCCGAGCACGCGACGCGGATCGCCGACACCTCGGACGCCGTGCCGGACGCGGTCTGGGACGCGGCGGCCGACCACTTCGACGAGAAGCAGCTCGCCGCGATCGTGCTCATGGTCGGCCTCACGAACCTGTTCAACCGGCTCAACGTCACCGTCAGGCAGCCGGCCGGCGTGGCCCTCTGACCACCCCCGGCACCCCGGCCTCACGCACCATGAAGACGTCGACGGGGTCGTCGGACTCGACCGCGAACCCCTCGCGCTCGTAGAGCCGCTGCGCCGCACTGCCCCGCAGCACCTGGAGCCGTACCGGGAGGGACTCCTCGTCCGCCCGGGCCAGCAGGTCCCGCAGTACCGCCGTCCCGAGGCCCTGCCCCTGGGCCTCGGGGGCCAGGTAGAAGTGTTCGAGGTACAGCCCCGGCCCGTCGCCGTACGGGCGGAGCGTCACACAGCCGGCGAAGGCCCCGTCGGTCTCGACGACCGAGGTGTGTTCCGGTGAGAAGCCGTCGCGCAGCCGCTGCCGCACCCGGTGCTCGTCGTAGCGGCCGAGGCGCTCCAGGTCGGGGCGCATGACCGTCGCCCGGAGTTCGGCCATCGGCTCCACGTCCTCCGCCCGCCCCGGGCGCAGCGACCACGTCGTCTCCGTATGCATGTACGCATCCCAGGAACAGCGCGCCACCCGAACAGGCGGCGCCACCCGGTGGGGGTGGCGCTCGTTGGTCGGGGCATGAAGAAGATCCTCACCGCAGCCCTGACCGGTCTCGCCCTCGCGGGAAGCATCGGTGCCGCCGGTTCGGCCGTCGCCGACACCGCCGACATCGGCAACGCCAACCTGCCCTCCGTCGTCCCGCTGAGCGGCCTGCTGAACCCGCAGGCGAAGGCGGCCGGGCCCGCCGCCCGGATGCCGGCCGCCAACGCGACCGTCGAGGGGCTCCTCCCCGGGCGCTGAGCACGGACGAAAACGCCGAGGTGGCGGGACCCTTTCGGTCCCGCCACCTCGGCTTTCGTGACTCAGGCTTCCGTACGAAGGACGGTCAGTCGGCCACCACCAGCGACGGCGTCTCCTTCGTCAGCACCTCGCCCCGGAAGAACGCGGGGCTCTTGCGCTGCATGACCAGCATGATCACGAAGCCGACGAGCAGCAGCCCGACGCCGATCACGAAGACCGAGCCGACGCCGAGGACGGACGAGCCGCTGCCGTACGCCGGGTCCCACATGTCGTAGAGCGTCTTGCCGAAGACGGCGGTCAGCAGGACGCCGCCGAGGACCGGGCACAGGCCCTTGTAGACGAAGTCCCGGCCGGAGCGGAAGAGCTCCTTGCGGAAGTACCAGGCGCAGGCGAACGCGGTCAGCGAGTAGTAGAAGCAGATCATCAGGCCGAGCGCGTAGATCGTGTCGACCAGGACGTTCTCGCTGACCAGGGTCATCACGGTGTAGAAGACGCCGGTCGCGACACCCGCGACGATCGTGGCCTTGCCCGGCACCTTGAAGCGCGGGTGGACCTTGGCGTAGGAGGCGGGGAGCGCCTCGTACGCCGACATGGCGAGCACCGTGCGGGCGACCGGGATGAACGTCGTCTGGAGGCTGGCCGCCGCCGAGGCGAGGACGGCGACGAAGAGCAGGATGCCGAGGGCCGGGCCCATGACCGGGCCGGCGAGGGCCGCGAAGACGTTGTCGGAGGTCTCCGGGTTGGCCAGGCCGAGGCCGGTGTCGCCGGAGCCGACGGCCATCTGCGCGGCGACGCCGGTGGCGAGGTAGGAGCCGACCAGGACGACCATCGCGATGAGCGCGGCGCGGCCGGGGGTCTTGGTGGAGCCCGTGGTCTCCTCGTTGGTCGCCATGCAGGCGTCCCAGCCCCAGTACATGAAGATCGAGAGGGACAGACCGGCCGTGAAGGCGGCGAAGGACTGGACGGCGAACGGGTTCATCCACTCCCAGGAGAAGGAGAGCCCGGTGTCGAAGGCGCCGCTGCCGGCCTTCTGGAAGGCCATCGCGACGAAGAGCGCGAGGACGACGAGCTGGAGGCCGACGAGGGCGTACTGCACGCCCTTCGTGGCGGTCATGCCGCGGTAGCTGATCGCCGTGGCCACCGCGATGAGCACGAGGCAGGTGAGGATGTGGACGGCCTTGTTGTCGTCCAGGGCGGCGATGGACTCGCTGCCGGTGATCTCACCGGCGAGCAGCCAGAAGTAGGAGGTCGCGACGCCTGCCAGGTTGGAGAGCACGATGATCGTCGCGATGACGAGGCCCCAGCCGCACATCCAGCCGATCTTGGGGCCGAAGGCCTTCACGGTCCAGGTGAAGGAGGTGCCGCAGTCGGGCATGACCCGGTTGAGCTCGCGGTACGCGAAGGCGACGAGCAGCATCGGGAGGAAGCCGGCGAGGAAGATCGCGGGCATCTGGAGTCCGACCTCGCCGGCCGTGGAGCCGAGCGTGGAGGTCAGACAGTAGACGGGGGCGACCGTCGAGATGCCGATGACGGCACTGCCCATCAGCCCGACGGAGTTCCCGCCGAGGCCCTTCTTGCGCACGCCGTTGTTGTCGCCTGGGGCGTTGACGCCCCTTACCGTGTCTCCGGCCTGGGGCCGTGCTTCCACCTGAGTCATGAACAGGACGTTAAGTGCTGCGGTTTCCACATCCGGAGGACGAAAGTCCGGGACTTTGGTCGATCTTCACCTTGAATTAACAGGGCGACAACACCATCTTGGCATTGATTGAAAGATCGACCACGCAGTCACGCCGACCGATCGTTAGGTGCCTCAAAAACTGTCCGGTATGCGGGAACCGCAGCAGCGCCCCAAATGTCCGTTTTCAAATTTTCCCGAACTATTTTCCGAGCTGCGCGGGAAGAGGGGCCGAGCTGCGCGGGAAGAGGGGCCGAGCCGCGCGGGAAGAGGGGGCTGAGGGGTCAGCCGGGCCAGACCACCGCCTGCGTCTCGCTGTACGCGTGCAGGGCGTAGGACCCCACGTCCCGCCCCACGCCGCTCTTCTTGAAGCCGCCGAACGGCGCCTCCATGTTCCGGCCGATCGTGTTCACCCCGACGCCACCCGCCCTCAGCCGGGCCGCGATACGGAATGCGCGGGCCACGTCCCCCGACCAGACGTAGTCGAGGAGCCCGTAGTCGCTGTCGTTGGCCAGCGCGACGCCCTCCTCCTCGTCGTCGAAGGGCACGACCACCACGACCGGGCCGAAGATCTCCTCCTGGACCACCCGCATGTCGTGCGTGCAGTCCGCGAGCAGGGTCGGGGAGACGTAGAAGCCGTGCTCCAGGCCGGCACCGGCGGGCCGCTCACCGCCGGCGACCACGGTCGCCCCCTCCTTCCGCCCCAGGGCGATGTACGACTCCACCCGGTCGCGGTGGGCCGCCGAGATCACCGGGCCGACGACCGTGCCCGGGGCCGTCGGGTCGCCGACCTTCATGAAGCCGAGGTAGCCGGTCAGCTTCTCGATCAGCTGGTCGTGGATCCCGCGCTGGGCGAGCACCCGGGTCGGGGCCGTGCAGATCTGGCCGCTGTAGAAGGAGAAGGTGGTGCCGATGCCCATGACGGCCGAGTCGAGGTCGGCGTCGTCGAAGACCAGCGCCGCGCCCTTGCCGCCCAGCTCCATCAGCTGCCGCTTCAGCGACCGGCCGCAGACCTCGCCGATCGCCTGCCCGACGGCGGTGGAGCCGGTGAAGCTGACCATGTCCACGTCCGGGGAGTCGACGGCCGCCTCGCCCACGGCGATACCGGTGCCGGTGACGACGTTGACGACGCCGGGCGGAACCCCCGCCTCCGCCAGGGCCCGCGCCATCGCGTACACGGAGAGCGGGTCCTGCGGGGCCGGCTTCACCACGACCGTGTTGCCCATGGCGAGCGCCGGGGCGATCTTGCCGGCCGGGTTGGCCCAGGGGTTGTTGTACGAGGTGATGCAGGTGACCACACCGACCGGGCGGCGCACCGCCACCGCGCCGAAGACCCCGGCCTTCCCCATCGGCCCGGCCTCGTTGATCTGCGGCGGCAGCGCCTGCTCGACGGGCTCCAGGGCGCCGCGCGCGTACCGCCGAAAGCGGGAGGAGCCCACCGCGACCTGCATCCCGCGCGCGGTACCGGTCGTCGCCCCGGTCTCGGCCTGCGCGAGGGCCGTGTTCGCCTCGGCGTCGCGGGCCATCAGGTCGGCGGCCCGGTCGAGGATCGCGGCCCGCTCCTCCGGTTTCGTACGGGACCAGGTCGCGAAGGCCGCACGGGCGGCGGCGGCAGCGTCGTACACCTGGGCGCGGCTTGCCTCGGGTGCGAGCCCGACGACTTCCTCGGTGGCCGGATTGACGACCTCGTAGTGACCGGCGGCGGGCTCGACCCACTCGCCGTCGATGAAGAGCTGCTGATTCACCTTGTGGACACCGTCCTCGTGTCGCGGCCCGAGCGCAGCACCCGGCCGGGGATCGCGCCGGTCACCTCGTCGTCGCGGATGGTCTCCACGCCGTTGACCCGTACGGAGACGATGCCGACCGCGCGCGAGTCGAGGCGGGGGCTGTCGCCGGGCAGGTCGTGGACGAGGGTGGCCGGGCCGGCCTCGATCCGTTCGGGGTCGAAGAGGACGAGGTCGGCGTGGAAGCCCTCGGCGATCCGGCCGCGCTCGCGGAGCCCGAAGAGCCGGGCGGGGTCGTCGGTCAGCATCTTCACGGCCTGTTCGAGGGGGACGAGCTTCCGGCCGCGCAGGCAGTCGCCGAGGAAGCGGGTGGTGTACGGGGCGCCGCACATGCGGTCCAGGTGCGCACCGGCGTCGGAGCCGCCGAGCATCACGTCCTCGTGCTCCCAGGTCTCGCGGCGCAGCGCCCAGGAGGCCGGGTCGTTGTCGGAGGGCATGGGCCACAGGATCGTCCTCAGCTCGTCGTTGGCGCAGATTTCGACGAGGCACTGGAAGGGGTCCTGGCCGCGTTCGGCCGCGATGTCGTTCACGACGCGGCCGGTGAGGCCGTCGTTCTCGGGGCTGTACGTGTCCCCGATGACGTACCGGCCGAAGTGGGCGAGGCGGCGGAAGACGCCGGCCTCCTTGGAGTCGGCGCGGCGCAGCATCTCGGCGCGTACGTCCGGGTCGCGGAGCTTCGCGATCCGCTCCGGCACGGGGAGGCTCAGGATCTCGCCCCAGCCGGGGATGAGGTTGAGGGCGCAGAAGGTGCCGAGCGACATGTTCATGGGGGTGAGGATCGGCATGGTGAGCGCGACGATCCGGCCGCCGGACTTGCGGGCGCGTTCGGAGGCGACGAGCTGGCGCGGGACGCGTTCGGGGACGGCGGCGTCGATGGTGAGGACGTTCCAGTTGAGCGGGCGTCCGGCGGCGGCGGTCATGTCGACGAAGAGGTCGATCTCGTCGTCGGAGAACTGGTCGAGGCAGCCGGCCAGGATGGCTTCGAGCTGGGTGCCTTCGTGTTCGCCGACGGCTTTGGAGAGCGCGATCAGCTCGGCGGGGGTGGCGTGGCGGGAGGCGACGGGGGCGCCGTCGCCGTCGGAGTGGGTGGCGGACTGGGTGGTGGACAGCCCCCAGGCGCCGGCCTCCATCGCCTGGCGCAGGAGGTCGGTCATCCGCTGGAGCTGTTCGGGGGTGGGCTGTCCGCCGACGGCGGCCTCCCCCATGACGTACCGGCGCAGGGCGCAGTGGCCGACCATGAAGCCGGCGTTGACGGCGATCCGCCCTTCGAGGGCGTCGAGGTACTGCCCGAAGCTGGACCAGCCCCAATCCACGCCCTCCTCCAGGGCCTTGAGGGCCATGCCCTCGACCTTGGACATCATGCGGCGCGTGTAGTCGGCGTCCTCGGGCCGGTCCGGGTGGAGCGGTGCGAGGGTGAAGCCGCAGTTGCCGCCGGCGACGGTGGTGACGCCGTGGTTCATGGAGGGCGTGGCGAAGGGGTCCCAGAAGAGCTGGGCGTCGTAGTGGGTGTGCGGGTCGACGAACCCGGGCGCGAGGACGAGACCGGTGGCGTCCTCGGTGGTACGAGCTTCTGTGAGGGTGCCGGCCTCGGCGAGGACGATCCGCCCGTCGCGAATGCCGACGTCGGCGATCCGGGCGGGGGTGCCGGTGCCGTCCACGACGGTGGCGCCCTTGATCAGGTGATCGAGCATGACGTTCCCTTCAGCACGTGGACTGCCCCGGCCGGGGGCCTTGCGCAGCCGGCCGCGGCTGCGGGTGCCTCCGACCGGGGCCGGTAACGGAACGGTGATCCGGGAAGACACCGCCCCGCGCTTGTGGGTGGTGAGCGGGGGTCCCCACGACTCGCTGTGGTCAGCGGAGGGTTCCGCCCTCGGTCGTGGACGGCGATCCCGCCGAGGCTCCCCCGCCCCGTTGTGGGCGACGGTTCCGGTGGGCTCCCCCGCCCCGTTGTGGGCATTCGTTCCGCTGGGGCGGAACGGGTGGGCACAACGGAACGGCGCCCTGGCGGGCGCGTCCGCCCCGTGCACCTACGCCCACCCCGAGGGCCCTGCACGCGCAACGGCCCCGGGGTCCGGGTCCGGGCTCTCGTGCGGAACGCGCCCGCATGGCGCGCCGTCCCGTGTGCCCACCCGCCCCCAAGCTCTCGGCTTCGCTCGAGCAAGGGGGACCCCCATCGCCCCAGCGGGACGATTGCCCACACGGGGGTGGGTGGGGGTGCGGGACCGCTCCCCAGGTGGGGCCGGGAGCTGGACGCCCCCACCCGGAGGGGCCGGGAAGCGGGACGCCCCCCACGCCGGGCACGATCGCGCCGCCCCCCGCTACGCGCCCGCGGCCCCGCGGAAACGCGTCGTCCGGTGGACCGGGTCCGTGTCGATCTTCGGGATCACGTGCTCGCCGATCAGCTTGATCGAGTTCATCGTGTCCTCGTACGAGATCCCGATCGGGAGGCCGAACGACAGCTGGTCCGCCCCCGCCTGCTCCCACCGCTTGCACTGCGCGAGGACCTCCGACGGGTCGCCGCAGATCATCAGCTCCTCCTGGATGAGGAGTTCGATGATCTCCGCCGAGTACTCCGGCAGCAGCTCCGGCCACTCCGGAATGCCCTCCGGCCGCGGGAACGTGTCATGGTAGCGGAAGAGCAGCGACTGCAGGTAGTTGAGCCCGCCGCCCACCGCGATCTCGACCGCCTTCTCGTGCGTCTCCGCACAGATCGCCGTCGACGTGACCATCACGTTGTCGTTGACGAAGTCACCGACCGCGACAGCCTCCTTGATCGCCGTCTTGTACGACTCGACGACCCACTCCATGTCGGAGACCTTCTGCACGCTGAAGCCGAGCACGCCAAGGCCCTTCTTCCCCGCCATCGCGTACGAGGCCGGCGAGCCCGCCGCGTACCACATGGCCGGGTGGGACTTCCCGTACGGCTTCGGCAGGACCTTGCGCGGCGGCAGGGACCAGTGCTTGCCCTGGAAGCCGACGTACTCGTCCTGGAGCCACATCTTCGGGAACTCGGCGATCGTCTCCTCCCACAGCTCCTTCGTGTGGTTCATGTCGGTGATGCCCGGCATGAACCCGAGGATCTCGTGGGACCCGGCCCCGCGCCCCGAGCCGAACTCGAAGCGGCCCTGGGAGAGATGGTCGAGCATCGCGACCTTCTCGGCGACCTTGACCGGGTGGTTGACCGGGGCGAGCGGGTTGAAGATGCCGGAGCCGAGGTGGATCCGGTCCGTGGCGTGGGCCAGGTAGCCCAGGTAGACGTCGTTCGCCGAGAGGTGCGAGTACTCCTCCAGGAAGTGGTGCTCGGAGGCCCAGGCGTACTTGAACCCGGACTTGTCCGCCTGGATGACGTACTCGGTCTCCTCCATCAGCGCCTTGTGCTCGGCCTCGGGATCGGTCTCGGCCCGCTTACCGACGTATCCCTGTACGAAGATCCCGAATTCCAAGGGGGTTCACCGTCCTCGTTGTTTCTGACGTTCCGTCAGATTCTCGATGTGCCCGACTTTCGCACCGCCTGGCGGGTGCGTCAATACCTGACGCTTCGTCAGAACAGCGCCACGCCCGCCAGCCACCCACCGTCGATCACGAACGGCTGCCCCGTGATGTACGAGGAGTCGTCGGCCGTCAGGAAGAGCGCGAGCGCCGCCACCTCCTCCGGCTTCCCGATCCGCCCCATCGGCACGAGCTTCTGGTACAGCCCCGCCGTCGCCTCCGGGTCGACGCCCTCCGGGTTGCTCATCGGGGTGTCGATCGCCCCCGGGCAGACCGCGTTGACCCGGATCCCCTTCGCCGCCAGCTCCAGCGCCGCGACGCGCGTGAGCCCGAGCACGGCGTGCTTGGTGGCCGCGTACGCGCCGACGCCCGCCATGCCCGTCATACCCGTGTACGAGGCGGTGTTGACGATCGTCCCGCCGCCGGCCGCCGCGATCTCGGGCGCCACCGTACGTATCCCCAGGAAGCAGCCCACCTGGTTGACCGAGACGATCGCCTGGAACTCCTCCAGCGGCGTCGACACCAGCTCGTTGAAGCGGAGGATCCCCGCGTTGTTCACCAGCCCGTCGATCCGCCCGAAGCGCTCCTTCGCGAAGGCCACCGCCGCCGCCCAGTCCTCCTCGCTCGTGACGTCGAGGTGGACGTAGACGGCCTGCTCCTCCCCCAGCTCCTTGGCCAACGCCTCGCCCTGCGCGTCCAGTACGTCCCCGAGGACGACCCGCGCCCCCTCGGCGGCGAAGAGCCGCGCCTCCTGCTCGCCCTGCCCGCGCGCCGCGCCCGTGACGACGACGACGCGCCCGTCCAGCTTGCCCATGTCGGTCCAACTCCTCAGCTCAGGTGGGGGGCGACCTCGGCGGCGAACGCCGCCATCTGATCGGTGAGTTCGGTACGGCTCCGGGAGCGGAACCGGACCTGGATCTGGTGCACGCCCATCGCGCCGTACGCGCGCAGCGACTCGGCGAGGGCCGCCGGCTTGCCGGTCAGCGTGCGCCGCCCGACCTCCCAGCCGGCGTCGCCGACGTACAGCGCCTCGGTGATGGCGCCGACGGTGATCGGGTCGGTGATGCCGGCGTCGGCCCGCAGCGCCTTCAACCGGGCGATCTGCGCGGCGAGCTTCTCCCTCGGGTCGCCCTGCGGAAGCCAGCCGTCGCCCTTGAGCGCGGCCCGGCGCACGGCGGCCGGCGAGGAGCCGCCGACCCAGACCGGCACCCGCTCCTGGGCGGGCCGGGGCCGCTGCCCGAGGCCCTTGAAGGCGAACCGCTCGCCCGCGTGCTCCGGGTACTCCTCCGGGCCGAGCGCCGCCCGGAGCGCGTCGATGGTCTCGTCCAGTACGCCCCCACGGCCCGCGAAGTCGGCACCCACGGCCTCGAACTCCTCCTGCACGTGCCCGGCCCCGACCCCGAGGACCAGGCGCCCGCCCGAGAGGTGGTCGAGGGTCGCGTACGCCTTCGCGGTGACCAGCGGGTGGCGCAGCCCGACGACGGCGACGTGCGAGAGCAGCCGGACGCGCTCGGTGGCGGCCGCCAGGAAGGAGAGCGTGGCGACCGGGTCGTACCAGATGGTGCTCATGGGCCCGGCGAGACGGCGCGGGATGGCGACGTGGTCGCAGCTCGCGATGTAGTCGAAGCCGCTGCGGTCGGCGACGCGGGCGATCTCCAGCAGGTCTGCGGGGCCCGCGTCGGCCTCCCACCCCTCGGCGTAGAGGGTGCTCTGCGACTGGACCGGGAGCTGCATCCCGTAGACGACCATGGTGGGATCCCCTCTGGAGCTGACGGTTCGTCACATGCTTACGTCTGACGGTTCATCAGACAAGGGGTGCGTCGGGACCTGGTGCCGGAACCGTCCCGGCCATGTCCCGGACGCGTAACCGGCCGACTACCGGCTGAGTGACCCGCGCCGCCGCCCCCGTACTCCCCCGCGAAGGCAGCGCACACCACATCACCCAGGGGGAACCATGAAGATCACGCGCTTCGGAACGATCGCCGCCGTCACCGCCACGGCCGCCCTGCTGCTCACCGCCTGCGGCGGTGGCACCACGGAGGACAAGGCCGCCGACAAGGCCGCCGACAAGGGGGCGGCGCCCTCGGCCGCACAGGAGGCAGCACCCTCGGCCGCCTCCGAGTTCGACTTCCTCAGCGGCACGGCGAAGCAGAACAAGGCGCAGCCGAAGACCGGCGACTGGGCGAACGCGCCCCGCACGCCGCAGAAGTGGGTCCAGCTGAGCGCGGCCCTGGCGGGCGCGCTCGACCCGGTCGTCGTCAACGGCGCGGGCTTCACGCTCTACCGCTTCGACAACGACACCGCCAACCCGTCCAAGTCCACCTGCAACGACGCCTGCGCCACCACCTGGCCCCCGGTGGTCGTCAAGCCCGGCGGGCGGATCTTCATCGACGGCGTGCGGAAGTCCGACGTCGGCGTGGTCAAGCGGGACGACGGCAACCTCCAGGTCACCGTCGGTGGCTGGCCGGTCTACCGCTTCAACAAGGACCTGCGCCCCGGCGACACCAACGGGCAGGGCGTCGGCGGCACCTGGTTCGGCGTGACCCCGGACGGCAGGAAGGCGGGCGGCGCCACCGCGCCCGCCGGCGGGAACAGCAGCGTCACGCTCTCCGACGAGACGAACTTCGGCGACCCGTCCGAGGGCCTGGCAGGCTCGGGCTGCCAGAACGTGGGCCGCGACAACCGCGCGTCCTCGCTCCAGGCGAGCGGCACGGTGAAGATCTGGACGGAGAAGGACTGCAAGGGCACGTCGAAGTCGGTCAGCGGCAACGTCGCCGACCTCGCGTCGATCGGCTTCGACAACACGGTCTCGTCGGTCCGCTTCGGCTGACCCGCACGACGGAGCGGCCGCACCCCACGACGGGGGCGGCCGCTCGCGGCGTGCCCGCTACGGCACCCACAGCCCCTCCGCCGAAAGCCCCAGCAGCTCGATCGCGTTGCCGCGCACGATCCGCTCCACCACGTCCGGGGCCAGGTGGCCCATCTGCGCCTCGCCGACCTCCCGCGACTTCGGCCAGGTGGAGTCCGAGTGCGGGTAGTCCGTCTCGTAGAGGACGTTCCCGACGCCGATCGCGTCGAGGTTCCTCAGCCCGAAGGCGTCGTCGAAGAAGCAGCCGTAGACGTGCTCGGCGAACAGCTCCGACGGCGGGCGCAGCACCTTGTCGGCGACCCCGCCCCAGCCGCGGTTCTCCTCCCACACCACGTCGGCGCGTTCGAGGATGTACGGGATCCAGCCGATCTGGCCCTCCGCGTACATGATCCGCAGGTTCGGGAAGCGCTCGAACTTGCCGCTCATCAGCCAGTCGACCATGGAGAAGCAGCAGTTGGCGAAGGTGATGGTGGAGCCGACGGCCGGCGGGGCGTCCGCGGACGTCGACGGCATCCGGCTGGAGGAGCCGATGTGCATGGCGACGACCGTGCCGGTCTCGTCGCAGGCGCGCAGGAAGGGGTCCCAGTAGTCCGTGTGGATGGAGGGGAGCCCGAGGTGGGGCGGTATCTCGGAGAAGGCGACCGCGCGCACGCCCCGGGCCGCGTTCCGCCGGACCTCCTCGGCGGCGAGGTCGGCGTCCCAGAGGGGGACGAGGGTGAGCGGGATCAGCCGCCCGTGGGCCTCGGGGCCGCACCACTCCTCCACCATCCAGTCGTTGTACGCCCGGACCCCGAGGAGTCCGAGCTCCCGGTCGCTCGCCTCGGTGAAGGTCTGCCCGCAGAAGCGCGGGAAGGTGGGGAAGCAGAGGGCGGACTGGACGTGGTTGACGTCCATGTCGGCGAGCCGGTCGGGCACGGAGTACGAACCGGGCCGCATCTGCTCGTAGGTGATGACTTCGAGCTTGATCTCGTCCCGGTCGTAGCCGACGGCGGTGTCGAGCCGGGTGAGCGGCCGGTGCAGGTCCTCGTACACCCACCAGTCGCCGATCGGCCCGTCGTCGCCCTTGGCGCCCATGACGGGCGCGAACTTGCCGCCGAGGAAGGTCATCTCCTTCAGCGGCGCCCGGACGATCCGGGGCCCGGTGTCGCGGTACCTGGACGGGAGCCGGTCCCGCCAGACGTGGGGCGGCTCCACGGTGTGGTCGTCCACCGAGATGATCCTGGGAAAGCCGGGGAAGCTCGGGAAGGTCTCCATGCGTTTCACGGTAGCGCTGATCTGACGACCCGTCAGCTGTCTGGGCGGCCGGAACATGCCGGATCATGTGGCAGGACTTGTGCAGACAGTCACCCGATGCTGACGCACCCCCTCCGGACAAGGCAGACTGTCTTGGGCGAAACCAGCAGGGGGCAGGGGGAGCTATGGACCGTGCGAACGGCCCGCGCGTTCCGGAGCAGCGCGCTCCGGCGACAGGTCCCGACGATGTCGGTCACGACCTGCGCTTCGGCGTGCTCGGCCCGGTGCGCGCCTGGCGGGACGGCGAGGCCCTGCCCTCCGGTTCGCCCCAGCAGCGGGCGCTGCTCGCCGCACTGCTGCTGCGCGACGGGCGGACGGCCACGGCCGGTGAGCTGATCGACGCCATCTGGGGCGACGAACCGCCCTCGCAGGCGCTCGCGGCGGTACGGACGTACGCCTCGCGGCTGCGCAAGATCCTCAACCCCGGGGTGCTGGTCAGCGAGTCGGGCGGGTACGCGATCCGCACCGCCCGGGCCGGCGCCCTCGACCTGAACGTCGTGCAGGAGCTGGCCGCCGAGGCCGACAAGCTGCGCGGCGCGGGCGACCGCGCGGCGGCCCGGTCACGGCTCAACAAGGCCCTCGGGCTGTGGGACGGCGAGGCGCTCGCCTCCGTACCGGGGCCGTACGCCGAGACGCAGCGGACGCGCCTGGAGGAGTGGCGGCTCCAGCTCCTGGAGACCCGGCTCGACATGGACCTGGAGGCCGGCGCGCACGCGGAGACCGTCTCCGAGCTGACCGCGCTGACGGCCGCCCACCCGCTGCGGGAGCGGCTGCGCGAGCTGCTCATGCTGGCCCTCTACCGCAGCGGGCGGCAGGCCGAGGCGCTGGCCGTGTACGCCGACACCCGCCGCCTCCTCGCCGACGAGCTGGGCGTCGACCCGAACCCCGAACTCTCCCGGCTCCAGCAGCGGATCCTCCGCGCGGACGCCGAACTGGCCCGCCCCGTCGAGGAGTCCGCGCCCGTGCCCACGGTGGCCCGGCCCGCGCAACTCCCGGCGACCGTCCCGGACTTCACCGGCCGGGCCGCCTTCGTACGGGAGCTGGGCGCCCAACTGGCCTCCGCCGAGGGGTCCGTGATGGCCGTCTCGGCGCTCGCCGGCATCGGCGGGGTCGGCAAGACGACGCTCGCCGTGCACGTGGCGCACGAGGCCCGCCCGCACTTCCCCGACGGTCAGCTGTACGTCGACCTCCAGGGCGCGGGCTCCCGCTGGGCCGCGCCCGAGACGGTCCTCGGCGCCTTCCTGCGGGCCCTCGGCACGCCCGACTCGGCGATCCCCGACTCGATGGAGGAGCGGGCGGCGCTGTACCGCTCGACGCTCGACGGCCGCCGGGTCCTGGTCCTCCTCGACAACGCCCGGGACGCGGCCCAGGTCCGCCCGCTGCTGCCGGGCACGGCGGGCTGCGCGGCCCTGGTGACCAGCCGGATCCGGATGGTGGACCTGGCGGGCGCGCACCTGGTGGACCTCGACGTGATGTCGCCCGAGGAGGCGCTCCAGCTCTTCACCCGGATCGTCGGCGCGGAGCGGGTCTCGGCGGAGCGCGAGGCGGCGCTCGACGTGGTGGCGGCCTGCGGCTTCCTGCCCCTGGCGATCCGTATCGCCGCGTCCCGCCTCGCGGCGCGGCGCACCTGGACGGTGGCGGTGCTCGCGGCGAAGCTCGCCGACGAGCGGCGCCGGCTGGACGAGCTCCAGGCGGGCGACCTCGCGGTCAAGGCGACGTTCGAACTCGGCTACGGCCAGCTGGAGCCCGCCCAGGCCCGCGCCTTCCGCCTGCTCGGCCTGGCGGACGGCCCGGACATCTCCCTGGCGGCCGCCGCGGCGATCGTCGGCCTCCCGCCCCAGGCGACGGAGGACCTCCTGGAGGCCCTGGTCGACACCTCCCTCCTGGAGTCCGCGGCGCCGGGCCGCTACCGCTACCACGACCTGGTGCGCCTCTACGCGCGTGCATGCGCGGAACGCGACGAACAGCCGCCGGTGGAACGGGAACACGCGCTGTCCCGCCTCCTCGACTTCTACCTGTCGACGGCGGCCCGCGTGTACGCGATCGAGCGCCCGGGCGACCGCCTGATCGACCACCTGGCACGAACGGAACACGAGGGCCTCACCTTCACCGACCGCCACACGGCCCAGGACTGGCTGTACGCCGAGGCGAACTGCCTGCTGGCATGCGTACGCCAGTCGGCGGGCTCGGAGGCGACACTGCGGCGGGCGGTGGACCTGCTGTGGGCGGCGCTGGACCTGGCGGAGTCGGGGGCGAACTCCAAGGAGTACGAGGGGGTCGCTGCGGGGTTGCGCGAGGCGGCCCGCGCCGCGGCCGACACCCGGGCGGAGGGCCGGGCGGCCAACACCCTCGCGTACGTCCACCACTACCAGGGCCGCTTCGACCTGGCCGACTCCGAGGCGGAGGAGGCGCTGCGCATGGCGCGTACCGTCGGGGATCCGCTGCCGGGGTGCTGGGCGGCGAACAACCGCGGCGCCATCGCGCTGTACCAGATGCGGTACGACGCCGGTGAGATGCACCTGACCTGGGCCATAGCGCGGTTCCGCGAGTGCGACGACCGGGCCGGGGAGGCTGCCGCGCTGTGCAACCTCTCCCGCATCTATCTCGCCACGGGACGGACGGCGGAGGCCGTGGCGCTGGCACAGCAGGGAGCCGACCGGTACGACGAGATGGGCCACGCGCTGAAGGGCGCCAACGGCCGGTACGCCCTCGGGATGGCCCTCACGGCGAGCGGGCAGCTCGCGGCGGCGTCGGCGCGGCTCATGGAGGCCCTCGCGGTGTTCCGCGACAGCCGGCAGCGCCTGTGGGAGGGCATGACACTGTTCCGGATCGCCGAGGTGGACATCGCGGCGCGGCAGTACGCCGCCGCCGCGTCGGGCGCGGAGATGGCGCTCACGGTGCTCCGGGACATCGGGGGCGAGTGGCGCCGGGGCAACGTCCTCATGGTGCTCGGCAGGGCGCTGAACGGCATCGGCCAGGTGGGGCGTGCCCAGGTCTGCTGGCAGGAGTCGCTGGCCATCTACGAGGCGTTGGGCTCGCCCGAGGCCGACGAGGTCCGGGGCCTGCTGACCCCCGCGTCGGCGGCCTAGCCGCCCCGGAGGCGCCCCGCCAGGGCGTTCATCGTTCGTTTATCGCCATCCGTCATGGTTGTTCCCATCGATCCGTCGCGTCGGGGGGCAGACGGGTCGTTGGTAACACCGTCGCTCCTACGCACTATGGTGAGCGGCCCTGAGAGGCCTGCCCGACCGTCCACGGGGGAACAGCCGGGCAGGCCTCGCCCACCATCCCTGAAGCATCAACAGGAGGTCGAACACCATGGGCGACATCGATAAGAACGAGCCGGTCATGAAGCCGACGAACCTTCACGCTACCGGCGGCGGCGAGGAGATGACCACGAAGAACCTCCACGCCACGTCGGAGCCCGCGGCGGACGCCATAGCGGAGAAGATCACCACCAAGAACCTGCACGCCACCGGCACCCCGCTGACCGCCGACGCCACGACGGACAACCTGCACGCGACGTCGGAGCCGGCCAAGTAGACCACTCCGCCACGGGGTACGGTCGCGGCGACGCCATCGGGGGAGCCGCCGGGGCCGTGACAGTCCGGGAGTGAGCCGCGTACGCGCTCGGGGGACATCCGCCGGGGCCGGGGGGACCTCGGCGGACAGAGCGCGGCGCGCGCCACTGCCGGACAGCAAGAAGGAGGGGCCGGGCACTCGCCCGGCCCCTCCTTCGCGTCCACGGAACCGTCCGCAGGCGCACGTCGTCAGCGCACGTAGTTCTTCAGCACGTCCGTGTCCTCCAGGGTCAGGCCCACCGGTGCGGGAAGGACGACCGGGTGGCCGAAAGCTCGCGTCACGACCGTCGCGTACACGCCACGTTCGGGCTCGCTGTGGACGGTGACCGTTCCTCTGTCGCGGTCGACCAGCAGATAGACAGGGATCCCCGCCTCCGCATAGGCCGCGGGCTTCTCCACTCGGTCACGGCGGTCCGTGTCCCTGTCGTACGAGGTGACCTCCACGACCATCAGGACACCTTCGGTGCTCGCCCATTCGCCCTGCCCGGCGAACGTGTCCGGCGGCGCGAGGGCGCCGTCGACGCGGGCGTCTCCACTCCGGTATTTCTCGACCTTGAGCCCCTGCTCGGCGTAGAGCCACAGGTCTGGACGGTGCTGCATACAGCGCTGCTGGAGCCAGCGGATGATCTCGCCGTGGTCCCCGTCAGGCACCGGCTTGACTCCGATCTTTCCGTTGACGAACTCCAACGCGACGTCTTCACGTGCGGCGGCTTCGGCGATGACCTCGAATGATTCCAGGCTCATCTGAGGCCGTTCAGCGGTCATCGGGGGCATGGCGTAGTTCTCGGTCCTTCCGACGGCCCATCGGGGTTACCGTCCGGGGCACTGGCGGTTGGTGGCGATGCGGCACCGGATTCAACGTTACCCCCGCGCGTAGGAGCCGAGGCCGACCAGGCAGTAGACGTATTCGTTGATCGTCGCGCCGTTGATGGTGTAGCGGCGGGAGAAGGCGTACTGGGTCTTCGGGTTGCTGTTGCAGCGGTCCAGGTCCGAGGTCAGCGGGAACGTCTGGATCACGCGGTAGTGCGCGTCCGACGCCGAGCACGGGACCTCGGCGACTCCGCTGACGCTCTGCGCGGTCGTCGAGTCCGGGAGCCGGCCGTTGAGGCAGGTGCCCTTCTTGTACGGGTCCGGGGCCTCCTCCGTCGTCTGGGTGGGCGCGGGGGCCGGCGCGGTCGTGGCCTCCGAGGGCGTCCGGGAGGGCGTCTCGTACGAGAAGCTCGGCGAGGGCGGAGCAGTGCCGCCGCTGTTCTCGCCGTCGTCGTTGCTCGTGTAGACGAAGAACGCGATCGCGCCGGCGATCACCAGCGGCACCAGGCAGCCCAGGAACCCGGACTTGCGCGGCGCCTGCACGGGGCCGCCGACGCGGATCCGCAGGAGGACCAGGCCGTCACCGATCTGGACGGGGACGAGGTCACCGTTCCGGCAGGGCGGGATGGTGACGCGGGTGGGGCCGGTCGGCGTCTGGATGGTGAGGACCACGCCCTGCGCGGCCTGCTGCGGGGTGAGCGACATGGGGATCTCTGGGGACGACACCGGCTGCTCCAAGAAGTGAGGCTGCGCACTGTGGGCGGGGCGGTACGGCGGGCGGTGCTGCTGGCGCGGTGCTGCTGCGGCGGTGCTTCGTGCCGTGCTTTCGGGCCGTGTTGCGTGCCTTGCTTCGTGCCTTGCTTCGTGCCTTGCTGCGTGCCGTGCTCGGTCGTTCCGTTCTGCTGGCGCCTGCCCATATGACGTGTCCATACCCAGCCTTGGTTGCGGCCCCCTTGCGCCGCGACCCGCCTACCGCCTCCGCAGCACCCCCTTCACCACCTTCCCGCTCGCGTTCCGCGGCAGCTCCCCCACGAACTCCACCTCCCTCGGCACCTTGTAGTTCGCCATCTCCCGCCGCGCCCACGCGATCAGGTCGTCCGACGTCACCGTCGCCCCCGCCCGCCGTACCGCGAACGCCTTGCCGACCTCGCCGAGCCGCGCGTCCGGGACGCCGATGACCGCCACGTCCGCGATGTCCGGGTGCAGGCCCAGGAGTTGCTCGATCTCCGCCGGGTACGCGTTGAAGCCGCCCACGATGAACATGTCCTTGATCCGGTCCGTGATCCGCAGGTTGCCCGCCTCGTCCAGGACGCCCACGTCGCCCGTGTGCAGCCAGCCGTCCGCGTCGATCGCGCGGGCCGTCTCCTCCGCGTCCTCGAAGTAGCCGCTCATCACGTTGTGGCCGCGCACCAGGACCTCGCCCGCCGGCGAGAGGCGGACCTCCGTGTCCGGGATCGGGCGCCCGGACGTCGTCGCGACGACGTCGGCCGGGTCGCCCCGGCGGCACATCGTCACGATCCCGCTCGCCTCGGACAGTCCGTACGCCGTCAGGACCGTGCCCACCCCCAGCTCCGCCCGCAGCCGCTCCACCAGCCGCAGCGGCACCACCGCCGCGCCCGTCACCACGAGACGCAGCGCCGAGAGGTCGTACGCGTCGCGGGACGGGTGGTCGAGCAGCGACTGGTGCAGCGTCGGCGGGCCCGGAAGTACCGAGATCCGTTCCGCCGCGATGTTGGCGAGGACCGTGTCCACGTTGAAGACCGGCTGCGGGATCATCACCGCGCCCCGCATCAGGCACGCGATGATCCCGGCCTTGTAGCCGAAGGTGTGGAAGAACGGGTTGACGATCAGATAGCGGTCGCCCTCCCGCAGGCCCGCGAGCTCCGACCAGACGTCGTAGCAGCGCAGGGTCTGGGCGTGCGTGATCACCGCGCCCTTCGGCGCGCCCGTCGTCCCCGAGGTGTAGATGATGTCCGAGGGGGCCGAGGAGGCCACCGAGTCCGCCCGCGCGCGGACCTCCGGCCCGCTCACCCCGTCGCCCTCCGCCAGGAAGGACTTCCACGTCACGTAGTCGTCCGGGGCGCTCTCACCGAGCACCACCACCCGCTCCAGGTCCGGGAGTTCGACCTCCGCGCGGCGCAGGGAGGCGACGTACGAGGTCCCCAGGAAGGTGCCCGTGACGAAGAGCAGCTTCGCCCGGGAACGCGAGAGGACGTACGCCGCCTCCGTGCCCTTGAAGCGGGTGTTCAGCGGAACGAGCACCGCCCCCGCCGTCACCGCGCCGAGCGCCGAGACGATCCAGTCCAGGGTGTTCGGCGCCCAGATCGCCACCCGGTCGCCCCGCTCCACACCCGCCGCCATACAGGCCGCCGCCGCCCGCTCGACGCGCTCGCCCAACTCCTCGTACGAGACGCGCGTACGGCCCTCGACGACCGCCTCCGCCGCCCCGTACCGTTCGGCCGCCGAGCGCACAAGGCCCGCTATGGAGCCCCACTCCAGGTCACCGCGCATTACCCGTCCCTCCCGCCACACAGCCGCACAGCCGACACCCGTAGCTGACTATCCGTCAGATTAGCTGTACCCTGACGCGCTGTCAGCAGCTGTGACTGCCGCTCGCCATCGGGAGGTTGCCCGTGCTCAAGGACGCCACGGCCATCGTCGGGATCGGTCAGACACCGTTCGCCAAACAGCTCCCCGAATCGGAGAAGACCCTCGCCTGCCGGGCGATCCTCGCCGCCCTCGACGACGCCGGAATCGCCCCCTCCGAGGTCGACGGCTTCGCCTCGTACACGATGGAGGAGACCGACGAGGTCGAGGTCGCCAAGGCCATCGGCGCCGGTGACGTCACCTTCTTCTCCAAGATCGGGTACGGCGGAGGCGGCTCCTGCGCCACCGTCGGGCATCTCGCCGCCGCCGTCGCCACCGGGCAGGCGAGCGTCGGCGTCGCCTGGCGCTCGCGCAAGCGCGGCAGCGGGCCGCGGCCCTGGAAGAACACCGCCGTCCAGCTGGCCACCCCCGGCCAGTGGACCCGGCCCTTCGGGCTGCTGCGGCCCACCGACGAGATCGGCATGCTGGCCCGCCGCTACATGCACGAGTACGGCGCCACCCGCGACCACCTCTTCAACGTCGCCCTCGCCTGCCGCAACCGCGCCAACCAGAACCCCGCCGCGATCATGTACGAACGGCCGCTGACCCGCGAGATGTACATGACCGCCCGCTGGATCAGCGAACCCCTCTGCCTCTTCGACAACTGCCTGGAGACGGACGGGGCGTTGGCGTGCGTGATCGTCAGCGCCGAGCGGGCCCGCGACTGCCGGCAGAAGCCCGTGTACGTCCACTCCGCCGCCCAGGGCCTGCCCGCCCAGCACCACGGCATGGTCAACTACTGGAACGACGACCCGCTCACCGGACCCGCCTGGACCGCCGCCCGACACCTGTGGAAGCAGGCCGACTTCGGTCCGCACGATGTCGACGTCGCCCAGATCTACGACGCCTTCACCCCGCTCATCCCGCTCTCCCTGGAGGGGTACGGCTTCTGCGGGCGCGGCGAAGGGGCCGCGTTCACCGAAGGTGGCGCCCTGGAGATCGGCGGCCGGCTGCCGATCAACACCGGCGGCGGCGGACTCAGCGAGGCGTACGTGCACGGCTTCAACCTCATCAACGAGGGCGTGAAGCAGCTCCGGGGCAGCTCCACCGCCCAGGTCCCCGACGCCGCCACCTGCCTGGTCACCGCCGGCGAGGGCGTCCCCACATCGGCCGTCCTGCTTCGATCCTGAGGAGTTGAGAACCCACCATGCTGACACCCGTCGTGGACGAGGACGGCGCGCCCTTCTGGGAGTACGCCGCCCGCGGCGAACTGCGGATCCAGGGCTGCGCCGACTGCGGCGAGCTCCGCTTCCCGCCCCGGCCCTGCTGCCCGCACTGCCAGTCCTTCGGGAGCGAGTGGCGGCTGATGTCGGGGCGCGGCCGGATCTGGTCGTACGTGCTCCCCCACCCGCCGCTGCTGCCCGACTACGCCGCCCAGGCCCCGTACAACGCCGTCGTCGTCGAACTCGCCGAGGCGCCCCGCATCCGGCTCGTCGGCAACGTCGTCGCCACCCCGGACGCGGCCCTCGACTCCGTCGACCCGGCGCGGCTGCGGATCGGGGCGGGCGTGAAGGTGGCGTTCACCGAGATCGACGGCATGGCCGTGCCGCGCTGGCTCCTGGAGCGCGGATGAGCATCGTCGTCGAGCGCGACAAGGAGACCGGCGTAGCGGTCGTCACCCTCGACCGGGCCGACAAGCACAACGCGATCACGCTGGACATGGCACGCCAACTGGCCGATACCTGGCGGGAGTTCCGGTACGACGACACCGTCCGGGCCGCCGTGGTGACCGGCGCCGGGCGGCGGGCCTTCTGCACCGGGATCGACCGCGCGGCCGCCACGGGTGTCCCGCAGCCCTCCTCCCCGTACACGATCGACGATCCGCTGATCGCCATCGGGCCCAAGGCCAACGACCTGTGGAAACCGGTCGTCGCCGCCGTGGAGGGCATGGCCTGCGGCGGCGCGTTCTACCTCCTCGGGGAGGCGGAGTTCCTCGTCGCCGGCGCGGACGCGACCTTCTTCGACCCGCACACCACCTACGGGATGGTCAGCGCCTTCGAGACCATCCACATGGCGCAGAAGATGCCGTACGGGGAGGTCGCGCGGATGGCCCTGATGGGGAGCGCGGAACGGGTCTCGGCCGGGCGGGCGTACGAGACGGGGCTCGTCTCCGAACTGACGGAGACGGGCGGCGCGCTGGACGCCGCCCGGCGGGCCGCGACCGTCGTGGCGTCGTATCCGACCGAGGCGGTGCAGGGCACCGTACGGGCGCTCTGGTCGGCCAGGGAGGCCGCCCGGGCCCAGGCCCTCGCGCACGCCCCGCACCTGGTGACGCTCGGGAACCTGCCCCCGGAGCGGCAGGCCGAACTGTTCACCCGAAGGGGGGACGGCTTCCGGCTGCGCTAGGGCAGGCCCTAGCTGTATTGCCCCGGGAGGTTGGGGACGGGTGAGGGAGGTCTCGGCTGAGGCGTCTTGAACGGGTGAGGGCCTTCCGGG
>NZ_JAUPWM010000657.1:0-254 GCF_032436795.1 Streptomyces sp. P9(2023)
TGGCGGACTCGAGGCGCGCCTTGGCCTCTACCATCGCTGTGGTCGAGGCGTCGACCTCGGCGAGTTGCGCCAGCAGTTTATGGCTCATGACTGCACCTCGATCGGGTCGCCGTCGATCGTGACGGGTCGGCAGGGTGTCGCCACGCGGGGCGCCTTGCACTTCGGGGTGCCGCCCAGGATCGGGCGCAGGTCAGCGACAGATACCCCGACGGCCACCCAGCGGGTCGCGCCACGATAGTAGGCGGTCGCCTCCG
>NZ_JAUPWM010000658.1:0-254 GCF_032436795.1 Streptomyces sp. P9(2023)
CCGAGCGCACCGTGACCACCACTCTGGATGGCCGCGTTGACCTCTATGCCTGACCAGCGCACTAGATGAATAGTACGCAAGACGGGCCGACGAAAGTGTCAGCCCGCTAAACCAAGAGATAGGCTATTCCAATACGCCTGTTCGTTTCTTCATCATCACACTCGTTAGGCATAATGCCGGATAAGTGTCATGCATGAATACCATGGGAATCACAATGGCTGAATCAAGCGGCGGATCTAAAAAACTGCTTCTGG
>NZ_JAUPWM010000659.1:0-254 GCF_032436795.1 Streptomyces sp. P9(2023)
GGCGGCGCAGAAGCTGCTGCAGCGCGACAAGGTCGACTTCATCTCCGGCGTGATCTTCTCGAACGTCATGATGGCGATCTACAAGCCGGTGATCGACTCGCAGACCTTCCTCATCAGCTCGAACGCGGGACCGTCGCCGATCGCCGGCGCGCAGTGCTCGCCGTTCTACTTCTCGACCTCGTGTCAGAACGACGATCCGCACGCCGCGATGGGCAAGCACCTGCAGGCCGACGTCGGGCTTGAGCTGGTCGTCC
>NZ_JAUPWM010000660.1:0-254 GCF_032436795.1 Streptomyces sp. P9(2023)
TGTCATCGCCCTTGATTCAATCCGTAATATCCTGTCGAACAGTAAATACTGTCATCATTTTAAGCCCGTAGTTATTTACCCTACAAAGGTATTCATATTAGTATTAACTTAATGTTACCAAAATTTAGCCAAGTATATGGTTGCGATAATCTTGATGCTGAAAGCAATAAAATTGAGCTGTGTAGGCCGAAAGATTAATTTTTTAATTATAAAAAAACCGCTAATCTATGATTAGCGGTTTTAAAATTTATAAG
>NZ_JAUPWM010000661.1:0-254 GCF_032436795.1 Streptomyces sp. P9(2023)
TCTTCTTTTGATATTTCAGGCTTTTGAGAATTGTTGTTTTCATTATCTGATGATGTAGCTTCTTGAGATGGTGGATTTTGGGAGTTTGCTTTAGAATTTGTTTCAGTTACTTGCTGCGCTTTATCCGTCAATGGCTCTGTAGTTATATTTTGTTCTGGATTAGACATTTCATTAATTGAAATTGTATCTTTGGTGTCGTTCTCTTTCTCAATTGATAATTCGTTAAGCATACATAATAAAAATAAACCAATTGA
>NZ_JAUPWM010000662.1:0-254 GCF_032436795.1 Streptomyces sp. P9(2023)
TGCGCGCGGTCAGAAAAGACGTCGATGTCGAAGTTCTGCTCGGCCACAAGCGGGTCGACATCGTCTGGCGCAGGCAGGAATTCGGCAACAAGGCGCGGGTCGTCGCCATCGAGTGCAAAAAGTATTCGCGCGCCCTGAGCCTTGAACAGGTTAGCGGCATCTGGGCCGACTACAGCGCGCTCTATGATCAACATCTCATCGACGAAGTCCTGCTGATCACAAGTCAGGATATCAGCGCGACCGCAAAGGGCTAC
>NZ_JAUPWM010000663.1:0-254 GCF_032436795.1 Streptomyces sp. P9(2023)
GTTACCCAGCAGGCGCTGGGCGGCACGCTGGGCCGCAACGGCGACGGCATGGTCGGCAGCAGTCTTGGCGGCGCAATGAGTGGCCCGCTGGGCGCGGTCGGCAACAGCACCCGTGGCATCGCCGATACGGTGCGCGGCGCACTGGGCCAGTTCCCGCTGCAGGGCACCGCCCCGGCAGGTGGCAAATGAAGGCCCTGGCCTGGCCGCTGCTGGCGGTGATTGCCGCGCCGCTGTCCGCATCGGCCGACGACTAC
>NZ_JAUPWM010000664.1:0-254 GCF_032436795.1 Streptomyces sp. P9(2023)
CAACTTTTCGCGGGCACCAAACCGCAGGCTGCCGGACAAATCCTGCGCTTCGGGCACGCCTGCGTGGTTATCCACGATGTGCACAAACGTCAAAGGTGCTTCCAGGGCCAGGCTGGCCCAGGCGGCGTAGTCACAAACGCCTTAGGCAAATTGGGAGCCGTCAATGGCGGCGTTTTCCTGTTCAGTCATGCTGTTCTCCTTACCGTGCTCAGTGGCCGCCCATCAGCTTTTCAACCGCTTCCGGGTCGTTATGC
>NZ_JAUPWM010000665.1:0-254 GCF_032436795.1 Streptomyces sp. P9(2023)
ATATATCAGTTAAGAAAAATTTAGGGATGTTGGATTATACTATCATCATCCAAATATTTTTCATATTCATAATCTCCTAGAAAGCAAGCTTAGAAATGGGCTTGTTTTCATTTTTAATGCAAAGGAGAGAAAAGATGATAATAACAATAAATAAAGATGATTTAATACTTCTTGGATTTACTGAAGGAACCTCAAAACAAATAATTCGAAAAGGAAAAAAACTGCTCGTCGAAAGAGGCTTTGTAGTATATAAA
>NZ_JAUPWM010000666.1:0-253 GCF_032436795.1 Streptomyces sp. P9(2023)
CGCCGTGGACGGGCTGAGCGGGCTGAGCCTTGAGAGCGGGCGCTTTCGCGCCGAGACTGCCGAGAGCGGGCGCCCCCGCGCCGCGCTGACCGTGACCTTCGAGGCGGCCAAGACCGGGCATTATCTGGCCGATGGCCCGGTCTGCTCGGGCCGCATCGAGGTGGTGCCGCTTGATCTGCCCCGATCCGTCGCGGGCAAGCCGATCAAGACCTATGCGCTGGCCCGGTTGCGGCCGGTGGGCGAGGGCGGCGAT
>NZ_JAUPWM010000667.1:0-253 GCF_032436795.1 Streptomyces sp. P9(2023)
CATTTTCTCATCCTCATAAAGTTTTGTTGTTACGGGAGAGTTGAATGCCTTTTACCTTGATAACTCGCCCGCTTCTGATTTTTATTTAGCCTATGATTTCTGACTATTACTAGATGATGAAAAGATATTTGTGATCTGAGATATCATTTTTTAATATTTAAATATAAAAATGTGAAACATCGTTTCTTTTTTGTGTTTTGGGGTTATTTGACATATGCATATTGTTTTTTCATGCTGTAAAGCATTTTGGATT
>NZ_JAUPWM010000668.1:0-253 GCF_032436795.1 Streptomyces sp. P9(2023)
TTTTAAAGCAGAACCTAATTTACTACCTGCAGAAGTACCAGCAGAAGTTGCTTCAGGATCGATTTGTTTAGAAATAGCTCCACTAATTCCTTTAGCTGAAGGCATAATTTGTATATACGCTTGACCTAATTCAGTTGCCATTTAACCACCTCCAATCAATTCTTGACGTTTACGTTCAAATTCCTCACCAGAATTAAATACAACTGTATCATCTGATTTTTTCGCACCACCAGTTAAAAGTTCTAACAGAGGC
>NZ_JAUPWM010000669.1:0-253 GCF_032436795.1 Streptomyces sp. P9(2023)
GAACTACAAAGCGAAATTAACCGCTTTAAGTTGTGATCAATTATCGCTTGCAGTTTTAATTTGACACCCAACTCATTTTTATTGAGTTGGGTGTTTTTTTATAAGAATTTTGGTTAAAAAGTGTTAATCAATATTTCAAATATATGATCACCATCATAAAAGTGTGATCTTTTCCTCAAAGTTGATTCACATGCTATAAATTGCAGTTATATTTGCCAATTATTCTTTTGTGTCAGGTTTTAGCTAATTTTTC
>NZ_JAUPWM010000670.1:0-253 GCF_032436795.1 Streptomyces sp. P9(2023)
CCAGTAGAAGTGCTGACCGTACCTGATTTTGCCGATATTGTTGAGGGGCACGCTACTGTTGATGAATTAAAAGATGTCGCGATAGAAGACTTATTAGGTCGCGATCCGGTTGCTCCCGATGTGGATTTAATGCAGTCAAATATTCAAGGCAAAGTGGTGATGGTCACTGGCGCTGGCGGCTCGATAGGTTCTGAGCTTTGTCGTCAAATTGTGATGCAAAAGCCTAACACCTTGATCTTATTTGAACTATCAG
>NZ_JAUPWM010000671.1:0-253 GCF_032436795.1 Streptomyces sp. P9(2023)
CCGAACTTGTCTTTGATCTGCTTCTTCAAGCCCTGTGGGAACATGTTCCACGTATCAGCCCATACTTTGTCGTTCGTATCCGAGATGTCTACAAAAGCATCCCGATCCTTTGCAGACGACCAATCAGCATAGAGCTTCTCAATCAACTGAGTATTGAACTCACCTGCAAGCTGTTCTTCAACGATACGACCAGCCCAAGCACCCATCATCATTCCAAGATGCGTGTTGTGCTTCAGCATTGCCAGTTTGCCCT
>NZ_JAUPWM010000672.1:0-253 GCF_032436795.1 Streptomyces sp. P9(2023)
TGCCCGTGAAAGCTTGGAACATATTAGTCTCCTATATTATCGGGATAATGAGTTAGGTAATCCAACGCCATTCAGCAATTGGATCGCCTAACCCATCACCTATTGATGATGGGGTAAGTGTTTACTCGAACTGACCGTTCTGTTCCTTGTGGTTCAGGTAATGGGTCAGTGCAGAGTGTGGGTCGAAAGAGTGAGGTTCTTTCATCAGGAACTCATGCATAAATGCGATGTGCCAATGTCCACGACATTGCAG
>NZ_JAUPWM010000673.1:0-253 GCF_032436795.1 Streptomyces sp. P9(2023)
CGCCCACGCTGCCTGAAACGCAAATTTAAAATCAATCACGAGCTCATTCATTGGGGCACATCTCCAAAGCGGATTTCCGCGCTGATTTCGGGGCGGTGGCGCGGTGACACATGCAGCGCAGCGCCCTCGGTGGCCACATCAAAATAACCGCTTAAAAATTGGCTCACGGCGGCAAATTGATGCTCAAAAGCAATCAGTCCGATCTCCACGTTAAACACCACATCAAAATCACGGCTCATGCCCATCTCGTGCG
>NZ_JAUPWM010000674.1:0-253 GCF_032436795.1 Streptomyces sp. P9(2023)
ATATAGCTCTCCAGCTTGTCCACATGGGACCAGAAGGACGACATGATCCGGCCTCCGAAAGAGGGTCATGGGGGGTTGCGAAAGGGGGGCCGGACGCGCCCGGAAGGAGGGGGAAGGCGCGCCCGGTGTTCTGGGCCGTTACTCGATGGTCGGGCGGCCCAGTTCCGTCAGAACGCGGTTCAGCTCTTCCTTGCCGCCGATCTGATCCATGAATTTCGGCCAGACGGCCTTGGTGGCAAGGTCGATGAACTCT
>NZ_JAUPWM010000675.1:0-253 GCF_032436795.1 Streptomyces sp. P9(2023)
GTTCAGCAAGCACCATGATTGACCCAGTGCATTACCAGCCGAGCGGCCTTCTGCATCTGCTTCAAATGGTGTCTTTCCGTTCTTACGAATGACCTGATGGAGCAATGGAGTACGCACACGCAAACCAAAGGCTACGGTGACATATCCGGTTTTGGCAGCTTCATCCAAGTGAGCATCCACCCAGTCAATAGAGACTTTGTAGAGTTCCTTGAACTTTGCTTCCACATCCTTGGCAAGCTCCTCCGTGAAACCG
>NZ_JAUPWM010000676.1:0-253 GCF_032436795.1 Streptomyces sp. P9(2023)
GCTACCGCCACTTGGCACAACGTTGCAGCTACGCGCTGTTGCAGTGCCAGCAAATTCAACCGGTTCATCGGCGGCGATATAGCCTAAGTAAGTGGTATCTTCCCAAAGACCAATAAAGCCAACAGTTTGGTTGGTGGTTAAATCAAGTGGGAATTGCACGGTAGCGGTTAACACACTGCGCGCGGCTGTGCCTTGCGCCGTTGGTGCGCCAAATGCACAGGTTTTGCGCTCGTAGGGTGCGGCGGTAAGTTCG
>NZ_JAUPWM010000677.1:0-253 GCF_032436795.1 Streptomyces sp. P9(2023)
GCCTGCCGGCAACACGGTGTACCTGCACCAGGCCATGGCCCTGGCAGACGTGGTGTTGGTGGCGGTGCAGGCGGATGTTTCCTCATTCAGCACCCTGGCCCAGATGGATAGCGTGCTGGCGCCGTACCTTGAGTGCGAAAAACCGCCACTGCGTTACTACGTGATCAACCAACTCGACGGCGCCCACCGCTTCAGCCTGGACATGGCCGAAGTGTTCAAGGCCCGCCTCGGCGATGCACTGCTCGGCACGGTC
>NZ_JAUPWM010000038.1:0-66995 GCF_032436795.1 Streptomyces sp. P9(2023)
AAGAGCCGTGTAACGGGAGACTGTTACGCACGGTTCTGTGAGAGCCGAGGGGTGAGACTCCCCTCGGCTACTCGGCAAGGGCCGCATGCGTCTTGACCAGGGAGCCGTCGTGGAAGACCTGGACCATCGTGGCGGTCGAGCGGACGTCGACCTTGCGGCCGATCAGCTTCCACGGAACCGAGTAGAGGGTGCGGCCGACCTTGATGTGGATGTCCGGTCCGACCGTGGCCGTCGACCAGCGGGCCAGCACGAACGGAGTCGGCGGCAGAGGCAGCAGTTCGGCTGCCTCCAACGCATCGAACACGGTCATCGGGGCGGCCCCGCCCAGCGGCCGGCACTTCCGCCGCCCGGCAACCTGCTGGCTCCAGGTCACGGCCTCGGCCTGCATGTGCTCGATCGAGGTGAACTCCCGTCCTCGCCAGAACGAGTCGCGGACATAGGGCATCGGCCGCTCGACCCGCGGCTTGTCCTTCGGCTTCGCCGCCCGGGCCGGATCGACCAACGCGCCATAGTGGGTGGCCAGTTCCGCATACGCCTTGTTGATCTTCGGGTCGTAGAGGTCGGGCTTGTCGACCCCGGTCTTCAGGTTGTCCGGGACCAGCCGGCGCGGGACGCCGCCGAAGTAGCGGAACGCCGCGACGTGTGCTTCCGTCCATGCGTGCTGGTCCAGGTGCAGCACCGGCCGGACGAACATGTGCCGCGAGCAGGGCAGGACCATCACGAACGCCCAGACCCGATGGCGTTTGCCGGTCCGCGGATCGATCCACGGACCGAGGAAGCCGTAGTCGATCTGGGCCTCCGATCCGGGCTCGATGTCGTCGCGCAACACGGTGACCTGCGATTTCGCCACCTCGTCCGGAAGCGTCGCATGGACCCAGCGACGGAACGAGGAGATCGACACCTGCAGCTTGTGCTCGTCACGAAGCCGCTGGTGGATCGTCGAGACGGTCACCGTCCCAAGCAGGCTCTTGATGTAGTCGCGGTGCTGGTCGATGTCGGGCCAGGTCACCTGCCTGAGCCTTCTGTCGATGAGCCCGGGGAACCACTCCTTGATCAGCTTAGACCAGTCGGCCTCGCTCATCGGCGGGCCGCCCGGGCTGATCCCGGCCGCTTCGGCCGGGGCCAGATACTTCCTGACCGTCTTGCGGTCCACCCCCAGCGACGCGGCCAGCTCGCTCTTCGAGCGGCCCGCGTACCAGTGGACGTAGATCTCGGTGATGTCGACCACGACGAACGTTCTCCTCGCCATCCGGGCTGCCCATCGGCCATCCGAACCACGGGACGAGGAACATGAGCAGCTCCGCGACGACCAGGTCCCTCGGTCCCGACCTCCGCGCTACCCATGGCCAATTAGGAGAATTCGGGATGGGGAATTACATGACGCTCAAACCGCCCAACCTGGGGAAAAACTTGAACGTCGACATTTCTATGCCCTGCGGGCTTTCGGTTCCGGCGGAACCCCAGAATAAGTCATCGAGCCTTCGGTTCCGGCGGAATGCCATGTGGACGATGTTCGCCACGTGGGCACTGCTGTTTCTATGCCCTGCGGGCCTTTCACTCCTGCGGAACCTGAGACATCTACAGGGGTATCTCACGAGAATAGGTTGCGATTTCTACTCCCAGCGATCCTATCGTTCCCGCGGAACCTGATACCCCAAAGCGTAAGCTTGCTCCCGAAATCGTCTCCATGCCCTGCGGGCCTTTCGTTCATGAGGGCCGCCGAGAAGCAATAGACAGGGGTGCTCAATAGGCGTCTCTATGCCCTGCGGGCTTTTCGTTCCTTCGGAACTTGTTCGTCCTCGGTAGGACGACAAGGCTCTACGGTCAAAAGTTTCTATGCCCTGCGGGCTTTTCTTTCCTTCGGGACAACCCCGACTTCCAATGGTGAAGCTGTCGCATGAGGCTGTTTCTATGCCCTGCGGGCTTTGCTGCCCTGCGGAACGTGAGCAGGAATACCACGTCGACTCGCCGGAACCCGCGTTTCTATGCCCTGCGGGCCTCCGGTTCCGGTGGAATGGGCAAGCATTACCTTCGCCCATCTGCCATACCTGATTCTATGCCCTGCGGGCCCGGCGGAATGTAAGTCTCCGACACAACACAGGAGGAAAAATGGCGTTTCTATGCCCTGCGGGCGTTCGGTTCCGGCGGAATCCGGTGCTACGGGCGGGGACCATGACCTGCAACGATTGTGTCCGTTGCGCGGGACTCCTCGCCAGCGGCTCGCCTGATCTGTGATGCCCGTCACAAGATCTGCCTTCGGGGCTGCGACCTGCGGGTTTGGCTCGCGCGAGAATCGGCCTCCGACGGCTCTCGGCGGGGAGGGCGGTTACGGCTCCTTCCAGCCGCCTTTCCGTCTGTCTTCCGTGTGTGGGGCGGCGGCACACTGATCGTTGTCCAGCCGAGGCCGTGGGTGGTCTGGGCGCCGGTGCCGGCGAGTTCGGCGAAGTGGGAGAGGGCCGTGAAGGCCGACGCCACCTCGGGGCGGGCGGTGCGCGGCAGGGTGAAGGTGGCGTGGCCGAGGAAGCCGATGCGGTGGGCCTGGCCGATGTCGACGGGGGCGCTCTTCACGTCGTGGGCGGTGAGGAGGACTGTTTCCCGGAGTTCGGTGATCAACGGCGGTGGCAGCGGAGTCTCGGCGTAGGCGTTCCAGCGGCGGGCGAGGCCCGTGTAGAGGAGTTCGGGGTCCGGGAGGGGGATCCAGCGGCCTTTGCGTGTGAAGTGGGTGACGGACAGGAAGTCCATGCTCACCCGCTCGGCGCGTGGGAGGGCGAGCAGGGCCGCGTACGGGGCTCCCTGGGCGTGGATGTCCTCGATGGTGAAGAGCTGGCCGCCGAGGCGGACCTGTTCGCCGGCCCGCTTCTGCAGTGGCGGCACGGTTCGGTCGTCGAGCCAGCCGAGGGTGAGGAGCGCGTGTCCGGGGGCGTGGGGGGCCTGCATGAGCGGGGTGACCGAGAACGGTTTGGTCTGACCGTGGTGGTCGGCGCCGAGACCTTCCAGGAGGGCGCAGGCCAGGCCGTGCAGTTGGGCAGGGGTGACCTGTCGTTCGACGGGGCGTTCGGCGCGCAGGTGGAGGTGCCATGTGGTGGGCATCAGTGGGTCCGCGGGGATTCGGTGGTGGACCGGGTGGCAGGGGTGGCGGTGACGAAGGCGAGGGGGTGTGGGCCTGCGGCTTCGAGTAGATGCCAGGTCCACTCGTGCGCGGCCTTGGGGAGCGGGCCGGCTTGTCGGTCTGTGGGGTTCCAGAGGGTTCCGGTGCGAACGGTGATGGTGGTGTTTGTTTCGGTGAGCTGGGGGGTGCGGTCGGTGGGTGGCGGGGTTGTGCGGAGGGTGGCGAGGTAGACGTGGTCGGTGTCGAAGCGGAGTCGTGCCGCGTGGGTTGTGTCCTGCCAGGCCCACAAGTGAGTCGCGCCTACCGGTGGTTGGGGCGGGGCTGGTTGGGCGATGTGGATGCCGTCGAGGTCAGTCCAGGTGCAGTAGTGGGCCTGGAGGAAGGGAAGGGCTTCGGCCCAGGTCAGTCGGCCGTAGCCGTGGAGGGTAAGGGTCAGGGTTTCGTGCGGTGTGCTCATACGGGGCGGCCTCCTTGGGAAGCAGCGGCGTTGGTCAGGGCTGCTGCCAGCAGGTCGGCGGCTTGGCGTCGCTCGTCTTCGATGGCCTCTTGACCGGCGTCGGTTCGGCGCAGCGTGCCAAGGCCCCGGGTGGTGGCGCCGCCGAGACCGAGCAGTCCGGCGTGGAGGTCGTAGCAGGCAAGGCGTAGTGCGGCGAGGACGACCGGCGGGATGGTGAGGGTGGTGAGGTCGGGGTCGCGGGTGATGGCGAGGGTGAGGTGACCAGTGTCGACGACCTCTCGGGCGTAGAGGAGGCCGTCGGCGGCGCCGCCGGTGAAACGGTCGAGGGCGACGTGCTGGCGTACGGAGCGTGGGGCGTCGGTGATGGGCGAGTCGGCGAAATGTAGCAGTGCCCGCTGGCCTGCGGACTCGCCCCTGATGTCCTCGGCTGCCCAGCCGAAGGCGGTGCAGGCGTCACAGTTGCCGCAGGTGCCGGCCGGTCCCGTGGAGTCGCATACGGGGATACCTAGGGAGCGCAGGATGTACTCGACGCGGCTGCGCAATACGCCTTTCCAGGTGGAGCCGGGGACGTACGGAAGCAAGGTGCGGCGGCCGTCTCGTTCCGTCGGGAACAGGCCGGTGAGCACGCGGGACACGGTGCGGCCGGTGGCCTCGTCGGGGACGGGATCCCCGGCGGTGATGGATAGTCCGTCGACGATCTCCCAGGATGCGCGCAGCACAGCGTCGGGTTGTGTGGCTTTGAGGTCCAGTTCGGTGCCGCCCGCGAAGAGGTCCTCGCCACCGAGGGTGAGCCAGCGGGCTCTGCCTTCGGGAGTGTCCAGGTCGACGGTCTGGTATCGGGCGGTGGACACGCGGGCCCGGCCGAGGCCGGTGCTGCGGTCGCCGCCGATGGTGGGGCGCCAGTCGGCGAGCGCGGTCAGGACCTGCGCATGCAGGTCCTGGTCGTCGATGCGGAGCCAGCAGCTGATCCGGGAGCCGGGCGGCAGGAGTTCGTCGGTGCGCAGTTTGTGGTTGGCGGGGGCGGCGCGGTGGCGGTCCATGGCGGTACGGCCGCGCTCGGCGAGCTCGAAGCCGTCGTTGGTGGGGGTGATGCGGGTGCCCAGGAAGCGGATGGCGGATGGGCGGGGTGATGGCTGTTCTTCGCCGGGGCTGGTGGTCTGCCACCGGGAGCGGGATGTGCGGGTGCCCGGTTCCTCACCCAGCAGGGTTTCGACCTGGCCGGTGTGGTGGTTGCGCACGTGGGCGCGCAGGGATCCGGCGAGGGAGCTGGCAGGGATGTAGGGGTGTCCGTGGCCGTCGCGGGTGAGGGGGTGTTTGACGCGGATGTCCTTCTCAGCGCTCTCTGGCGCTTTGACAGCGGCGTAGCTTTCGAGTTCGAGTTCCAGGGCGATGAGCAACACGGTGGTCATCGGGCACCCCCAAGGTTCGGCTCGGCGGCTTCCCCTGGACTCGTACGGCTTGCGGTGTCGTTCAAGCGGTCTGAAAAAACGAGCAGTTGAGCCTTGTTGCCTTTGGCGGCGAGTACGTCACGCAGCACGTTGCGTGCTCCACCGATTCGGGCGAACTCCGGACCTCGTACGAGTGTGGTGGCGGCAGCGGGACCGAGATTCTTCTGATTGGCGAATCTCTTGATCTGGCGGGCGATCCAGGCGCCGTGCCCACTTGCGGCCAGTTGCTGAAGCGCCTCGTCGTCGGTGAGGGCCCGATCCGTCGCGGCACCCGGCGACGCGGCGGCGGGCCGGTCTGGCCGTTGCCAGGGGCCGAGTGTCAGCCAGCCGTACCCTTCGGCGCGCCGGATCCCGATGCCGTCCTCGACGAGCCGGGTCAGTCCGGCGGGCCCCGGATCGCCGGTCGGCTTGAGGAGATAGACGCTACCTGCAGCGACGGCGAGGTCTTCCGGTTTGGGGAGCCTTGCCACGGCATTCCAGCCTCCGACGCGTTCCCAGCGGGTCCATGCACGCGCGATCTCGACGGAGGCGATCCCGAGGGACTGGGCGAGCCTCGCCAGGTCGGGGCGGTTGCTGGGACGGCCCGCGGCGTCGACGAGGACCGCCGGGCTGAGCAGCCGAAGGATCAACTCACCGTCGGGGGTGTACGGGTTTCCTGCGGGGGCCGGGGAGCTGGTGGCGGGTATGGCCCGGTAACGGACTTCGCCTCCCGTGCCGCGCCGGCCGCCGAGGCGTAGCACGCGGTCGGTGGTGAGCCAGGCCAGCTGGTCGTCGCTGATGGCGCCGGTCGCGATCTGGCCGCGGAGCACCTCGTGGGCGCCGGGGGAGCCGCTGCGCGGGGCGAGTTCTTGGCGGGTGAAGATCTGACCGGTGGCGGCGGTCTCCTGGGTGGTGAGTTCGATTCGGGTGGTCTCGATGATGACCATCGGGGAGTCGGGCCCGAGTTCCACCTGGCCGCGGCCGACGACGAGCGGCGACTGACTGCAGACGGGGCAGCGTTGCGGCCGTGGTCCGGGGTCGGTGGTTTCGTCGTAGCTCTGCTGGGAGCAGTCCGCTTTGGTCCGGTACTTGCAGGTGTGGACCGAGAGCGGCACCACCCGAGAGCCGCGGGCGAGTAGAGGGCCGAAGCGGACCCGCCCCTCGAAGAGGTCGTTGAAGCTCGTGCGGCGGGCAGGTGCGGCATGCTGGGGAGGGCCGAACTCGGCGATCCACGCCGCGGCCAGTGCCCCGCGCAGTACGGCGCCGGGTACATGATGGTGGCCGGCCACGGGCGCCAGCCCGCGCGGGCGGCGGCCCAGGGCCAGTGGCTGCACCGGGGTGACATGCACGTTGAGCATCGCTGTCGGGCTCCTCAATCTCGCGCGACGCCGGCGCGCAATTCCTCGAACCGGGCCAGCAGCGCCTCGTCGACGACCGGGTGAGGTGTGCAGGTCACCCAGCCCAGGCCGCGTCGCCGGTCACTGCCGAGCGCGTGCACTGCGGCGGCCGCGCAGGCCAGCACGGTGCGGTGGTCGGCCAGCTGGTTGCAGGGCAGGTGGCCCCGCCGGGTGATGGTGAACTCGGCGGTGGTGGCCCAGACTTCGTCGCCGAGCAACAGGTGGTCGTTTCGGGCCGCACCGGTGCGCGCGTCCAGTGACACCCTGGCCCGCGGGACGACGACCGGCTCGTCCGGGAACCGAACCTGGCCCCAGTGCCAGGGCGTCGGGGTCTGGGCAGTTCCGAACACCGTGCCCAGGAGGTCCTTTCGGCCGGGCAGCAGCTGGGCAGCCGAGGCGCGCAGCAGTCCTTTGACGGAGGAGGCGGGAAGCAGGTCGACGCGATTGACGGTCTGGTCCGTGCCTTCATGGGCACGGCCGGTGGCCACCCGGAACGGGCCGTGGAAGGTGATGTGGACCTTCACGATGTCCTCGACAGCCGAAGGCGCTGTGCCCGGTGCCGTATGGGCTGGCTGTGTGTTCATGACCACCACCTCGCGATCCGCAGGGCCTGGCGCAGTTCGATGGCGGGGCCCACGCCGCCGGCTATGGAGAGGAAGGGCTGGACGACCTCGCGGCAGTCCAGGCGTTCGGCGTCCCTCAGCAGGACATCCAGTGCGGCAGCGGTGTTCCCTGCGGCCTCTGCGGAACGCAGAGCGGACTCCCACCCCGCGCGCCGCGAGCCCGCCAATGCGGCCAGGGCGTCGAGCTGCGTCCGCAAGTCGACCAGGTGCTCCAGCCGCAGAGCGGGGAAGTCGCCACCGTGACTGCCGTCAGCGGTCAGGTCGACGAAGTCCACCGACGCCTCTGCGCCGGCCACCTCTTGCTTTGCCCGGCGCAGCCGCTGTTCAGCTGCCTCCACCAGCAGGTGAAAGGGGTGTGTGGGGTGGGAGAAGGCGATACCGGCCGATGCCGACAGGTCCGGGAGCTTCTTGATGAACCCGGTGACCTCGCCCCTGGTTTGCTCAACGAGCGCGTTGAAGCGGGCCAGGTAGTGCAGGACGAACGGCCATGCCCGGTCGGCGGGAAGACTGACCAGCACGTCGTCGCCGCCCACCAGGTGGGGAACGACAACCATCCGGGTGTCGTCCTCGCGCACCACCGCGCAGGCGGCGTCGGTCAGTGCGGTGCTGGTGTGTTCGTTTAGAGCCCTGGAAATGGTGCCCTTGTCGACGAGTTTGCGGGCCCTGGGCCCGGAAGCCGCCCCGTGTGCCGCGAGTTGTTCGAAGAACATACCGAAGGCGTTGCCATCGATGTGGACAGTAGCGATCTGGGTGAGACCGCCGTTACCGGCCTCGGCCCCGCGCGGGAAGGTGAGGGCGGTGAGGTCCGGCACCTGCTCCAGCGTGCGGTCCACCTTCTGCTGTACCGCGGCCAGGAGCTTCTCCTCCTGCGTCCTGCCACCTTTGCGTGCACGCGGCGAGTAGCGGCGCGTGCAGTCCGCACAGGCGTCCGGCAGCTCGGTGTCGCCGGTTGACGCCTTTCCGGTGGAGCTCGCGGCGTGGCACACCCGGCAGGGCACCGCCAGCGGAAACTCAGGGACGGCCGGCAGGGATTCCAGCCCCGTGCCCGCGCGGTGCTTCGCGTCGATCATCCGGTACGCGGACGGGTAGTCCGAAGCCTCGGCCCACCCGGCGCGGAACTCCGCGCCCGGCAGTTCTTCGCGCAGCCTTCGCAGCACCTCGCGGGCCAGCGCCTCGGCGTGGCGTTCCGCCCTCGCGGCGTCGTACGGCTGGGCGGGATCGTTGATCAGCACCAGATTGAGCACGCCGTCCGCCTGACCCGCCTCCTCGTTGACCTCAGCCCGCCCCGTGATCAGGGGGTCCTTCGCGTCGATGCGAGTGATGGTGACTAGGGCCGCGCTCGCGGCGCGACGGGCCCGCAGGTCGGGCGTTCGCGAAAGGTACTGCTGGATGCGGACCGCGCCGACATCCAGGTACATCCGGGTCGAAAGCGCGCTCATCGCCGGCCCTTCTTCTTGGGCTTGGACGGTTCGCTGACGACGGGGAGGGTATGGGCCGCGGTGCTCGGCCTCGGCAGTGAGCGCAGGTCGCGCCGCCTGTCGCTCAGTTGTTCGCCCACACTCTCGGCCCAGAAGGTGAACCCGGGTTCCAGGTCGTTGGGGGTCAGTTTGCCGTCGGGGATGCGGGCGTCCACCGGGTACCAGACGTTGTCCGGGGCGACATGGTCCACCGTCAACGCTGCCTGCACGTCTGACCAGGTCTGTCGGACGCCGGCGTCCACCTGCGCGCGGAAGGCCGCAAGGGCGGCCTGCGGCTCGACCACGCTCTGGCGCCGGCCGGCACCGGCGTACCACTGCTCGGCGGTGTAGGCCCGCACAGTCCTCACACGGGAGGTGCAGGCGCCGAATCCGAGCGGACGGCCGCCGCCGACGGCGAACCCGGTGTCCCCGGGAAGCAGTCCGGCAGGGTCGAGAGCGGAGAGCAGCCCGCCCAGCTCGCTCAGGTCGAGGCCCTCGAAGCGGACCGTGTAGGCGAAGCGGCTGCCCGGCGGAACGGCCTCCGCGCGTTGCTGCATGTCCTTGTTCTCCGTCCAGGTGGCGTTCGAGTCCGCCCGGAAGAACGGCCGCCGGCTACTTCTTCCGGTCAGCCAGTACTGCTTTCGTCCACGCAGCTGACGCGGCTCGCCGTCGTCGGCCCGCGAGCCCCACTCCCGCAACGGCGTCTCGTCCCTTCTCGGTTGGAGGTTGTTCGGTCGCAGGTAGAACTGTCCGGCGCCGGGACGAGGGCTGCCCAGCGGCGCCAGGCTGTACTCCCGGGTTTCGAAAGGGGGCGCGCCGAGCGGCCGTGCGTCGGAGAACCGGATGTGGCCGCGGTAGGAGTACTGATGGGCGGCACGGTCGTCGGGATCGTCCTTGCCTCGGGTGTCCGCGGAACCGAAGATCCGGCAGGTTGGACAGAGCTCTTGCGGATCACGGCACGGCAGCAGTTGCTCGGGGACGCGCTGTCCAGAAGGCTGGCCCGTGGCTGTGTGCCGCCAGATCTGGCTGAGCGCCAGCGCGGTCACCCGGGGGCGCCCCGGCGTCCCCGGTGGCTCGGCCCTTACCCATACGACCTGTCCGCGCCGTAGATGTGGCAGCGCCTTGTGGCGCACACCAATCGGGTCCAGACCGGGCTCTTCGCCTGGCCTGACCTCGGCGGTGAGCGGATCCTGCCCCTTGCGTCCTTCCTCAGGCTTACGGGACTCCCGCACATCGTTGGCGCCCGCGACGGCGCTCTGGTACTCGTCCCATGCCGCGTCTGTGACCCCGTAGGCGTCGTAGGAGCCGGGCCCGAGATGACCGGCGTAGGCGTAGTACGTGTCCCGCGCGTCACGGGTACCCGCGTGGGTAAGGAGTAGAACCCAGTCGCCGGATTCGCTCCAGCGGATCGCCCCCCCGCTCACCGTGGTCTTCCCGTACTCATTGACCGTGCGGGCATCGGCTCCGAAGGTGATCCGGTCGCCTGTCTCGGGAAGTCCTCCCTTGGCCTTCAGCAGGGCGTCGATCGCCACACGGCGGCGCTCGCTCGCGCAGACCGTGAACCTGGTGGGCCGCCCTTCTTCGTCGACCGCGTCGACCGTGGCCATGCGCCACTCGCTCGGGCGACTCTTGGGCCGATCCCGGTACACCGGAAGAAAGTCATCCTTGAACACCCGCAGGCAGCCGCCGGCAATGAGCTCATGTAAAGAGCGGACAACCCCCGCGAGCGATGACCCCGGCAGATACGGCACCGGGTCTGCCAGGCCATCCGTCGGAAAAGCCCGGCGCGGGAAACGCTGCACCCCCTCCACCTGGTCACCCTCGCGTGCCCCCCGTACAAGCAGCGGGGCGAGAGCGGTCAGCTCCACCTCGATCTCGCCCTGATAGCGACCCGCCTCAAGTGCCGAATGTCCTGCCGCCGGCCTGGCGAACAGCACCTGGTCGGCCACGACCGGCAACGGCACGAAGGTGTACGGGTTGATGAACTCGCCCTCGGACCGTGCCGGGGGCGGGACGGGCCGCTTCACAGCATGGGCTCCTCTCCGCGCGCCAGTTCCATGGAGTGCGCCACCAGCGTGAGCTGCTGGCCGATGAACTTGCCGAGTGCCAGAGCGATCGGCCCCGGTGCACTCAGCACGAGCAGGCCCTCGACTGGTCGGCCGCCGATCTGCTGCTGACGGATACGGCAGCCGACCCGCCACCGGTCGATGATGTGCCGCACCAGCGGCTCGTACACACCCGGCTCGTCCCGCAGATGACCACCCTTGGTCTCGACAACCATGCGCGCCCCGCAGGGCCGACCGGGCGCGCTGGGGTCGTTCGCGTCGAAGTAATAGCCGGTGTGACCGTCCGGCCCCATCACCTCCCCGGTGCGGGCCACCTGGGTGGCCGCCGCCACGACGTTCGGGTTGGGAGTCAGACTGACAATCAGCATCAGCCGATGCCGGTGATCCGCCGCCACGTCGTCGAACGGCTCGGGCACCGCCTGGAGCGACTCGGCGGTGAGCCACTGCCGGACAGCGGCCCGGTCAGCGTCGTCGGCGGCACGAGCCAGACGGCTGTCCAGCTCCATCACCTTCGCGACCGGGTCGCCCGTGCGGTGCGAGAAGTGCATGACATCGAGCTGGCCAAGCGCGTCGTTGGCCAGCCGCCGGCCCAGCCCGAACGTCTCGGGCAACCGAGCATGAACGTAGAGCGACACATGCGCCGCCGAGGCTGTCCCGGGCTCATGGCCCTCGAGCCGGTCCTGCACCTGCCAGTACGCGACCTCCACCCGGTCACTAAGAGCAGGAACACGCTGCTCGTCGGGCCAAAGCCGGTCGCGCCGCACAGCGAACCAGGCCCCATGCCGGGCCTGCGCATGCCCGATGACTTCCCTCAGGCGCTGCGGAGACCCGGTGCCGGGCATCAGCCAGACCACGACGCCCACGCCGCGATCGCGGCGCATCCACCACCCCACGAACACCACGAGCACAGCCAGCACGAAGATCCCACCGAAGACGATGACCCGCTGGCCGGCAACCACCTCGGTGATGTTCGGCACCATGCCCAGCGCCACCGCGCCACCGATGGTGATCAGCAGTGTGCCGAAGCCCACCCGGCTGAACAACTCCTGAAGCAGCCGCCGGACGGCACTGCTCGGGCCCCCCATGGCATCTCCCCCACTGATTGCCAGAAAGGCGAGGAGCAACACCCCGCCTCGTGCCCGCGCTGCGCGTTGTATGCGCAGGCATCCGATACTGGTGGCTGAACTCAACGCGTGAAGGGACTTCACACTAGTACTGGAGTTAGCAGAATGACACCCTGTCAGCACAAGTCGTACGACCGTGGCGCACACTGTCAACACAACCGCTACGAACGTGAGTTCGCGTCCAATCCTAGCTGCGCACATCACGGAACCGAGGCGATGGAGGTCCACCATGGACGCAGCGGGCAGGACTCCCGGGAGCCGACGGGAACGCCTTCGCCAGCAGCTCCTCAGTGACACACGTCGAGCAGCCCGACAGATCGCAGCCGTCGAGGGAATCGACGGACTCACACTGGCAGCGGTGGCGCGAGCCGTCGGGGTCAGCCCGCCTGCCCTCTACCGATACTTCGACGGCAGGGATGGGCTGGTACGGGCACTCTACGACGACATGACCGCGGAGCTGATCGCCACCGTCACACAAGCCGTGCGCCGGCAGGACCGCGACGACCTCAGCGCCCAGCTGTACGCCGGAAGTCGCGCGGTATTCGACTGGTCACTCGCCAACCGGGCCGCCTTCGACCTGCTCATGGGCTCGGCCTACGCCGCCGCCGAATCATCCGGAGGAGACCTGCCGCAGGTCATCCCGCGCGAGCTCGGCGGCCTGTTCGGCCAACTGTTCACCGAACTGTGGCGGCGAGGTGAACTCGCCTACCCTGCGGACGACGAGCTGACGCAGCCGCTGCGAGGGCAGGTGGACATCTACCGGCAGGCGATTCGCCCTGAACTCCCGCTCGGAGTCATGTACCTGATGATCACCTGCTGGCGCCAGATCTACGGCGTGACCTGCATGGCTGTGTACAGCCACCTGAGATTCGCGTTCGGCGACCACCACGACCTTTTCCACGACATGATCGTGAACCTGCTCGGAATGCTCGGGCTGAGGCCCAGCCCAAACCTGCGATAGCAGGCCGTCGCCCCACACCGGCCCGCCCCATCCACATGCTTGCGAAATGAGCTGATCGTGCGTGTGCGTACCGCTGCGGGCGTGTTGCCCGGTCCGCAAGGACGAACACGACCCCCGATGATCGAGGTTGTCGAAGCTTTTGATCACGAACGGGGGTCGCGTTCGCGTGTCATCCTCTCCGATCGGTGTCCTGCAGCGCCACGCGGTGACTCCGATCTGCTCCGCCCGCCCGGCGATCTGCCGAACTGTCCTCGCTGACCAAGAAATTGGGCCAGCTGCCCGATCCCCGGGCGGGTGCGGAGCCGCCTACCGATTTGGGTTCCCTGCTCGTCCTTGTCTGTTGGCGGTCCTGGACGGTGCCCCCGCGCTGGCCGGCATCGCGCGATTCGCCGCTGGCACCACGCCCGAGATACCTGCCCGGATCGGCCTGGCCCGCCTCCCGCGCGCCACAACCCTGGGCCGGTGCTGGCCCGCATCGACGGCGACGCGCTCGGCGACGCCACGGAATGTGACTGGCCCGGCTATCCAGCGACCCGATCGAGCCCGACTACCCGGCAATGGTGGGGCTGGCCGTCGACGGCAAGGTGATACGCGGCAGTCGGCACGACGACCCGGCGGCCGTGCACCCGCTCGCCGCCGTCCTGCATGAGGGCCAAGGGGCGATCGCCCAGCGGCAGATCACCAGGAAGAGCAACGAGATCGAGCTGCCCGCGCCGCTGGCCGGGCTCATGCCGGAACTCGCCGCACTACGGGCCACCGACACCGCCCACGACGTGACCCACGGCCTCGGCTGGACGACGATCAACGTGCCGCAGCCCCACGCACGGAAGGCAGACGGAAAGGCGGCTCGACAGAGCCGTAACCGCCCTCCCTGCCGCGAGCCGTCGGAGGCCGATTCACGCCCGGGCCAAACCCGCAGGTCGCAGCCCCGGAGGTAGAACTTGTGACGGGCGTCACAGATCAGGCAAGCCGCTGGCGGGGAGTCTCGCGCAACGGGCACAATCGGCGCAGGTCACGGGCCCCGCCCGTAGCGAAGGATCCGCCGGAACAGAAGGCCCTCAGGGCATAGAAACGTCCAGCCTCCGATGAAGGCGGCAACGGCTAGGCCGAGCATTCCGCCGGAACCGAAGGCCCGCAGGGCATAGAAACGGATCAGGAGAGCCACTCACCCTCGAAATTGACCAATTCCGTGGGACTGAAAGGCCCGCAGGGCATAGAAACTTGATCGCCCGACGCTGTTACCACGGCAGTTCGAAAATTCCTCAGGGCACCAAGGGCCCGCAGGGCATAGAAACCTTCTGCTGATCGACCTCAGCCGAAACCGCGTAATACTCCTCATTCCGCGGGAACCGAAGGCCCGCAGGGCATGGAAGCGAATCGTCGATCTTTCCATCTCGATCGAAGGTGCAGATTCCGCAGGGGTTGAAGGCCCGCAGGGCATAGAAACACCTGCTCGATCGCGGCGTCGAAGATGGCGCAGCCGTGGCGGTTCCGCAGGAACGAGAAGCCTGCAGGGCAGAGAAACGTGTGGCGACGTCGCATCCACACTTGAGACTCGTATTCCGCGGGAACTAAAGCCCGCAGGGTTTGGAGAGTTCCGACACCCGACTGCACATTGCGGGCCGTCTTCCCGGGCCGGGACCTCAACCGGGCACTGCGACGCTGCGGCCTCCACGGGACGGACATCACCCAGCGACCGCGTCCAGGCCATCCTCCCCCTGCACCTGACATGCTCAAACTGAGGTTGGAAGAGACTCAGTGCCTCGGCCTCGACTACTACACGTGGGACATGGTGGGGGAATTCAACTCGGCTAGTTTCTGGGCGTGTTGTCGGGGCGGGCTCGGGTTGCGGCTCGGGCGGCAACTTCGGCGGCGTACGTCATCCAGTCCCCGCCACTCGCGCGCTGCCAGGTGACGGCCACCCCCACGTGGACGCCGAGCATCTTGGCCAACTGCCCTGCGGGAAGTTGCTGGGCGAGCGCGAACAGAGCCGTGCTGCGGCCTTGGCGAGACTTGACGCCTGCCCTGCGAAGCCGTCGTAGCAGTTGCGACTCGTGGATTGGTCGGCCTGCGGAGCGGCCCGGGAACAGCCAGTCGCTCTCGTGCCGGATCAGGGTGTCGGTGCCCCGTGATGCGACCAGGTTGAGCATGAGGCGGTCCAGTGGCGGGGGCAGCTGGATGGGCTGGTCGCCCAGGTGGAGCAGGACTTGGGTGTCGTTCTGTGTGACGCGGTCGGTGGTCAGGCGGTGGATGCTGCTGGCCGTCTGCGCGTACAGCAGTACCAGGAGGCCGGCGACGCGGTCCGCCGTGGCGATGGATTCGTCCTTCAGCAACCGCCGGGCGACGGCCCATCGTTCGTCCTGGTCGTGCGGGCCGGTGGGGCCGGTCCAGCGGGTCGCCGGGGCCTTGATTCCGGCCTCCGCCTCCCGACGGGGCGATGACGTGAGTGGCTGGCGCGAACTGCTCGGAGCCGTACAAGGGGCTGCTGTTCGCCATAGGCTGGGCCCATGGCGAACATCCGGGAAGTTTGGTGGCAGGCTGGCCAGTTGGCCGACGTCGTGTCGGACGGGTGGAGGGCCGCGCGGTGGGTCCGAGCACTGCGACGGTCAGCCACCTTGCTGGAGCCGGCGTGGCCGGAGGGATACAGCGGCGGGACCTTCACCTTCGCGCTGCCCACCGTGACGCTCGTCCTGTACGCGGGCAACTTCGAGGGTGAGCTGGACGGGGTTCCGGTGGAGCGGATCGTCTCCGCGCTCGCGCCGGGCTCGGTCGGCGAGACGCAGATCGAGGACACCGTCCGCAGGGCCCTGGCGGACCGACGGCACGATCTTGAGGACGACTCGCGCCTGTCCGCGCTGGTCCGTCAGCTCACCGAGTACCGCCCACCCCTCACCTCCGGCGCGGGCGGGCTGGAGCTCCCCTCCATGGAGCAGTGGCCCGGCGGGACGCTGATGCGCGAGGCAGCCCGGTGGGCGGCGTACTCGCTCACCCACCACCACCTGAGCCCCAGCGGCCACTGACCCGCCGCGCGGCTACTCCTGCCGGCCGAGCAGAGACAGGTCGAGGTCGACGCTGACGGCAGCGTGATCCGACATCCCCTTCTCCACGGGCTCCATGTGCACCCGGTAGCCGACCAGAGCAGGAGCCAGAGCGGGGCTGACCAGCACGATGTCCTGGCGTCGGGGTACGTCGCCGACGCCGAACGCTGCCGTGGGCACATCCTCCTGACCGAAACGGCTGGAGGCGTCGACGAACCCCGCGCGGTCGAGCAGCTCCAGCGCCTCCCGATCGGACCCCTCGCCCTGTCCCGGCGCCCGCAGGTGTCCGTTGAGCAGGTGAGCCGGCAGTTGGGACCAGTCAGGCTCCGGGAACCCGAGCCCGATCGTGTTGATGTCGCCGACGACCAGCGACAGCCGCCCGGGGGCGGCCAGGACCTCCAACGGGGCCACCTCCCTTGCCCTGTTCCGCGGGTCGAAGGGATCAAGGTGGAGGTTGCGCAGCTCAATCGGCCGCTCCAGGCCGGGCGCAACCAGGTTCGCCCAGCCCAGGACGTGGTGGTATCGGGCCCGGTCGGAGCCCTCGGCGACCACGCCCACCGTGCTGCCAGTCAGGATCGCGGAATGGAAGCGATGGTCACTGGTGGTGGAGTTGGCCTCGGCGAGGAAGCCCCGGGTCATGTCGAGATCGGCAACGGCACGGTGCAAGCGCCGCCGGCCCAGGAGGTCGAAGAAGTTGCACTCCTGCAGCGCCAGGACGTCCGGTCGAAGCGAACAAAGGAAGGCCATCTGGGCATCCCACCAGTCCGCCGGGCCAAGACCGTCGTCGGCGTGACCGCCGAACAAGGTGTTAAACGTGACGATTCGCAGGAGGCTGTCATTCGGCATACTGCCGATCCTCTCCCCGACAAGCGCTGCCCGTAATACGGTTGGAGAAAAAGGCCGATCCTGATGGACGCTCGGCGACTCTTGCCCAGCAGGCGCGAAGCCGTCGTCGTCACCAGTGGCTGAGCGGGCGGTCGGCCGCAGCAGCAACGTCTACGCGGCGGATGATTCCGGCCTCGGAGGCTGCGGGCTCGGATGGAGCGAGCAGTCCCCTCCGCGCCGTGGGCGTGATCATTCTCCGACCTCGTGGGAGCGGGCCCGTACCCGGACGCTCAGGTGTTCAGGCCGGCGGCCGATTGGTAGTCCGTGGTTGGGGCGCTGCTACTTCCTCCCGAGAGCGGCATGCGCGGCGAAATGTAGCCGAGATTCCCCGGTTAGTCTAACCGGGGAATCTCGGGATGATGGATATCTCCACCGCCACCTTCTGCCGGCCCGTCGAAAGGCACACTCACGACAAGACCCCTGAATGACAACATGACCGTGGATTCGAGTGCGCCTGGCACTGAACCCTCACGCCGCCGCGTAGCTGGCGCGGAAGAGGTCTTGAGCGCGCTCAAGGTCCCTTTCCGTCCGCAGTCGTACCTCCAGATCGCCTGTGCCATGGTGCCCCAGGCCCGTCACGTTCCTGGTGAAGTCAGGGACAAGGTCGACATCGGCCGGGTCAAGCGACAGATACACATGGACCTTGGTCCGCTGGGGCGGGCAGATGCTCGCGAAATTCTGCAGCCGCCGGTAGGCGCTGTAGTGCTTGCGCTGCACCTTGGTGATGCCGTCGCCAAGGCCGAGGAGCACTTCATCCGCCGCTGCCGCCAGCTCCACAAGACGCTCCGGCCCCATGCCGGCCAGTCCCGTGCGCTGCACTCGCCTGCCTTGCGTCGGCCGTCCTGCGGCCGTGGCCACGGTCTCAAGGCCAATAAGGTCCCTGCCGAAGAAGCGGTAGCGGACCAGATCGATGCTGCGCCGGTGCTCACGCACGGCGTGGAGGTCGTAGCGGGTGTAGTCGCCGGCCACACAGATCAATCGGGGTCCGCTCCAGAGCACCTGGGCCGCGGCGTTCGCCCCGAGCTTGTCACGGACCAGGTGCTCGAACTCGCTGCGGTGATCGACGAGCCAGCTCAGGTAGAAGAGCCCCTGGTTGATCACGCCCGGATCCGTGCCGCGCTTGTACTCGACCACGACGGGTGCCCCGTTCGCGTCGAGCCCCAGCGAATCGATTCGGCCGGCGTGAACAGGCCCCGTGCTGTATTCGGATGCCAGGAACCGGACGCCCAACAACGCCTCCATGTCTGTCTCGACAAGGCGCTGCACGTCCACTTCGGCAGCGGCGAGCCGGGGCGCGAGCTCGCTCACGCCCCTGTCCATGGTCTGGAACAACCGCAGTTCCCACACCTCCCCATTCCGTGGTCGGCTCCAACGCATAAGGCTGCAGGCATATTTCCAGGCCGACGTGCAGCTACGGAGCGTGTTCGACCGCCGATACAGGCAAGCGAGGCGAGAGCGATGGCGCCCTGGGGCGCGCACAGCAGAAAGCCGCCCTTCCGACCGGGTTGTCACACCGGCTGGAAGGGCGGCTTTCTGCTGCTGACGGGTAGTCAGCGCATGAGCCGGGCGTGCGTCAGGCGTGCGTCAGGCGTGCGTCAAACGTGCGTCACGTGCGTCAGATATGCGTCAGATATGCGTCAGATATGCGTCAAGATATCGCCCGTAACGCACGTAACGCACATAATGCACACTCGGCAAAGCCGCAGGTCAGCGGCCCTTTTCGGCGGGCTCAAGGATCGCGACGCACTCGACATGGTGGGTCATCGAAAACATGTAGAGCCAAAACAGGTTAATGAAAACCGCAGGTCAGAGACACATGGTGCGCAAAACGGACTCAAGATCCATGTGCATTACGTGCGCCACGGGCGCTACGCGCGGCCTTTCGACGCACGCGTACTGCCCCTCGACGGCCCGGAGGCCGCCACCAAGCGGGGCGAGCTCGCGAACGTGATCTTTTCGCCGGACGGCGAAGGCTCGCCGAGACTGCACAACGCGACCAAGAGGTCCGCGAGCCGCTCGCAGTCGCTTGTGACGCCGGCCTTCAAGTGATCGCCTCGGCCGCCTGCCCGCCAAACGGTCACGCCCGGCTCGCCCTGGCCCGCAGCGACGACCTCCGTGTGATCACCTCGGCGGCCGCCTTGGTCGAAGTGGCCCACCCCCGCATCAACCGCCCGGCCCTGGAGTGGACACTCTCCCACCTGGCCGTGGAACCGATCACCGAGCCGATCGCCCGCCACGCCGCCATCCTGCTCGCCGACGCCGGCCCGCACGGCCATAAGTACGCCATCGACGCCATATTCGCCGCCACCGCACTGGCCTCACCAGGGCCGGCCACGATCCTTACTTCCGATCCTGAGGACCTCACAGCGCTTTGCCGCGGGCACGCCACCGTCATGAAGGTCTGAATCCCACCGCCGCTCACGTTCTCTGCACAAGCGGATGACTTCCGTCCCAGATGAACGCGTTGACGACGTCAACAACACTTACCGCGTGTCTGCAATGGCGTGTACGGTTTCCGTATGAGGGATGACGCGGGTGCAGTAGACCCTTTGATCACCGGGGCCGAGATCGCTCGCATCGCGGGCGTGACACGAGCCGCTGTGTCGAACTGGAGACGCCGCCACAAGGACTTCCCCGCCCCGGCGGGAGGCAGTTCGGGCACACCTCTGTTTTCCCTTACCGATGTACGGGCATGGCTCGCGAACCAGCGGAAGAGCCATGACGTGTCCGACGAAGTCCGGCTCTGGCAGGCGCTCCGCGCGTCGTTCGGCGATGACATGATCAGCGGCCTGTCTTCGGTCGCAGCATTCCTTTCGACGGGAAATCCGTCTGGTCTCGACTCCGCAGCGGCTGCGATCGTCGCCTCGTCAGCACAGAGCGCCACACCAACCGACGTGGCCGACGGACTCGTCGAACGCTTTCAGGATTCGGCGCGTCGCAGCGGCTCGGATCAGGTGACCTCGGCGAGGATCGCCCGGGCGGTCGCTCACTTTGTAGGCCCTTTGCCCAAGGGCACCACCGTCTTCGATCCCGCCTGCGGGATCGGGGTCCTTCTCATGGTTGCGGGGGACGACGGCAGTACGGTCATTCGCGGGCAGGAGATCGACCCCGCAGCAGCACGGTTCGCGGAACTCCGAGCCAAGTTGAGCGGCCGAGCCGATGCGGTGATCCAAGCGGGTGACTCGCTGCGGGCGGATGCCTGGCCCTCGCTCCGCGCCGACCTCGTCGTGTGCGAGCCTCCCGCCGTCGGCCCGGACTGGGGGCGCGAGGAACTGCTCCTCGACGCACGATGGGAGCTTGGCACCCCCTCCAAGGCGGAGGGGGAGCTCGCCTGGCTCCAGCACTGTTACGCCCACACCGCCCCTGGCGGCCGCACGGTGATCGTCATGCCGTCATCCGTGGCCTACCGCAAGGCTGGACGCCGGATCCGGGCGGAACTCGTACGGCGGGGAATCCTCGCCCACGTCATCGCGCTACCGGGTGGAGTCGCCTCCTCGCACTCCGTCCCCGTACTGCTCTGGATCCTCCGCCGCCCGAAACCGGACGACACGACTCCGTCACACGTCCGCATGGTCGACCTGACGGGCAACGATCCGGACGGACCCCTAGAACCCACCAGCGACCAGGTCGCCGACATCCCCCTCATCGACCTCCTCGACGAGACCGTGGACCTCACGCCGAACCTTCACATCCACCGTTCCACCCAGGACTTCCGGGCGGAGTACTGGTCCCTGCGCGAAGAGATCGAGCAGCAGCTCCAAGCGCTGGGCGCACTCCTGCCGGCCTTGCGGGAAACGGCGGGAGAAGACTCTCTGGACACAGCCACGGTCAGCCTCGCGGATCTGTCCCGAGCGGGACTGATCGAGGCGGGCGCCGGCGGCCCCCAATCCCTGAGTCCTCAACTCGATACGGACTACCTGCGCGGCTTTCTTCAGAGCGCGTCCAACGTCCGCCGCTCGACCAGTACCAGCGGAACGCACCGTGTGGACGCGCGGGCGGCCCGCATCCCGCAGATGGCGGTCGCCGACCAGCGTCGCTACGGAGCCGTCTTCCGTTCTCTCCAAGAGTTCGAGGAACGCGTCGCGAGTCTGGCCGAACTGGGGAAGGAGGCAGCCGCTCTGGCCCGGGAGGGGCTGACCAACGGAGCCCTTGCACCTCCTGCGGACGATTCCGGCGAGTGACCCGTCGGCCGGTCAGGGGAGTTCGGAAGGCAGGGGCACGAACGGGCTGGGCTTTCCGCTCCAGGACACGTGCAATGCTTCCCTGGCCCGTGTGCAGGCGACGAAGAGCAGGCACCGCTCACGCAGCAGATCGGCCTCGTTCTGCAGCCTGTCCGTCGCGGCCGCGGTGACCTCACGGGCGAACGGGAGTGCGCCGTCCGAAACCCCGAGTACACCGACGCCACGAAACTCCAGCCCCTTCATCGCGTGCATCGTCGCGAGGCGCACCCCTGCCGTTCCCGCCCCCGGTCCCTCCTTGACTCGGACCACGGGAATACCCCGAGCCGCGAGCCTGTCGTACACCTTGTCCAGGAGCAGGTGGAAGCGGGCGCACACCCCGATCTCCTCGGGGCGCATGCCTTGGCCGATCCACTCCTCGATCCGCTCGACGATCGCGTCCACTTCGACCTGCTCGGAAGCATGACCTCTGACGTGAGGGCGTCCTCCGTGGAGCAGTGAGCGGTAACCGAGGAGGCTGTCCGCACCGTCGCCCCCGAGATCCTCGACGTCCATCTCCTTCAGAATGCCGGTGGACCAGCCGAGGATCTCCTCCGTACTGCGGTAGTTGATCCGCAGCCGACCGCTCCGGCCGGTCACCGTGATGCCCAGTGAGGCCAGGGAGACCCTGGAATCGTAGATCCGCTGATGGGGGTCACCGGTGATGAAGAGGTCGTCGGGTCCACGGCCCACAGCTGCCCGCAGCACCCGCCATTGGGCTGGATGCAGGTCCTGCGCCTCATCGACGACCACGTGGTCGTAGTCGTGGCCGTCCGAAGCGACCTTCCCTTCCAGCAGCCGTGCCGCCTGGGCGCAGACATCGAGGTGGGTGCGGCCGCCTCGGGCAGCAAGTTCGGCCCGGAAGAACTCGACCGCCTCCCAGACCCGCTCTCGCTGGGCTACGGGCAGCGCCGAGCCGCGTCCTCTGCGCACCGCGCCCCGGTAGGCGTCGAGCGTGCCGATGTCCTGGGCGAGTACGACGTGGCGATATTCCTGGGCGAGGAACTGCTCCGGCCACGGAAGGCCGAGGCGTTTGCCGACCCGCTGCCAGATCTGCTGCTCCTCACGGTCTCCGACGAGGGACAGAGTCCGGCCGCCGGCTGCCTGAAGGCCTCGGTGCGCGTAGGCGTTCACTGTCGTCACGTCGACCCTGCGAAGCAGCGCCTCATCGCCGTCGAGCAGCAGGGCGAGGTTCTCGCGCAGGCTCGCCGCGAGAGCGTTGGTGTACGTGGTGAGCAGGACCCGGCTGTCCTCGGAGCGGGACAACAGGTGCTTGACGCGATGCAGGGCGACGACAGTCTTGCCCGTGCCCGGGCCTCCGGTCACCTGCGCCGGTCCGCCGTAGGACACGCGGTAGGCGACGCGCCGCTGGGAGGGGTGGAGGAAGACCCGCCAGGCCGCGAAGGGCTTCTCCAGGATCTCGGCCAGCTCGTCCGGCCCGGTCACGAGTGTGATGCGGCTTCTGGTGTGGAGGATCGCCGACGCGAGGTCGTCCGCGGGGTCCCCAGGAGCGTCGGCGGGCCGCCGTGCGGTGACGACGTCGCGGTAGACCTCTTCGGGGCTGAAGCCCTCCGCGAGGTACTGGAGGACTTCGAACTGGTCCTCGGGAAGCAGGGTGCCGAACGCGTCCAGCTGGGCCTGGTCCGTGATCGTGCGCACGGCACGCAACACCTGCGCGTCGATGCCGAGTTCCCGCAGCACGGTGTCCGAGTGGGAGGCGAAGAGCAGGGCGGGGGCCGTGGCCGCCGCCGCCTCCAGGGCCGGCGTCAGTTGCTCGATGGCGACGACGTTGCGGACCTCCAGGCCGCGGGTGGCGGTGTTGACCGTGTAGAGCCGCTTGGCCGCCCAGCTGTAGGCGCCGTCGTGCGGCACGACGTTGATGAGGAGGAAGACATCGCTGCCGTCGTTCGGGGCGAGGACCACTCCGCGCCAGAAGTCGTTGATCCGGATGGTCCTCATCCGTGGATCGCGCGCCTTGTCCACCGACTCCAGGTGAAGCCCCTTGTCGGCGTGCAGTTCCGCGACGGTGAGCTGTTGGAACTTGGTCATCGCCTTGCGCACTCCGGCTTTGACGGGCTTCTCCAGCACGTCGTAGCTCTCCCAGAAGCTGTTCGCGAAGGCGAGCTGGGGCACGGTGGGCTCCTTACCTCGTGGCGTGCGGCGCGGCCGAAACGATCTTAGGGGGATGCGAGTCCCGCGCCCTCGGCCATCAGGCGGGCAAGGTCCCGGACCGTCCCGAGCAGTTCCGCCGGCGGCCCTTCCAGGTCCAGGACGTGCTGGTGGATGACGATCCCCGCGTTCCGGACACGGTGGGAAGCGTGAAGCGCGCCGCCCCTGGCGTAGATCAGATGCCCCTCGGGAAGACCCAGCGCTGTGCAGTAGGCGAGCATCTGGTAGAGGTCGGCGTCGGGAAAACCGTCGGGCTTCTGCGCCTTGTACTTGGCGTCGGCCACGTTCAGCGGGCGGCCGTCGTCCCCGTACCGGAGGAGATCCGGCCTCATGCGGATGGTCCCGTCCGCGTCGAGATGCACTCCCTTGGCCTGGAGCGCGCAGTGTCCGCCATGCGCTGTGAGGGCCTCACGCAGGGCCACGCAGACGAAGTCCTCGAAGAGTTTGTTCATGTCGAGCAGGAATCCGTCGACGGTGACGTCACCCGGCAGGTGCTCGGGCGACTCGCGGCGCAGGACGGTCTCCGCCAGCCGCAGCGCGGGCTGGTAGCGGAGGTTCAGGCGGCTCGGCCGCCACCGGGGCGGAGCGGCGCCGCGCAGCAGGGGCTCGGCGTCGATGAGCCGGGCCCGTTGGTGCTGGAGGGACCGCCGTACTCCGGCCGGGACGCGGGGCAGACTCAGCAGCCGCTCGGTCGCCGCCCGCAGCAGCCGGTTCTCGGGGATGTCGGTGGTGTACTCGTCGTAGGCCACTTCCAGGGGAAACAGCCGGCCGTGGTGACGGCGCACCTGGTCGGTCTCCCTGAGCCGACCGCGAAGGACAGGGGACGCCTCTTCCGTGTGCCGGTAACCCTGCAGCACTCCCTGCCTCAGGGCTCGCTCCTGCGCCCTCTCGTAGGTCTGGGCGAAGAAGGGAACCAGGTCCGTGTGCGCCGACACCTCCACCGTGCCCTCTTGGTGGATCCGCGGGTTCAGGGCGTACCCCAGGAGGAAGAACAGGTGGGCGATCGGCACCTTCGGGGTGATCCTCAGGGTGACGGGGTCCTCCCCCGGGGCCCTGACCACGAAGGCTCCGACCTTGCTCCCCGCGCGCAGCCGCCATCCCCCGGTCCGGTACGGGTCGGGCGCCGCGTCCACGATCCGGGAGGCGGCGAGTGCCTGGCCGATGGCCGTCGGCAGGTCATGGGTGGTGTGCGGGGCGTGTTCGACGAGCTGGATGCCGGTCACGCGTCGGGCTCAACCGGGCCGGCAGCCGGTGCGATGGTCGCGCGAAGGGCTTCGAGACCGTAGGTCTTGGCGATGTCGATTCCCTCTCCGTAGTGATGCTCCTCCAGGAGCGGAAGGATCTTGGTGCGCCAGGTGCGGTCGAGGCCGCCTTCCCGGTAGACCGCCTTCTTCATCAGGTACGAGGGGCCGATGCGGAAATCGGGGTCGTCGATGCGGGAGTTGAGCGCGTCCAGCAGGTCCGCCGGCTCGGGTCCGCGGTCCTGGGCCGCGAGCCAGCGGCGCAGCAGCCCCTGGGTGGGCTCGGTACGCGGCGAGAGCTCCACGAAGGCGAAGCGCCGGCGCATGGCCGCGTCGACAAGGGCGATGGAGCGGTCGGCGGTGTTCATCGTCCCGATGACGAAGAGATTGGACGGGAGGGCGAAGTCGTCGCCCGAGTAAGTCAGGCGGACCGACTTGTTCCGGTACTCCAGGAGGAAGTAGAGCTCTCCGAAGACCTTGGCCAGATTCGCACGATTGATCTCGTCGATGATCAGGAAGTGCGGGATGTGGCGGTTTCCTTCGCGGGAGGCGAGGTCGGCGAGCTCCCGCAGCGGGCCCGCCGTCAGCCGGAAGGCGACCTCCCGGGTGTCGGGGTCCTCCTTCGGGCGGAACCCTTCGAAGAAGTCCTCGTACGCGTACGAGGGGTGGAACTGCACCAGCTTGACCCGTTCGGGTCCGCCTCCGAGGAACTCGGCGAGTTTGAGGGCCAGGTGGGTCTTGCCCGTGCCCGGCGGGCCGTACAGCACCAGCTGCCGTTCGTCCCAGAGGAGGTCCTTCACCTCGCGCAGCCACTCCACGTCGTGGACGAGCAGTTCGTCGGCGAGGGCCTGGCCCGGCTCGGGAAGCTCCAGCTCACGCCGGGCCGCGAGGGCCGGGACGGTCTCGCTCGGGTCGCGTTCCCGGGACACGGCCTCGTCGGCGAGCTCCTCGTCGGTACGGCCGAGTCCGTCGATGAGGGCCTGCACGGAGGTGAGGTCGACGACGTCGTGCTGCGCCGAGAGCTTCTGCTGGAGTTCCTCGGGAAGCTCGTCGTAGGCGTACCCGCTGCTCTGCCAGTCGACGGGGCGGCGCAGGTTGGAGCGGCCGCCTTCGGAGGCGGTCTGCTCGGCCGTTCCGGTGATCTCACCCACGTACAGGCGGCCCCCGGAGATGCCGCACACCGTGTCGCCCGGCTTCATCCAGGAGAGGAACGCGTACAGCTCGTCGACGAGCTCCAGCTTCTGGTTGTAGGTCGCCGTCGTCCCGTAGTCCTCCTCGACGAACGCTCTCAGCCGCTCCTTGCTCGCCCCCTGCGCCACTCCCTGGCGCAGCCGCGAGGCCGACAGCGTGACCCTGCCCTCGGGAAGCCAGAGCCGGTGGACGAGGTCACTGCCCGCCACGTTCGAGCCGCGCACGAGCCAGGCCCGGTTGGGCCCGGAACGCATGCCCTCCATGAAGTCGGACAGCGGTGTGCCCGCCTCGGTGCGCCACTCCTCCCAGCCGTTGCGCGGGGCTCCGACGAGTATCTCGGCGGCGGCGGACGGCGATCCGCACTCGACGTCAGCGGTTAGCTCCAGCCAGCCGGGCCAGCGGTCGGACGGCGCGAGGACTCCGGCGGCTCTCAGCTCCTCGCGCCGCTTGAACGTGCCGCTGAAGTGCTTGGGGAACGACGGCATGACGTGCTCCCGGGCCGGCGAACCGGCCCGGACCAGGAACTTGCGGCTCCCGTTGGTGCCGACGGCGTCGAGGAGGACGCCGACCGCCCGCCCGATGCCGTCCCCGCCGGGCAGCCGCAGCCGGAACTCCGGGTACTCGGCGGGGTTGCCGCTGTCCTCGTTCACGCACACTCCTGGTTCACGTACGTTCCTCGTTCCCGTGAGCCCTTGGACACGGGCAGGGCATATGCCCGAAGGCCGGTGCCGAGAAGGACCTTAGCCCCGCTCCGTACCTCAGGTGAGGGTGTTGGTGAGGTGCGGCCCGATGTATCCGATGAAGATCCCGTGCTCGGCGCGGGCGGCGTCGTGGTAGTGCAGGCGTGGAGCGACGGTGTTGCCGCCGCCGATCCTCACGTGCGCGCCCATGAACAGCCGGCAGGCGGGATCCACGTATTCCGGGACGGGGAAGGTCCGTTCCTTGCGCCAGACGGTGTTCGTCTTCACCGTCCTGGACTCGTCGCGCACGACCTTACGGGGCGATATCGCGTGCCTGCCGCCCGGAGCGTCCTCGCACCACTGATTGAAGTCACGGAAGGCCGCGCCGTCGGCGGGGCCGTCGACCGAGACGTCGGCGTAGTCCCGAAGCGCCAGCAGCGCGTCCCAGGCCATACGGACCCAGGAGGAACCGTACGCCTGGTCGTCCAGTTCCAGGGTGATCTTCCTGGCTCCGGTGAAGTGCACGCGAGGCATCTCCTCGATCCGTTCCAGGATCTCCGCGAAGGACTCGGGGACAGCGGGACCGCCGTCGTCCGGGGCGTACGCGGCTTCGGCGGCGCCGAGGGCGAGCAGGCGCTTCTGCACAGTGACGAGCTGGACCCGGGTCTCATGCAGTTCCCGGTACTGCTCGTCGTACTCGGCGATCAGCGTGATCTCGTCGCTCCTGGCGCGCTGGAGTTCGTTCTTCAGGTCCCTGATCTCGTCGGCCCGTACCCGCTGCTCGCGCCCGGCTTCCTCGAGGATCTCGAAGAGGGCGTGGTTCTCGTCCCTCAGCCGCTCCAGCTCGGAGCTGCCCGAGCTCTCCTTGGTACGCGCGCGCAACACGGGTACCGCGTCCAGCTCGGGCGGCAGTGGCGCCCGGGTGGCGAGGCCCTGGGGAAGCTGGGCGAGCAGGCGGCGGGCCCGGGCCGGGTTCTCGGCGACGACCCGGTGCGACATGACGCGGTGGCGCTGGCCGTCGGCCGCCCAGGCCGGGTCCACACCTGGAAGGAAGGTCCGGATGCCGCCGCCGTACACCCGGTGGTACTCCATGAGCCGGTTGAAGCGGTTGTCCGCCCCGGGCGCGAGGGCGTAGAGGATGGCGAGGCCGGCCAGGGGACGGACCAGCGGGTCCAGGGTCCGCTCCAGCCAGACATCGAAGTCGGCCCCGTTCGGGGCGGTGGCCATGACGATCGGCAGACGGCGCTCCGCGTCGCACAACTCGTCGATGACGGAGTCGATGTCGGCCGCCTCGACGACCTGTGGCATCCGGGTCACGTCCGCGAGCCCGTCGCGGGCCTGGAGGACGTCCAGCAGGCTTGCCGCGAGGCGGGGGGTCTTTGCGGGCGTCGGCAACGTGTCCGGATCATCGGGAAGGTGCTCTACGTCCAGCTGTACGCGGGTCGGCCGGCTCTCCGTCTGCCTGATCACCAGGGTCGTCTGCCAGGTGCCGTCCGGGGCGGTCTCCCGGAGGCGCCAACGCCCGTACGCCCCGCCGGTGCCGGTCGCCGAGTCGTGGTCGAGCGTGACTCCCCGGGCTATCTCGTTGCGTCCTTCCGCGAACGCCTGGATGTCGTAGTTCTTGGGCGGTTCACGCAGCCAGTCCCGGAGCCGGGCGTCGACCTGCGCGCCGGTGCTGACGTAGTCGAGGCCGCTGGTGACGACCATGCGGTAGCGGCGTGTGTCCATGCCGTGGTCCTTTCGGTGCACCGGTCAGGCTTCGGTCCGCTCGGGTCCTTGGCGGAGGGCGGCGAGCAGTTCGACGACGTCGTCGTGCCAGGCCCTGACCTCGCCCGGGGTGGGCGGGAGTTCGTACGTGTGGTGGTGGCAGGCCGCGCTGAGCGCGGACCACACGGCGTACCACTGACGGGCCACGGAGCACGGGGCGTACCACTCCAGGCAGAGCGCCTTGGTCCGGCCACGGCTGTGCGCCATGGCGGGACTGACCCGCCGCCAGAAGCCGTCCATGGCCTCGTCCAGGGCCAGCCGGAGCAGGGCGGCGGCGGCTCGGGCGCGGAGTCCCGGCGCGAGGGTGTGGGGAACACCGGGGGGAGGGAGGAGCAGATGACGGGCGGCCGCGGCCAGTTCGTCGGGGGTACGGGTCATCGGCCGCGCACCGCCTTCGCGAGGCGCTCGGTGTCCCGGACCAGGTCCATGCGGTCGCCGATCGGGGTGAGGAACTGGTGGGCGCCGGCGTTGCACCGTTCGATGAGCGCGCGGGCCCAGGGGCCGTGGTCCTGCGCGACGGCCGCGAGGACCTGGGCGGGTTCCATGGTGCTGTCGTAGAAGGCGAGCGCGGCGAGATCGGTGAGCTTGTGCGCCTTGCCGATCCTGGCCTCGACGTCGGCGTGGCCGTGGCCTTCGGCCCGCAGGCGGCGCCGTGCGGGTTCCAGGCAGGCGGCCTCCAGGGCGCCTCGGCACATCTGGGGTAGGACCCGGTCGGCGACGTCCTGCGGCACGTTCGGGTCCTTGGCGACGGCCCGGGCCTCGCTCAGCGCGAGGGAGACCGGGTCGTCGGTGCGGGTGACCTTGACGACGGAGTCGGTCTGCCGGGAGACCTGCATGATCGTCGCGGGGATGCGCAGGTGGCGGATGGCCTGCTGGAGGCGGGTGTCGTGAGTGAAGACGATCACCTGGCGGCGCTGGGCACAGGCGTGGAGGACCCGCGCGAGCCCCTCGACCTTCTCCGGGTCCATGGACTGCACCGGGTCGTCGATCACCAGGAACCCGAAGGGGCTGTCGGGGTGGGTGGCGCGAGGGAGGAACAGCGAGAGGGCGAGCGAGTGCAGTTCACCCTGGCTCATCACGCCGAAGGCGGGCGCGTCCATGGCGTCCACGGACACGTCGAGCTTCACCTTGCGCTGGTTGGCCGTCCCCGTCAGGCCGATCGAGCCGAGCGTGACGCTGCTGCGCTCGCAGAGCAGCTTCCAGATGGTCTGCGACTGGTCGGCGAACGGGCGCAGCCGCTCCTCGCGGAGTTCGTCGGTGACCTTCTTGAGCCAGGTCTGCGCGTCCTTGAGTCGCTTGCCGAGCGATGCGGCCTCGGCGGCCCGGTCGGCGACGGCCAGCCATTCGGCGAGGCGCACCCCGAGCGGCCGCCAGCCGGCGTCCTGCTCGGCGAGCAGGCGGGCCGCCTTCTCGCTCTCCTGCCGGCAGGCGTCGGCGAGGGCGGCCGAAAGGCGCTCGACCTGATCCGCCAGCGGGCGGGGGTCGGTCGCGCTCCGGCACAGGGACCATTCCCGCCAGAGGGCGGCGAGCGGCGAGTCCTCCGGCCGGAGCCATACGGGGACGGGCTGGACGAGATCGTGGACGGCGCGGATGGCGCCGCGCAGGTCGTCGCGCGCGGACTGCGCTTCCGCGGCTTCGTGCTGGAGCCGTTCGACCTGCTCCCGGGCGCGCACCGCCCAGTCGTCGTCGAGCAGTCCGGGCGTGTCGCAGACGGGGCAGTCGGCAGTCCGCGCCCGCCGCCGGTGGTCGAGCGCCCGCTCCAGGAGGTCGGAGAGACGGCGGGCGTCCTCGGCGGAGCCGGACCGCGCGTCATCGGCCCGGGCCGCGGCTTCCCGCAACCGCGTCACGGCACCGCTGATGTCGCTCAGATCAGGCCCTTCGAGGGTGGAGAGCCCGCGCAGCCTTTCGAGTTCGGCGGTGTCGCCCTCGGGCCGTGCGGCAAGGAGGGTGCGAACGCGTTCGCGGTCCGGGCGGCGTGCGGAGAGAACCTCCACGGCCGCGACGGCCCTCAGGTCGCCGGAGCCCCGCAGTTCGGCGAGGACCGCGGCTGCCAGGTCGGTGGCCTTCTTCTCGCCGTCCTTGATCGCCTTGAGGCGGGCTCCCGCCTCCTTGTAGGCCTCGGAGAGCTGCTCCAGGCCGAGGATCTGGGCGAGTCCGTCATGGAGGGCGGTCATGGGGCCGTTGATCACGGCGCCGAGTTCGCTATACGAGAGGAACGGCCGGTACAGCGCGAGCTCCTCCGCGCCGACGACCTCGCCCAGCTCTCCGCCGGGCAAGCCTGGCCGGTGGACCGCCACCCGTGCGTCGCCCAGCCCGTCGCCGTGCCAGCTCCTGCGGACGGTGACGGGCGTGTCGGCACCGTCGCGCCGGCACTCCACCTCCACACGGGGAGCCGCCGGATCGTGCAGGTTCCGCCACCCCTGCCGCCAGATCTGAGTACGGTCCTGCCAGCGGAAGTTGTCGCCCGTCAGTGCCATCTCGGCGGCCTCGGCGAAGCTGGACTTACCGGAGCCGTTGCGTCCGGCTACCACTGTGAGGCCCGGTGCGGGGGTGAGGCCGAGCGTGGTCTCCGGGCCGATGCCTCGCCATCCGGCGGCCGTGATGGAGCGGAGGAAGAGAGAACCGGTTCGGGAGGCGCTTCCGGCCTGAGTCCCGGGGAAGAGGTCGCGCAGCAGATCCGCCGTCTCCGGCTCCAGGCCGGCGGCGGCCAGGCGCTGGAGGACGAGGTCGCGGAGGGAGGGGTGGGGCTGGTCGCTCACGGTGTGGCTCCATGCACGGGAGGCGGCGGGTGCGACGGCGAAGTCCGCACCCGGGAGCCCCAGACTGGCGTAGATACGTTGACGTCGTCAACAGATATTTCCTGCCACACTTCATGCGAATTTGTGTACGATCGCAGATCCGGGCGGCATGAGTGACCGTCAGACGGCCGCACGGCCCCACTTCTTGAGGAGAAGCTCAACCGTCATGAGACTTACGGACCAGCTGACCCTGCGGCGGTCAGGCACCCGCGCGACGCGCCACGGAGCCACCTGCTCCGGATCCACGGAGAACGGGACCGCCGTGGAATGGTGTCTCGTCCTGCCCGGTCGTCCTGATCTCACCCTGCACGACACCCGCTGGGACAACGGTGAGCGGGACCTGGTCCTCCACCAGCCGTCGGTGGTTCCCGAGATGCCCGCCCTCCTGGCCAATCTGCACGGCCGCCGCCGCGCAGGCATCGAGGCCGTGCCCGCCGGAAGGGGTCGCCTGCGCCTCATGGCCTGGACCGTCATACCGAGGACCGGCTCGGACCGGGCCGGCTTCAAGAAGTCCCTCACCACGGCCCAACTCGCCACGCAGTGCGGGCTGTCGCTCCTGCGGACTCTGACGAGCCGTCCCGGCGTCACGCTGGAACCCGCCTTCGACCGGGAGGACCTCCCCCTGGTCGATCTGGAGCACCCTCAGGATGTGAAGCCCCTCCAGCACGCGCTGTACTTCCCCGTGGACGACGACGAGACCCCGGTCATGGCGTACGTCATCACCCGGGTCATGCCGACACTCCGCGCGGTGGGCTGGCTGCCGCCCTCACCCGCCTTTCTGACGTCTCGGGCCTCGCCCCCACATGTCAGTGCCACCCTCTAGCGTAGGAGGCCGAGCACCGCCCCTGTCGACGCGCACTCGGGTCGAGACGGCAGGGGAGGACGACATGGCGCGACAGATGGCGAACGAGACGTTCCGTACCGACCAGGAGCGGAACCGGTACGCGGCACACGTCCGCGCGATCAACGAGCTGGTCGACGGCCTGCGGGACCAGGACGGCAGGGGCTGGATGCCGTACGTCGCTCCTTGGCACGGCGGAACCGAGGCGCGCGTGCTGTCCGTGCTGCGCGATCCGGGGCCCAAGACCCAGGACGGCACCGGCTCGGGCTTCCTGTGCACGGAGAACGACGACCCGAGCGCCGAGCGTCAGTGCCGGGCCTTCGAACAGGCCGGCATCGGCGCCCGCGACGTCACGCCCTGGAACGCCTACCCCTGGTACATCAACCGGAAGCCCGACGCCTCCGAACAGAAGGCCGGCGCCGACGCCCTCGCGCGCCTCCTTGGACTGATACCGGACCTCCGCGTCGTCCTGCTCCAGGGCGGCGACGCGCAGGCCACCTGGCGGCGGCTGGAGAAGGCGCACCCGGCCCTCGCCGGCCAGGAGCGCTTCCAGGTGGTGCGCACGTACCACCCGGGCCGGCAGGCACTGTGGTCGCCCGACCCCGAGGTCCGCGCGGCGCGCGAACAGCACCGCGAGGACGCGCTCCACCAAGTGGCCGACATACTCCGGGCCTGACCACTCCCCTGGTGCTCAGGACCAGCTGTCGAGGTCCCGGGCGAAATCGTTGTACGAGTCGTTCCTGCCTTCCGGGGCGGCGATCAGGCCGTGCGCAAGGGCCTCGCGGGCGACGAGGGGACCGTCACTCTCTCGGAAGAGTGGCACGCCAAGCCGTCGCCTGAGCTCTTCCTTGGGCTCCTTGACCCGCCCCGAGTCCCTTCCCCGTAATTGCTCGGGGACCCTCCACCTCGGGCGCACATGGGGGAAGGCGTCAGGGAACAGGAGGAGCCAGCCTTCGGACTCCCACGCGGCAAGCGCCAGTGCGGCAGGGAACCCGCCGCACTGGCGGCCGAGTTCACCCGCAACCGCTGCTCGGACTCTGCCGTAGTCCAGGTCGGTGAAGCCGTCCAGGTCTTCGTGGACCACGAACCCCACGAGTTGCGCCCTCTGCTGAACCGCCTTGGCACGCGCCTTGCCGACGAGCGCTTTCACCGCCGCGGACAGGTCAGGACCGGTCTTTCTCCGCAGCCTCACAGGGTCGTTGATGCGGACCAGCTTGGCCGTCGCACCGAGGTCGGGCCGGTGCGCGCGTATCAGCGCCGCCATGATCTCGCAGTCGTTCTGGTCCTCACCGGCGAGAACGATCACTCGGCCTTGCGTACTGGTGCGCCGGCCCACGCTCCGACCACTGGCGCTCACAGTTCACCTCCGGTGAGGTCGCCGCCGAGCACACCCGAGAACCACAGCTCGCCGAGCGGCTGATCCCCCGATTCCTCGACGATCTCCTCCACCTCCCTCACCGTCAGCGCGGGAATGATCGAGGCACCTTCCTCATCCCGGTCACAGACGACGAACTCGTCGGGACGGAGCCGGTTCACGAGCGCGGGTGAGTGGGTGGCGACGATGAACTGGGTACGCTCGGAAGCTTCCCGCAGCCGCTGCACGACGAGTTCCAGTGCCTGTGGGTGCAGCCCGTGGTCGATCTCCTCGATGCAGGTGAAGGCCGGCGGATGAGGGTCGTAGAGAAGGGCAAGGAGTCCGAGCAGACGGACCGTGCCATAGGAGGCGTCGGCCAGAGGGGTCAGGCGGCGCAGGCCATGTTCACGCAGGACGACCGTCAGCTGGTCGGTCGAACCGCCGACCTCCTCGAACTCGATGTTCTCCAGTTGCGGAAGAACCTGGCGGGCGTCCTCGACGAGGCTCTCCCAGATCTCGTCCCGGCCGCTGAGGTGGATCAGGAACGCGGCAAGGTTCTCGGCGTGCGGTGACAGCGTGGCGAGGTCGGCGACGCGCAACCGGGTGGGCATGCGGGCCGCGGCCACATCGACGTCGAAGACCCGGAAGGAGGACAGGCGGTCCGCGACACGGGTCACTTCGTCGCCGCCGTCCGCCGGACCGAGTCTGGGCAGTGTGGACAAGCCACTGCTCAGCCGTCGAATGCCGAAGCTGCCGCTGTCCTGTTCCTTGCCGGCGCGCCTGTCGAGCACACGGGCTTCTTCGCCGGAGATGGTGATGCGTCGCCCCCGCCCCTGCTTCCGCTTGAACTGAAAGCTCTCTTCGCGGGACAGGGTGTAGGCGGCCCGGCTGCTGTCCCGGTTCGACGGCAGAGAGCGGCGCCGGATCGTGAGGCTGTACTCGTCGGGCGCATTGAGAGTGGAATTGCTGGTCCAGGTGGCCTTCAGCTGGACACGCATGAACGTCGGAGGTTTCGCACCGCCCCAGAAGGCGACCTCGTCGAACCCTCCTCTGGTGTCGAGCGCGGGCTGGAGATCCGTACGAATGATGTCGGCCAGGAAGTCGAAGACCTTCAGCACATTCGACTTGCCCACGCCGTTCGGTCCCACCAGCACGGTCAGTGGACCGAGTGGGACGGTCACGTCACGCAGGCTTCGGAAGTTCTCGACGTGCAGTTCGAGGAGACGGCTGGGCATGAAAGGAACCTATCGGGTGGGCGAACAGAGTGAAGGCCGATCGCGCAGCAACTGGCCCCACTGTCGCGCCGCGTCTCTGGTCGCCGCCGCCATGCTGTCGCCTCGACGTGGCGACGCTGTGGCGTGAGCAACTACGGAATCAGTACAGGGAGGAGACTAGCCCGACCGGCTGACATCATGGGCCCGGCGCTATATCGAGCACCTTGCTGTCTCTTCGTATTCGGCTCCGATTGTCAGACCGGAACTCCACCATTGGGACATGCCCACTCTCAGCGCCGCCCAGTTGCTCGCCGCCCATGTTCGGGCCGTCCTCGGCGCCGGCCCTTTCGCTCTGCCCGGCGGCTGGACGCACATGGGTGCCGTCATCTGCGATGTCAGTTTCCAGGCACGCCGGAAGTACCAGTCGACCGTCCGGCCGCGACTTCTCCGACTTCAGTCCGCATGGCCGGAAGCCGTCACGGTGCGCGGCTTTCAAGCACGCCTGGCCACGGAAGACCTTGCCGTCGCCATGGACTTCAACAGCCCCGGCAGGGTCGCTACAGCGCACGCCCTCACCGATCTGCTGGCCGCCAGAGGTGTCGACACCCGAGACGATCTCCATGAGTGGCTCGACCGCCAGGAGAACCGTGCGGCCCTTCGAGCGGTGAAGGGCGTGGGGCCGAAGAGTGTCGACTACATCGGCAACCTCGTCGGCCGGTCTCAGGTCGCGGTGGACGTGCACCTGAGGTCGTTCGCAGCGGCGGCAGGTGTCCCAGACCTCACATACGAGGAACTGCGAACCGCGTACGAGGTGGCCGCCACCCTCCTCGGGCACGAACCGGGGGCACTGGAGCACGCGGTCTGGCGGTTCAAGGCACAGGCGGGCTGACGGTCGTACAGGGATGCCGCTGCTCAGCGCTGCCGGGATTCCTCGCCGGCCCTCTGCCCGGCGAGGAGTCGGACGCGGGGGCCTGAACTCGCGCGAACGGGTCCTCGACCTCGGCCCACACCGTCTTGCCGCTCGGTGGGTACGGCTCCACGCCCCAGCGGTCGGCCGGGGCGGCCACCAGGAGGAGCCCTCGGCCCGACTCGGTGTCGGAGGGGATGCCTCCGGGGCCTGGCGATGGGGTGGGAAGCCGTTCGCCGCGCGGGTCGGTGACCTCGATACGGACACCGCCGGACACTGCCGCGCAGGTGAGGGCGACCCGGAAGTCACGGCCCTGGACACGGCCGTGCAGGACGGCGTTGGCCGCGAGTTCGGCGGTGATCTGTACCGCCCGTTCGGCCACGCTGGGTGACACCTCCCAGGCCGTCAGCCGCTCGGCGACGAGCAGGCGGGCGAGGCGGGCACCGCGACGGGTCGAGGACAGCTGCTGGGCGAACGTCCATACGGTGGAGTGCTGGTGGGGCGTGATCGCGTACATGAGGCCAGCGTGGCGGGGGCGCGGGAGCACGCGCCAGGAGCGAGACCCGTACGCTGCGTCAGCGTACGGGCACATGCGGTAGACGGTACGGGGGCGTACGCGTCACGCTGAGTGCTGTCGATCGCCGGGACGGCGGTCGAGGTACGGGTGCGGGAGGTGGCCGCGGGTGGCTGAGGACGTCGAGATCGTGACGGACGGGGCGGACGAGACGGACGAGCAGGGCCGGGAGCCCGATCCGTCGGACAGCCTGCGGACCTTCGGGGCCGTCGTCCAGGCCCTGCGGGAGCACTCGGGGCTCAGCAGGGCCGAGTTCGCGGAGATCGTCCGGTTCTCCAAGCACACGGTGGAATCGGTGGAGTTGGGGCGGCGGATGCCGGACGAGGCGTTCGTCGAGCGAGGGGGCCCTGGGGAACACGGGGGCGCTGCGGAGGTCCGCCCCGTTCCTCACTCGCGCCGAGGCGGGTCTCGCGGTGTGGTTCCGGCGGTGGGCACGCCTGGAGAAGGTGGCGGTCAGCCTGTACACGTACGAGTGTCGGCTCGTGCCGGGGCTGCTGCAGTCGGAGGCGTACGCACGGGCGGTGTTCGACAACAGCATCCCGCTGCTGACGGAACGGCAGTTGGAAACCCAGCTCGCCGCACGCCTGAAGCGGCAGAAGATGCTGTACGAGCGGCCGACCGTCCCGTTCAGCTTCATCGTGGAAGAGCATGTCTTCCGGCGCAGGCTGGGCGGGGCAGAGGTGCAGCGGAGCATGTTGGACCGAGTGCTGGACCTGAGCGCACCGCGCAACGTGACCCTGCAAGTGGTTCCACTGGAGGCCGAGTTCCACGGCTGCCTGGACGGGCCGGTGCAACTCCTTGAGACTCCGGACGGGCGGCGGCTCGGGTACTCCGAAGGGCAGCAGAACGGGCGGCTGATCTCCGACCCGAAAGAGGTGAGTCTGCTCTGTCAGCGCTATGACACACTGCGCTCACAGGCCCTCAACCCCAAGGAGTCGCGGGGCCTGCTGGAGCGTCTGCGAGGAGAGCTATGAGTACGACCGAACTCACCTGGTTCAAGTCCAGCTACAGCGGGACCCAGGGCGACAGCTGCGTCGAGGTCGCCGTCACCCCGCAGGCCGTCCACGTCCGGGACTCCAAGGACGTGGAGCACCGGCCGTTCGCGGTCGGCCGCGAGGGCTGGACGCGGTTCGTGCGGTACGCGGCAGAGGACTGAACGGCACGCCCGCCCGGTGTCACGCGGGAGCCGCCCGTCGCCGTACGCGGCGGGCGGCTCCTCACCTCAGAACAGTCCCAGGCCCTCGCCGCCAGGGTCCACGACGACCGGCCGGGGCTGGGCGGGGAGGCCGTCCAGGCGGTCGGGGCCGGACGCGGCGGCCACGGCGGGGGCCGTCTCGGCGAGCCAGCCACGTAACCGCTCGGCGGCCTCACGGTAGGGGACCCGCGCCAGGACACGATGCTCGCCGGCGGGGCAGAAATCGACCGTGACCGTGAACAGGCAGGACCTGGGCGCGTTCTGACTGCCCGCCCAGGACACGCGCAGGGTGCCGCAGGGCTGACGTCCGCCCGGGGCCCGGTGGGTCGGGCGCAGTGGCCGGCAGGCTATGAAGGCGGTCCAGGCGGCGAGGTGCGGCAGCGGCAGGGTGGTGCGCGCGCGACAGCCGGTGCAGCGGTGCCAGTGGCGGAGCCAGTCGTCGGCGTCGGTGCGGAAGAGGCGGGTGTAGCGGTTCGCGACGCGGACGTCGTTGGCGTACAGATGATCGGGGCGTTCCCGCGTGTTGCAGGACTGGCAGACGGGGGCGCGGACGTAGCCGTGCTCGTGGCAGTGGTCGAGCACTGCGGCGGGCGCGCCGCCGCAGACGGCGCACACCCACTCGGCCACCTTCCTGGCGATGCCAGGCTTCCTGCTGAGCACCGAGTACAACTGGCCTTCGAATTCCTTACCGTACGGGCGCGGTGAGGCGGCGGGGCCCTCAGGGCTCGTCGCGCGCCGCCCGTCTGCGTCCCCGGCCCGCCGAGGGCGGGAGGGCGGCTCGGCCACGGCCGTGCCCGTCTCACGGGTCCGCGCGGCTCGCAGCCACCGCGTCTCGGCGTGCTCGGCCGCGTCGAGCAGCCTCACCACCCCGCGCGGCAGCCACCACGTCCGCCGGGTCCCGTCGCGGGTGTGCTCCACGAGTAGCTGCCGCCAGTCGATCCCCGCCAGATGACACGGCCGGCCGTCCTCGTGCCGTGTCCCGCACCCGGGGCCGCTCGGCTCCCCCAGTTCCCCAGCGACGCGCCACCGCCAGCGCAGCGGCGTCTCCTCGTCGAGCTCCGGCTCAGGCTCCGGCACCGGCGCCCCGCGGAACGGGCCGACGCGGACCAGGTCCCGCCGGTCCATGACCACCGCGTTCAGTTCCGCGGCCGCCCGGCGTACCTCGCGCTCCGCGACGCCCCACCGACCGCCGCCCACCCTGGCCGTCGCGACCACGCGGCTCCCGAGCAGGACGTACCCCGTCCGGGCACGGGCGGGCGAGCGGGTGAACGCCCCGGAAGCCGTCGGCACAGCGCCGCCGGCCGTCAGCCCGCCCCACAGCGCGTCCGCGCACTCCAGGGTGATCAGGCCGTCCGCGCGGCCGGGAACGACACGCTCCGTCATACCGACAGGCTAACGGCGCCGACACTCCGACGGGCCCGAGCGCCCCCGGCCGGGACACCTGGTCGCGGTCGGCGAGGGTTCGCATCGGAACCTGAGCGCCTGTCCCGGCGGCCGTGGTCACGGGGCGCGTTCACCGCCGGGACCACGGTCCGTCAGGTCAGCGGGTCGGCCCGACCAGCTTCTCGGCCTCGCCGCGGAGGCCCTTGATCGCCGTCAGGGCCGCTTCACGCTCGGCTTTGATGTCCGAGCCCCGCTTCGTGAGACCGCTGAGCGACCGTTCCACCTCGGTGATCCACTCGCTCAGGTACCGCTCACCGGCATCGGTGAGAGCGGTCCGCTGTTCGCGCGCTTCCTCGTCGAAGTGATCCTTGATCTGCTTCCGCCGTTTGTTGAGCGCCATCCACTTGCTCTGGTCCTGCGCGACGCTCGTCAGGTCCATCAACGGCCCCGTGACTGCCAGCACCCACTGCACCTTGCGGGCCGTACCGGCTACCTTGCCGGCCGCCTTGGTCTTGCCCCACGGTTTGAACTTCTCCGCGCCGTTGGTGACTTTCCCTCCGGCGTCAAGGATCTTCCGGCCCACCCGGTTCTTGCTGAGCTTTTCCACGACGGCGGAGGCCGCGCTTCCCGGCCCGTTACCGCCGTCCGCGATCTTCCCGATCCACTCGCCCGCCTTCTCGGTACCCACCTTCGCGGCCTTCTTCGCCGCTTCCTTGACCCCCTGCGTCAACGGTGGCGTGCCATCCGGGGACCCGTCGAACGTCGTCTCGCGTGCTTCGAGGTCGTTCACCCAGGATTCAGGCTCGGGCACACCGGTTCCGTACTCGGCGACCAGCGCGTCGAACGCCGTCCTCACCGACGAAGAGAAACTCGCATCGAACTCATTGCTCGCACGCTCCAGTTCCTCCTGGACGGCACGAGTGACGCGGTCGGGGAAGACGCCGTCCTTCTCCGAGACGCCGGCAGCGGCCCTGTCTCCGGCCGTCGTGATCCTGGAAGCGACGACTTCACTCCCTCTCACCAGGGCGCTCAGCACACGCTCCTTCGCCCGGGAGATCGACTCCTCGACCTTCTTCGCGCTCTCCGCGGCAGCGAGTTCCTCGCCGTCCAGCACCCACTGCCGCTCGGCGTCCGCCAGCACTCGAAGGAGTTCGAAGGCCTGGGCCTTGGGCCGGACACCGCTGACACCGGGCGCGGTCATTCTCCGCAACTCGGCCGCCAGAGCGTCGATACCGCTCTCCGCGACAAGCCACTGTCGCTGATCGGACGAGAGAGTGGGGTCATGGAGCGCGTCAATGTAGTCGCGTGCGTCGGTGGGGACGATCGGGACGCGGTCGGCGAAAGGCCCGAGGCGCCCGCGGATCTCGTCGAGGACGACATCGCGATCGCTGTTCTCGGCGTTCATCTTGTTGACGACGACCACACTCCGGTCAGCGAATCCGTCAGCGTCGAGAGCCCGCAGAATCGTCCTGGTCTCTGCTTCGCCCGGCAGTTCGCTCGTTGTCACGATCATCAGCGCGTCCGCACCACGAACGCCGCCCCGCGCCGCATCGGCGTGCCCGTCGACACCCGACAGCGTCCCGGGCAGGTCGACCAGCGTCGCTCCGTTCCACTCGTACGACGTCGCCTCGTGCGTCCTGGGCGCCGCGTCGACGAGATCACCGATGTCGGCCGACGGGAGCCGGAGCAGTGCCGCGACGAGCGTGGACTTCCCCGCGCTGTACGGGCCCAGCAGTGCGATCCGCAGCGGGCTCGTGTCCGCACGAGGCAGGCTCGTGGTCAGAGCGCGAGTGCGAGGGTGAGCGCCCAGGACCTCTTCGGCACGTGCGGCCAGCGCGAGTACGAGAACGCTTCGGCCCCCGTCGATCGTGGGCGCGTCGACCGGACCACCGTCAGCCATCTGTGTTCCCTTCGGTTCCTTCGAGGGTGCCGAGCCATCCGAGATCCGCGCGGATCTCGATCCGTTCGGTGAGGACGTCCACGAACTGGTCCCGCAGACACGACCGCACGTCCGCGACGCGGGACGCGTCGACCCAGACACGAAGTTCGACTCCCGGCGTCCGACGTGCCCGACGGATCGCCGCCGGGTCTCCTCCCGCGAGAGCCAGGAGCCGGCGCGCCAGGACGAAGTCGATCGCGTCGAGGGCGGACCGCACGGCCGTCCGCAGCCCGCAGAGTCGCTCGAACCGCTCCCGCGTGACCCTGATGTCCGCGGACCGCGCCTCGAACCGGGCATCGATCTGAGCCGTCGCGTCATCGGTGATACGAGCCGACCATGCCACAAGTCCGTCGAACAGGTCATCGAGGCAGGCCTCAGTCTCGGTCGTGGTCGTGCTGGTCCACCCATCCTTCGCCCGCCGCGCGCGGGCAACCTCACCGCTCACCGCTTTCGCCGCTCCGGCCAGGCCCTCCACCGCGTAGACCAACGTCGCCGCGGGAGGGGGGACCGCAAGCTTCTTGGGGATCCCCTTGGCCGCGACGGAGCTCAGAAGGGCCGTCGCCGCCCCCTTGGCTGCCGCCGTGCCCAGGCTCACGGCCTTCTCCTTCAGGTCAGGACGCGGTCGTACACGCGGCTGCGCGTCGTCCTGATGCTCCGGGGCGCTCGCCCGTACACGCAGAAGCATCCCCCGCTTCCGCGCCTCCTGCTCGAACGCGTCCCCGAGACCGGAGAGAAGTCCCTCCAGGTCCAAACCGGTGACGAAGTCGCTCCACCGCTGTGCGTCAGCCACGCCGCCCAGGTCCCGAACCACCTCCGACACCCGCTCCTTGGCGCGGTGGCGCTCGGCTTCGAGTAGGTCACGCGTGTCCCGGCCCGCTGTCCGGAAGGCTTCCAGCGACTCTGCCCGGTCACGCGGCGTCGAGCATGCGAGTTCGGCAAGCGCGAGATCGATCCCGGGGAGTTCCTCGATCAGCCGGTCGTGGAACGCCGCGAGCGGCGCCCGCACGTCCTCGGCCAGGCGAACCGCACGAAGCGGAATCGCACGCTCGGCCAGGAGCCGGGTGAGGGACTGCTCCAGCTCGGGCAACCTGCTCGCCCGAAGGGCCCTGTCCCCCAGCTCGCGGTCCGCCGTGGACAACGCTTCGTGCGCGGCACCGGAGTGGACCGGGAGGACGACGGGCGACGTGACGCCGACCGCTGCGGAGACCTGCTCGATCCGAACCGTGTGACCCATCGCCGACGCGAACTCTCTCTCCGGATCCTTGGCGAAGCGCTCAAGACGGTGCGGTTCGTCGACCTTTCCCTTCACATTGACGACAGCGAGCAGAGGTTTGCCCGTGAGGAGGAGTCGCTGGAGCTCGGCGGACTCCTCCTCGCGCAGCGTGTCGGCGTAGTTCCATATCACCGCGTCGGCGCTGTCGCACGCGGCCCGAGCACGCGTGGCGTCGAGGTCGTCGTCTTTCGCGGCGACGCCGGGCGTGTCGAGGTACGTCACGGAGCCGACGTGGAACGCGGAGGTCTCCCGCGTGGTGCGGTGTGCCCCTCGCCCGATCCCGGTCCGGTCCGCGTCGCGGGTCAGCGCTTTGCGGAGCGTGGTCTTCCCGGACTTGGTCCTTCCCGCGATGGCCACGCGCAGCCTGCCTCTCGCCATGGGCATGCCCCGTACGGCATCGCTCAGTTCGCGTTCGAGCGCTCCGATGCGGCGGATGACCCCGACGAGGTCCTCGCTCTCGATCGCGTACGCGGAGTACGGCGCCCGCGAAGGACGGGCCTCGGCCTCCTCCCGGAGAGCGGTCTGGATGTCGCGGTAGGCCGATCGGCTCGTGTCCACCGCCCCGGACGCGAGCTCGCCGACCAGGGCCCCGAGGGCCTCGCGGAGATCCGGTTCGGTTCGCCACAGGTCCATGGCTGCCGCCACGCGGTCGAACGACTCGACGTTCTTCGTGTACCAGGACTCGAACGCCCGCAACTCGTTGATGCCGGTCTGGGAGGCGACCGCCAGCAGCCCCGCCGTGAGCCGTGCGGCCGAGCTCGCGGCGGGCGCGGCCGGAGACACGGCCGTGTTCACGGGCGCCGTCGCGAGCCCGTGCTCGATCACCGCCCGCACGCTGTCGTCCGCGAGCATGTCCACCGTACTTCCGGACACGGCACCGGTGTCACGGACCTCGATCGCCCAGAGCAGAGCGTCACGTCGATCCGACCTGAACCCGAACCGCGCGTCCGGCGCGAGCCAGCGCCACCACTGCAGCCGCTCGGACAGGACCGCCTCGTACGACTCCTCCGCGGCGACGAAGTCCCGCACCTTCTCCAGCAGCGGCACCAGCTCCCGGTTCCGCAGATCCCGGGCCGCCGCAGCACTGTGCCTGAGCACGAACTCGCGCGCCTCCGCCGCCTTCCGGCCTCCTCGTCGACGACCGAGGTCGGCCAGCGCGGGGTCGATGTCGATCTCACGGATCGAGCGCCAGATCTCCTCGGGCCATTCCCGGTCCGCACGACGACACGGCTCCAGGACTTCGGGCAGCAGCCGCTCCGCGGCCGCCACCGCCGCGGCGTCCACCCGAAGCGCTTCCACCGGCACGCCTTCCAGCGCCTGGAGATGAGTCCGCAGCCCTTCCAGCCGCTTCAGTTCCTGAAGGGATCTGCCCCCGTCCGGCGCCGGAGTCCGGCCTCCAGCCCTTGTCAGGCGGGCCAGCTCGTGTTCCTCGACGCACGCCGCCACAGCGTCGGACACCCACGGAAGGGTGCTCCCGGACGGCGGCAGGCCGGCACACCCGCGGGCCTGGGCGACCATGTCCACCTCTTTGGCGAATCGCTGGAGCGCGGCCGGCCCGACCATGGCATTCACCCCCAACGGCTCGAGCAGGAGCGCCAGCATCTCGGCTCTGAGGCTCGTCCTGTCGTTCACCGCCCCGCCAGTCATCACTACTCCTCGTGAGGGCGGTGGTACCTGAACTCGGGCAGTGGATCTGGGCTCGGAGGAATCAGGGCCCGCGACTGCTGGAACGCCTCCGCTCGTACGATCCGATGACGGGGTGGTACGCAGGTGCGCGGGGTGAAGACCCACATGCCCTGGGTCAGGGTGGCCCCGAGCACCCGCTCCTTGTCCCGCAACCAGGGATACCTGTCTTGCAGTTCGGCGTAGTTGTCGTTGGTGACGACGGTTCCGTCCGTGTCCTGCGCGATCGCCGTGACCAGCGCGTCGCCCTTGCCCTCGGTTCCGGCCGGGGGCTGGATGAGGTTCCCTGTAGCGAGCGCCGAGTCCACCGCGGCGCGTTCCTCCTCCGCGACCTTGTGCCGGAAGGTGGCGTCGACGACCACGTGGAGCACGGCATCGGGATACCGCGATGCCAGGGCGTCGCGCGCGGACAGCAGTTGGGCGTAGGACGGCCGGTCGTCCCTGCCGTATACACCGGGTCGTCGGGGCGACCTGCCGATCCACGCCAGGTTGGAGCCGTCGACCACGAGCGCCTTGGAAGCCGAGCCCGCGGATCGCCTCCGCGTCTGCGTCGGCAGGAGCGTGGTGACCGTGTTGCCCGCGAGCAGATCATCGAGTTCCTTGCGCACCGCCGGCGTCGGACCACCGGAGCTGAAGCTCTTGATCTCCTCGTTCAGCACTTCCTCGCCGGTGCGCTCAAGGGTCGCCTTGACGTGCAGGAGCCCGTTGGTGTCGTACGTGTACTCCAGCAGGAAGCGGGAGTCCTCGCGGGCCCGGGGATTCTGGTAGGTGAGGCGGAGGTCCGTCAGCTGGACGTTGTCAGCGTGGTTGAGGGGACGGTCGGGGTCTCCTTCCCAGATCTCCACGGCAAGGCTGCGTGCGTTGTCCCGGCGAGGCGTGTAGCTCTTGCGCTCCTTCCACGGCAGGGGTGAGTTGCGCGGGATGATCTGGCTGAACGCCCGCTGTCCGGTGTCGTCCGTGACGACCGTGCCCAGGGCGTGACTCGTCGCCACCTGGATCACGCCTTCGGTCTCCCCCGACAGTACGGCTGCCGCGATGGAGGCACCGCGGGCGACCGCAGTCATGGGATCGCACAGATCGACCTCGACGGGCTGCTGCTGCATGACCTCGGCGACGGCGGCCCGGACGCTCGGGATCTGGCTCGTGCCACCGATCATCAGCACCGCGTCCACATCCAGGGGCGCCATGTGAAGGTCGCTGAGGCACTGCTGAACCGGTGCGAGAGCGCGGTCCACGAGGTCGGTGATCGCGTCCTCCAACTCCCCCTGCCACACCTCGACGGTGTCGCCGTCCGGAGTCCTGATGGTGACGGACTCCTCGGAGGACAGGCGGATCTTGCTGCGCTCCACGTCCAGCCCGAACTGCCGCTCCTGCGCGGGCGTCCACGCCGATCGCGCCGGAGCCCGTTCGAGGACGAGGTCACGCAGGCGGCGATCGATTTCCAGGCCCCCCAGCTCGGTCACACCCCGTGAAGCGAGCTCCTCGAAGAACCCGTCCTGGTAGTCGAGCACGGTGACATCGATCGTGCCGCCACCCCAGTCGAAGACGAGGATGGTGCGAGCCTCTCGCAGCTCGTGCACGTACGAGATCGCCGCCGCGGTCGGCTCGTTGAGCAGCGCCAGGACCTCGATGCCGGCGAACCGCGCGGCGGCGCGCGTGCGGTAGCGGGCGGCTCCCGTGGCGTTGGCGGGCACGGTGATCACGGCCTGATCGATGGTGGTGAGGTTGTGCTCCGCTCCCTTGCGCATGGCCTGGAAGACACCGGCCGCCACCGTCGTGGCCGCGAACCTGCGGCCGTGGATCGTGACGTACTCGTCGCTCTTGAGCAGTCGCTTGCAGGCCTCGGCCGCCTCTTCGGAGCGGAGCTTGGCCTCCCAGCCGAACAACGCTCCCCGGCGCAGTGAGCTCATGCCCACCACCGACGGGAAGAGGTACTGGAAGCCGGGATGGTGCCAGTCGGCGTCGATGTGATGGGCGTCCAGCGACAGTACGTCGACGTCATCGCCCAGCCACTGGGCCACCACGGAGTTGGTGGTGCCGAAGTCGATTCCGGTGGCCGTCACATGCCCTCCCTGTTCACGGCATCGTCGCCCCCGGCTGAGTCGTCCGCTCCGTCCGGGGCGGGCAGGCGGCGCAGCTGCCCGGCGAGCACCAGTTTGCCGGTGGCCTGGTCCACGTAGGCCGGGCGCAGCACCTCGAACGCCTCGCCGTCGCCTTCCACCACTACGAAGAGCTCGTGCTCGCCATCGGGTGCGTCCACGCACCGCACTCCCTGGTCCAGCAGGGCGGCACGGATGCCCTTGCGAAGCGAGGTGGCATTCTGCTTGGGCGCGCCGGCGAGCAGATCGACCTCGACCATCCGGGCCACGTACTCCTCCCGGGAGCGGAACGCCTCCAGAACGGCCTGGCGCAGGGCAGCCGCCACAGCGGTCTGCGTCGGCCTCTCCTCTTCCGGGACAGCGGTCAGGAGCTCGGTCGCCCGCTCGGTGAAACGGGCGAGCAGCATGTGGGGGCTGAGCAGTTCCTCGGGGCGGTAGGTGCGCGGGGAGTCCGCGGGAAGCCGGCGGGAAGCCTGCGGAGGGGCAGCAGGGGCATCGGCCTCCGCTCGCCGCTTGTCTCGACGATGCTTGAGGCCGTTGTTCCCCTTGGCAGGAACCCGCTTGGGAACCACCGAGGTCTTCCGCTGGCTGCGGGGCACCTTCTTCACGGTGTGTGCGTCCTTGCGTTGCGATCGGGGCGCCGGGGCGCGTTGAGCAGGTGCGGCAGCAGATCCGCCACCGCCCGCTGCCGCACGAGCGCCAGGCCTTCGGGAGAATGAGATGTCGTTCGCCTGGTCAAGGGGGTCAGGGGCGGGACCAACGTGACCGGCACCTCGTCCGGAAGCTCGAACGCGTCCAGGTCGAGCGGCACCACGAAGAAGCCGGACCAGTCCTCGTCACGCTCGGCGTCCCTGATGCGTTTCATCGCACTGTTGAGCTGCGCGCTCATGTCCACATCACGCACATGCTCCCGGCGGAGGTCCCGGTACCGGGTCGTCCAGCTCGGCGCGCCGTGCGGCAGCCCGAGGTCGAGATAGGGGTTGGAGGCCGCCGGTCTGTCGTTGCGCTGAACCGTCTGCCGCCGGCGGAGCATACGAAGGTTGGACTCGGCCCGCTCGTGCGTGTCGCGGATGCCTTCCAGGACCAGGGCCGCCGCATCGAGTTCCTCTTGGAGCAGCAGCGTGTACGCGTGGAAGTTCAGGGCCTCGGCCCGACAGGCCGGGTCAGCGGCCTCGTACGACACCAGCTTGTCGATCTGGGCGGACGCACGTGCGAGGTCGTTCATGCACAGCAGGTCGTAGGCCTGGCGCAGGGCCATGAGCGCGTGCAGCGGCGAGCGCGACGGGTTGACGGCCGCCTTGGGCTCCCACAGAGCGAAAATGAGCCGCCACAACCCCCGGTCCTCCCAGATGTCCCGGTCCCAGTTGCCGACCGCAACCCCGTCCAGGAGCCGGCGCAGTCGGAGCACCAGGTCACGTGGCAGCTCCCGTTCCAGCTCCCTCACGACCGAGGCGTCGCCGTCGGCGACCCGCTCCAGGAGGTCGTAGACGTCACCGGCCGAGGGCAGCGGCTCGCCCCCGGCAAGGAACGCGTTCCGCCGTTCCCGGGCCGTCCATTCCAGCGCGGTCGCCTGCTCGGCGGTCACCTGGTCGGGGACCAGCCGGGCCTTGAGGTACGCGTGATCCGTCTCCTCGGCCCGGTACTGCCAGGGCTGGTGCTCGGGGCCGACCACTCCGGCGTCGATCAGGTCGTCGAGGACGCTCAGCAGTATCCAGGGGAGCACCCGCGGCAGCATCCGGGACGGGAAGGCGGCCGTACTCTCCGCCGCGAACGCGGCGAGGAGAGCGAAAGCCCCGGAGGGGTCCTCGCTCCCGGAGACGGCGACGGTGTCGTCGCCCGCCGTCAGCGCGGTAAGCCGTTGCTCCCCGACTTCGGACAGCCACAGGAAGCCGCCCGCGTGCACCTCCGTGAGCGTCGCGGCGGCCACGGCCGGGTCGGCCCGTTCGAGTACGGTCCGGACAGCGGGCAGCAGCCGGTCGTCCGGTTCGTCGCGCAGGGCGTCGGTCAGTGCGTCATGCGCGACGTCGTGAGCCGTGTCGCGCGCGAGGTCGGCGAGTCGCCGGAGCAGGGTGTGGGCGCGCGGCACCGCCTGGGCTCCGAGCACCCCCACCTTCCGCCATCTGCGTACGGTGAACCCGTCGATTCCCGAGTCCGCGCTCTGAGCCTCCCTGCGCTCCCTGAGCGCCCGCAGCCGCTCCCGCTCCCGCGCGACCGCCTCGGCCCGCGCCCCGGACACCGGCTGCCCCGCCGTGCCGCTGGCCGGCGGCGGACTCGTCACTCTCCGGTTCCTTCGTGGCGGGGGCCGTGGCCGGGGGGCGGGGTGAGGGTGGATGTGTAGTTCTCGCCGTCTACGAGGGGAGTGGTCAGGCTGACACCGGCCGCCGCCATGCGGTCGTACTCGGCGAGGATGAGGTCCTTGGTGCGGTAGGTGCCGTACTTGACCTCGTCCTTGCGCTTGACGATGGGGAAGGTGTCGAGGATGTAGTCGACGTCGTCGCGGGTGATCCCGTAGAGGTGGAAGAAGAGGGCGTCGAGCTCGGCGCGGATGATGGGGCGGCGGTCTTCGTCCCAGATGAAGGGGGCGCCGGTGTCGCCGAGATCGCGGGCGAAGGGTTGCATATCGGTGGCCGTGCAGACGAGCTCCAGCACTCTTGCTGTAATGAAACCTTCATTGGACGCAAGCATGTCAGGTGTCGGCACGGGAACTTGCTCGGACGTACTTTGCGGAATGCTGGGCTGACTGAAGCTGTTACGCAGCGTGTAGTCGTATGCGAACGAATCGTAAGCTGCCAGTAGATTGGTCAAGTGAGCTGCCGTGGGGCCAGTAGAAAGAATCCAACCGTAGGATGCAGCTCCCCAGGGGATCAAGGCAGCAATGCAGGTGCGCTCATCGTTGTTGCGTGCCACCCTTCTATGCCCCAGTAGGGCAGTAGTGCACTCGAAGCGGCGCCGCGCCAGACGGTCCTCAGTGTCGCCCTGCGCCATCCAATACTGTGGCTGTACGACGTATTCGGCAGTTTCGAGCTCGCCTAGTGAGGACTCATGAGAGCCCGTCGAATCAGCAAAACGGTGCGAGAACTGATGACCCATGCGACCTTCGTACAAAGGCAGCATTCGGGCTTCGCCCTTGACGAAAGCGTTGCCCTGCAGGAGCCAGCCCTCGGCCTCCAGGTCCTCGCGGGTGTGGAAGAGGTGCGAGTCGTGGGACATGTCGAACATCCTCAGGAACGACACGCCCCACGGGTTGCCCTTCGGGTCGTCTCCCTTGATCAGGATCGGGACACGGCGGTAAATGCCCAGAGTGATCTCCGCGTCGCGGCGAGAGCGGAAGACCGGGCACGTGCCCGTGTTCGGGTTGAGGAGAGTGATCTCCTCAGGTGTGAGAGTGAACGCCTTCTCCGCGTCGTCCAGCTCCGCCGGGTCGTGGAGGAAGAAGGCGAACCGAGCGGCAGGCTCGCGCAGTGCCCGGCCCGTCAGGGACAGGATGCTGAACTTCATACGGGAGTCCACGTCCGGGAACAGGCCGGCCCTGTTCTCGAAGTCGTACAGCGCCGCAATCGAGCCGTGCTGCACCAGGTCCTTGAAGAAGTACTGCGTCCTCGCGTCCGTCGCGATGCCCGTCGGCACGATGACGCCGACGCGGCCCCGCTCCCCCGTCAGTATCCGGTCCGTCTCCGCGAACACCGCGTAGAGGTTCAGGTTGCCCTGGCCCGTCAGCGGCACCCGCTTCGACCGGCGCAGGAAGTGGCTCTCCGCGTAGACGGCCCGCTTCGCCGCCGCGTACTCGCCGTACAGCTCCAGCGTGTCCGGGTCGTCCTGGAGCTTGGTGATCTGCTTCTTGCGGGCGCTCGCGTTCGAGATGGCGGCGATCTCCGGGGCGCGCTGCGCGAAGAACTCCTGTTCCTTCAGCTCCACGCTGTCCCACGGCGGATTCCCGAGCACGCAGTCGAAGCCGCCCGCCCAGCCCGTCGCCTCGTCCACCGTCCCCGTGACAACCCCGTCCGGAACGGAGAACACCTCCGGGAACTCCAGGTGCCAGTGGAAGAAGTGGTACTGCTCCCGCAGGCGCACGATCTCGTCGTGGGTGGCGTTCGAGGCGCTGGACGCGTCCGGGTCCTCCAGGGAGCGGAAGACACCGTGGGTGACCGCCCTCGGAGCCTCCGGGGTCTTCAGCCACATGAAGGCCGCGCACCAGGCGTCGGCGAGGTGGAGGGCGTTGAGGTAGTCGGAGGACTTCTCCCACTGTTCGTAGGCCGCCGCCTGGCCCCGTACCTCGCGCAGGTTGTCCGAGGGGGCATGGGTGATCCGGCGCATGCCGGCCGCGAGGGTCGTGTTCGCGACCTTCACGCCCTCGTCCTCCATGTCGAAGAGGGTGAACTGGCCCTTCCGCTCCTCGGCGTTCAGCTTCTCCAGCGACTTGGCCTGCTTCTTGTCGTCGCCCTCCGTCGCGATGTACGCCTCGTCCGGAATCCCGCCCCGCAGCAGCTTCGGTGTCGCCCCGATGAGCGCGTTGCCGTGCTTCACGTGAGCGTCCAGGAAGCCGAGCGGCTTGCCCGGTTCCAGGGCCTCCAGCCACAGGGAGACCTTGGCCAGTTCGACGGCCATCGGGTTGAGGTCGACGCCGTAGACGCACCGCGCCACGACCTCGTGCAGCGCGTGGCGGACGGCCTCAAGCGTGGGCTCCGGGTTGCGCTCCCGTACCGCCGCCACCCGCTTCGCGATACGCCGCGACGCCCCGACCAGGAAGTGGCCCGAGCCGCAGGCCGGGTCGCAGACCGTGAGGGAAAGGAGTTCGCGGACGATCGCGTCCGACGGGTCCGGGTCACCCGCCGCGCTCGCCGTCTGCTCGCCGCGCTTGACCGCGTCGTCCAGGACCGGGTCCAGGGCGGAGTCCAACAGGCACTCGATGAGCGAGGACGGGGTGTAGTAAGAGCCCGTCGTCTTCCTCGTGTTGCCAGCCAGCTCCACCAGTTCGAAGGTGCGGTCGGCCGCGCTGTGCTGCGGGACCAGTTCGAGCAGGGACTCGTAGATCGAGCCCAGTTCCTCGGCGTCCAGGTGCCGGTAGTCGACCGTGCGCCACCGCCGCGAGCCCGCGTCCCGGACCTGGGAGAGGTGGCGTACGGCCGTCAGGAGGTACTCGTTCGAGAGGGACAGGCCCTTCAGTGGGGCGTCCATCTCCGTCTCGTCGAAGATGCCGCCGAGGCCCGGCAGGCCCAGTTCCGGGCGGCCGTTCTCGTCGCCGAGGGCGTCCAGGACGATCCGGAGGGCCTGGTATAGGTCGCCGTGGGCGGTGCCCCGACGGCGGCGGGCGTGCTGCCTCAGACGAGCCGACGAGAAGTAGGTCGTGTAGCGGTCCCGGGCCTGGTCGGTCGCCTCCGGGCCGTGCAGGGCGTCGCGGTCCTCCGCCACGAAGACGAACAGCAGGCGGTAGACCAGCCTCAGCAGCGCGCCGTGGAGGGCCTTGACGTCCGTGTCCTCGCGCAGGGCCGTGTTCGCCGGGTGGCGCAGGAAGCCCGTGCCCAGGGTGGTGATGGCCTCCTGGACGCCCTTGCGGAGCTGGTCCAGGGCCCGCGTACCCGAGGCGATCGCCTCCGTACGCCACTTCTCCAGCCAGCAGGCGGACGGGGCCGCGCCCTCCGCCACCGCGAAGCGGCAGACGTGCAGCAGGCGGTACAGGAGCACGAACTCGCTGAAGAGTTCGCCGTCGAAGATGGCTTCGAGGTCGAACTCGACGTACGAAGCGGTGGCGAGCGCGCTGGAGTCGCGCAGGATCCGGAGCCGGCGGCCGTTGGTGAGGACGCCCCACAGGTGGGCCTCGGTGCGGTTCAGGCACTCCTGGACGAGGGACTGGGGCGGGACCGTGCCCGCGCCGCCGGTGCGCTTGTCCAGGTCGGCGTTCCAGGCCGTCATGTGGAGGAGGGCGTGGTTCCAGCGGTGGCTGATGGGGAAGACGCGGTCGGGGTCGCTGTCCGCCGGGATGCCGGTGGCACCGATCGGGGTCAGGCGGCCGAAGCCCAGCTCGGCGAAGAGCGGTTCCAGCCACTGGGAGACGGCCAGGCCGGTCGGGTCGGCCGGGGTCTCGGCGTCCGGGGCGACCGGCAGTTTCTCGCGCAGTTCGCGCCAGACGGACTTCAGGTAGTCCCAGTGGCGTTCGGCCTCGTCGCGTACGGAGCGGGCGCCGATGACCTGGTAGTCGGCGGGAGCGGAGCCCTTGACGTCCTTGCCGTCGGCGATGCGGAGCAGCATGTCAGCGGGGAGCAGGCCGCCGACGGTGTGGACGGCGGAGAAGACCTGGTTGCGGGTGGTGGCGGACATCAGACGGCGGCCTCTCCGGACGCGGCGGGCAGGTAGACGTAGACGCCGAGGACGTCGGCCGGCTTCTGAGCGGTGACCCGCAGGCCCCGGACGATCTCGTCGGAGGCGCGGCGGACGCGCCGGTGGGACTCGTGGAGTTCGGTGGCGAGGGTGTCGCCGTACTGCTCCAGGTGGTCGGTGACGGCGGGGAGCTGGCCGAGGACGCGGGTCACCATGGCCTCGCCGTGGTCGGGGTCGACGCTGTCGGCGGCCTGGGCAGTGAGGAGGGCATGGGCCTGGTCCTCGGGCAGCCACACGGCGTTCTTCGGGGAGCCCTGGAAGGCGAGGAGGCGGGCGTCCTCGGCGACGAGCTGCTTCTCCCCCTGCCGGGAGGGCAGCGTGAGGTGGAAGCGGTAGCGGACGAGGAGCAGGGTCGTGCGGGTGTCGACGGCGCGGGTGGCGACGACACCGCAGCGGCGGGCGGGGCGGCGGCCGTCGGCCTGGCTGTCGAGGGCGGAGTTCAGGACGTGGGCGGCGATGGCACCGACGACGGGGTCGGTGCGGACGAGGGCGGCCTCGCCCCGGGCCACGGCCGAGGTCGTACGGAACGGGATGGGGCGGGCGCCTTCGACGGCGGCGGAGCCGACGACGGGGGCGAGGGCGTCGCGCAGGCCGGCGGAGGTGCCGCTGACCTCGGCGGTGAAGTCGCCGGAGCCGTCGCCCGCCTCCACCAGGTGGGCTTCCAGGGCCGCGAGGGAGGTCCGTACGAAGTCGTTCACCTCGCCGGCGCGGCCGAGGGTGTCGCGGATGGCGAGGACCTCGCGGGCGACCTCCTCCGGGTGGATGGAGCGCTGGGCGAACCGGGAGCGGGAGCGGGTCTCGCGTTCGGCCGCCGACTTCCAGTCGGCCTCCAGGTCGGCGAAGCTCTGCTGGAAGGAGTCTGCCTCGAAGAGGGTGCCCTGCTCGCCCTCCCGGCCGCGCAGCAGCAGCCACTCCACGATGGCGTCGGTGACGCCGGAGGAGGTCTCGTCGGGGACGGAGACGGAGATGCCGAGGTCCTTCTTGATCTGGCGGTGCTTCTTGATGAGGACGTCGAGGACCTTGCCGTCGATGCCGTTGTCGCTGCCGTACAGGGTGATGACCCGGACCTCGTCGCGCTGCTGCCCGTAGCGGTCGACGCGGCCCTCGCGCTGGTCGTGGCGCGTGGGGTTCCAGGCGAGGTCGTAGTGGACGACGGCGTCGAAGTGGTGCTGGAGGTTGACGCCCTCGGAGAGGCAGTCGGTGGCGACGAGGACGCGGCGGGCGGCGGGGTCCTGCCCGGCCTCCTCCGCCAGCTCCTCGATCCGCTCGATGCGCTGCTGGGGCGAGAGGGTGCCGGTGACGGCGCGGACGACGGTCTTCTTGCCGAGCTTGCCGCCCAGGTGCTCGGCGACGTACTCGGCGGTGGGGATGTAGCGGCAGAAGACGATCGGGTGGTAGCCGTCGGCGAGCAGCGCCTTGAGGTGCTTGACCAGGGCCTTCAGCTTCAGGTCGCCTTCCGGGCCCTCCAGGGCGGCGGCCCGGTCGGCGAGTTCGGCGAGGCGGGCGCCCGCGTCGTCGGTCTCGGCGCCGGGGGCCACGTCCATGCCCTCCAGGCTGTCGCTGTCGGCCGCGTCACGGGTGAGGGGCGCGCCGAAGCGGTCGGCTTCCTCGGCGCTGGCGGCGGCCGCGGCGGCGGAGCGCGTACGGAGGGTCTGGGCGGCGGCGCGCGGGGAGGAGACGAGGGAGCGGAGCAGGGCGATCGCGGACCACCAGGCGATACGGGCCTCGCGCTTGCCCTGGCTGCCGGCGGCCTCGACGCGCTCGCTCGCATAGGCGATGGCGTCGTCGAGGAGGGCGCGGTAGGCCGGTGACAGCTTGTAGGTCTCGTCCTTGAAGAAGCGGTCGGACGGGAACGCGGTCCGCTCGGCCAGGCTGTCGTCGCCGAGGCCGTCCTCGGTCGTCAGGTACTGGCGTACGTCGGCGCGCTTGCGCTGGACGAAGTGCTGGGCGAGGAGTCGTCGGCCCCGGTCGGAGTCCAGGTCCGTGCCTGCCAGTTCGGGCCTGACCAGGCCGAGAAGGTTGCGGAAGGCGGACTCCTTGCCGCTGTGCGGGGTGGCGGTCACGAGGAGCAGGTGACGCTCGGCGTCCTCGGCTACGCGGCGCAGCAGCTCGTAGCGGAGCTGGTTCTGCGTGGAGGTGGTGTCGTCGGCGACGACGCAGGTGTGAGCCTCGTCGACGATCACCAGGTCGGGGCAGTGCTTGACGAAGTCGTCGCGGTGGCGGGTGGACTTGATGAAGTCGGTGGAGACGATGACGTGGGGGTACTTGTCGAAGAGCGACTGCCCCAGGTCCAGGCCGCGCTCCAGGCGGGAGACGGTGGAGGCGAGGACGAGTTCGGCGTCGAGGCCGAACTTGGTGCGCAGCTCCTCCTGCCACTGCTCGGCGAGGGCCGGTGAGCAGAGGACGGCAAGGCCGCGTGCCTCGCCCTGGGCGAGGAGTTCGCTCGCGATGAGGCCGGCCTCGACGGTCTTGCCGATACCGACGTCGTCGGAGATGAGGAGCCGTACGGTGCTCTGCCGCAGCGCCATGAGGAGCGGGACGAGCTGGTAGGCGCGGGGTTCGACGGCGATGCCGGCGAGGGAACGGAAGGGGCCGGCTCCGGAGCGGAAGCCGATGCGGAGGGCGGAGCGCAGCAGCCCGGCGGCGCGGTGGTCGCCGAGGTCGGCGGCGGACGGCGGGGCGAACTCGGCGCCTCTGACGTCCTCGAAGGCGGGGAAGACGGCGGCGATGTCGTCGTCGGAACCGCCGAGCGGGCGCAGGACGAGCATGTCGGGGGCGCTCTCGGGGAGCACAACCCATTCGCGGCCTCGGGCGGTGACCAGGGAACCGGCGGAGTAGGTGAGCGTCATCGGGTGAGTCCTCGGGGTCCTCGGGTGGTCGGTCGGTTCCGTGGTCAGGAGGCGGCGGGGCCGCCGAAGTAGCGGGCGTGGCGGGCGACGACGGCGTCCCAGTCGGCGGGGTCGGCCGGGAAGCGGACGACGCCCCAGCCGGCGTCGTAGAGGCGCTCCTCGGCGTCCTCGTCCCGGGTGGCGTCCTCCTCCCTGTCCGGCCCGTCGACGAAGACGGCAAGGTTGACTCCGGGCAGGTGGTAGACGAAGTCGGGGAGGGCGGTGCCGACGAGGGTCTGGCCCTCGTCGGGCAGGCGCAGGCCGTGGTCCCTGAGCCAGTTGACGAGGGTCTGCTCCAGGGGAGTGTTCGCCATGTCGTCGGCGTTGTCGGCCGGCGTGTCGGCGAGCTTCGGGGCCGTTCGCCCCAGCTCCTCGACGAGCCGCCGGTGCTGCTCCGTCGGGGACTCGCCCCGCCCTTCGGGCTCGGACACGGCGGAGGCGAGGCGGCGCAGCAGGTGGACGACGGTGTGGCGGTCGATCGCCGCGTGGTCGAGCTGGTTGCCGTAGGTGAGCAGGCAGTCGTAGCAGCCGCGGGCGCAGTGCTGCTTGGCCTGGTCCACTCCGTGCTCGTCGAAGTGGCAGATCTCCAGGGCGCGGAGGGCGGCGACGGCAAGCGCTCCGGGCTCGGCCTGGAGGCGGCGCAGGACTCCGGCGCCGCCCTCCGCGGCCTCGGTGAGCAGGAAGCGGTTGCGGGGACCGTCGTCGGGCGGGAGCAGTTCGCTGGTGAGCTCGGAGTCCTCCAGCTCGAACGCAGCCTCGACGCCCCGCTCCAGGGCGTACATGAGAGTGAGGGCGATGGGTTCGGGCAGCGGCTCGTCGAGGGTGACGACGAGGATGTTGCGGCGGTCCTCGACGAAGGGGACGACTCGCTTCTTGCGGCGCTTCTCGTTGCCGTCCGGGTCGATGACCGGCATCTCGCTGGAGTCGCCGGACGCCTCGGCGGCATCGCGTTCGTTCATCCAGTGGCCGCTTGCGGGGTCGAGCCAGTAGCCGTCCTGCTCGTTCTCCTTGGCGCGCAGCCGTCCCTTGTTGGTGATGCGGACGGTGGCCGAGTCGCCGTACGAGATCGTGGCGAGACTGCCCGCCGGGTCCGAGACGTGGGCGTCCTGGCGGCCCTTGCGGATGCCGTGGTCCTGGAAGCGGTACGAGATCTCCAGCCGGAATCCGGCCCTGCGGCGCTCCTCCTCGTCGGAGGAGATCCGCTCCCGGCGCTGGGTGTAGACGGTGTGCAGGTGCAGCAGGTTGTAGGCGGCGGCGCCGAGCGGCTCCTTGCACATGTCGCAGACGTCGGCGCGCTGCTCGGGATCGTGGTGGTAGCCGCAGTGCTTGCAGCGGGTGGCCGCGGTGGTGGCGATGTCACCGGAGGAGTCCGGGGGCAGCTGGACGCGGGTCACCTGGTAGCGAGCGCCCTCGTGGTAGATCAGCGCGCCGGGGCCGAACTCGCGGATGGCGAGGAAACGGGGGCGCTGGAGGTAGTCGCCGTCGCCGTGGCGGCGGCCGGTGGTCGGGATGTAGGCGGCCAGCGGCAGGCGGGGGAAGGAGTAGCCGGGCAGGAAGCCCTCGGAGGCGAGGTAGCGGTAGGGGTTGAAGTCGGAGAGGACGGACCGGCTGTCCGGGGTCTCGTTCTTCAGGAGGTTGAGCTGGGTCTCGGCCTCCTTGCGGCGGGCGACGGCGCGCCGCCGGTCGCCTTCCGTGAGGGTGTGGTCGAGGACCCGCTTGTTCTGGACGTACTGGTCGACGAGGGCGGCCCGGAAGAGGTCTCGCCAGCGGTCGAAGGCGCGGTCGAAGCGGTCGGGGGCGGTGCGGACGCGGTCCTCGATCCAGCGCTCGTCCCACCAGACGGTCGTGGCGAAGTCGGCAAGCAACGGGCCGAGGACCCGGTGGGCCGCCGCCACCGTGCGGGCCTGCGCGTCGGCGTCGCGGGAGGCCGCGTACAGGTCGTCGTGGAGGTGGAGCGCCGGGTTCGGGCGGCCCAGGCTCTCGTCGTACGCGATGTCGATGATCTGCGGAATGGCCCGGCCGAGCTTCAGCCCGGCCTCGGCGAGCCAGATGCCCTGGAGGTGGGAGAGGACGAGGTCTTCGTTGGCGAGGTCGAGGCGCGGCGGGGCGACGGCACCCGCCACCATGCGCTCGGAGCGACGGAAGTAGTACTGGTCGTGGCTGTTGCCGGTGGCGCAGTACGTGGTGACGAGGGCGGGCTGGCCGCTCCGGCCGGCGCGTCCGCTGCGCTGTGCGTAGTTGGCCGGGGTGGGCGGCACGTTGCGCATCATGACCGCGTTGAGGGACGAGATGTCGACGCCCAGCTCCATGGTCGGGGAGCAGTAGAGGAGCTTCAGTTCGGCCTTGCTGAAGGCTTCTTCGCGGCGCTCACGCTCGGCGGGGTCGACCTGGGCGGTGTGCTCACGGGCGAACAGGCCGGACAGTTCGGCGGCGGCGTTGCGGTAGAGGTCGCGGAAGAAGGTGTTGACGCGCGGCCCGTCGCCGCTGGCGTAGGTGCGGGTGAGGGGGTCGTGGGCGCCGGACTCGCCGGGGCCGGCCCGCCAGATGAGGGAGGCGGCGGAGATCCGGTAGCCGGTGGCGGCGGGACGGGTCGGCGCGCGGAAGCGGCCGGCGCGCTGGGGGGCGGCACTGACCTCGGTGACCAGGCCGGCCTTCGCGAGCACCTTCAGCAGGTCCTCGATGATCTTCTGGAGGTCGGTGTTGTCCAGCTTCACGCCGTCGCGCACGTCGAAGACCGTGGGTGCGGTGCGGCGCAGGTACTTGCCGAACTTGCCGCGGGCCGAGAGGAAGTGCCCGGACCGGTCCATGCCGGGGCTTGAGGGCTGCGGGTAGGCGGTCTTGACCCTGGGCGCGTCGGACCTGCCGAGGACCCACGGGTCGATGAGGCGTTCCTCGCTGGCACGCTGGAGGGCGTCGAAGTCGTCGCGGAAGTACTGGACGTCAATGGCGAGTTCGCGGCGCATGTCGTCCAGGAGCGTCCGCGTGATCTCGGCGCGCAGGGCGGGGTCGGCGTCGCGGAGCGCCGCATGCGTGTCCTGCCAGCGCTCGTCACGCTCGGCGACCCACTGGAGGTCCGCGTAGTCGATCGTCAGCAGACCGGTCCGCTCCAGGTTCGGCATGGTGATGCGCCAGCCGCTCTCCAGGTCGAGGTAGAGACGGAAGGCGATGACGTCACGCAGGGTCTTGGCCGCGTTGCGGGCGAGGGCGGGCGGCAGGTCCGACTGGCCGGTGTACTCGACGGGGTCCAGGGCGAGGGCGTTCGCCACGCGAGTGGCCAGCTCCTCGTGGTGGATGCCCTCTTCCCCGGCGTCCAGGGCGGCCCGGTAGAGCGCGCCGCGCAGCTGGGTGATCTGGACGAAGTCGTTGAAGTGGCCGGCCTGGAGGGAGGCGTCCTGGCGGTTGTCGACGAAGGTGAGGAGCTTGCGCGCCTCCTTGTCGAGGGCTTCCTCGGGCACGGCCTTGAGGGAGCGGACGACGGCCGCCGACACCAGGGAGGTGGCGGAGGACCGGCCTTCCTGGTCGAGGGTCGCGAGCTTCGCGAAGTCCTTGCCACGCGGCTGCTCGTAGGACACCGAGCACTGGATGCAGAAGCGGAACGGGGCCGGGATGAAGGCGGCGTCCAGGTCGCCCCGTCCCTCGTACCCATAGGGGTCGACGGTCACGGCGCGGGGCGCGCGCTCGCGGTACGACTTCCTGACGACTTCCTGACCACGGTCGTCGAGCTCCAGCCACGACTCCGGCAGCTTGCGCTCGGCGACGGCCTCGTCGAGCGAGCGGGGCCACGGGCGGCCGACGTAGAGGTAGCCGTCGCCGGCCCTGCCGCCCGTGGCGGAGGTGTCGCGGCGGGACTCGTAGCGGACCTCTCCGTCCTTCTCGGTGCGCCACACCGTCAGGTACTCCTGGCCGCACTCCCGGCAGAAGGCGAGCGGGATGAGGAGCTTGCCGTCGGTGCCGGGCTGCACCTGCTGGTAGTCACGGGTGAGGTGGCGGCTTTCCGGGTCCTCCAGGGTGACGTAGACGGTGTCGCCCTTGGAGAGGAACTGGTGGAGGCGGAAGGCGAAGAGGGGGCGTTCCGTGACGGGGTGACGGGCCTGCGAGCCGGCCTCCAGGGTGGCGCGCAGAGCCGCGGCGCAGTCCTCGACGGACACGCCGCTCTCCCGGGCGAGGTCCTCGGCCGCGTCCTCGATCTTGGCGGGCTTCTGGCGGACGAGGCGGTCGGTGAGGGTGTCGGTGGCCAGGCCGAAGCGGGTCTCGATCCAGCGTGCGAGCGGGTCGCGGACCAGGTCCGCGTACGCACGGGGCGCGTCGGTGGTGCGCAGCCGCTCGGCAGGGACGGTGTCGGGGGCCGGGTCGGTGGCGCGGACCAGGGTCTCGCCGATGACGTGCTCGGTGCGGATCCTCGTGCCGAAGAGCTTGGAGGCGACGCCCGCGACCACGCTCTTCTGCTCGTCGATCGTGCCCTCGGTGGACATGGTGGCGGAGGTTCCGACGCACTGGAGACGGTCGGCCTGGCACGCCTCGCGGACACGGCGGATGAGCAGGGCGACGTCGGCGCCCTGGCGGCCTCGGTAGGTGTGGAGTTCGTCGAAGACGAGGAATTCGAGGCCCTTGGCCATCCGGACGAGGCTGTCGCGGTCGTCGGGGCGGGTGAGCATCAACTCCAGCATCACGTAGTTGGTGAGCAGGATGTCCGGCGGGTTGTCACGGATCTCCCTGCGGGCGGCGTCGTCCTCCTGGCCGGTGTAGCGGGCGAAGGTGACGGGCTCGCGTCCTGCGCCGTAGCCGTCCCTCAGGTACTTCTCCAGCTCCTTGAGCTGGCTGTTGGCCAGGGCGTTCATGGGGTAGACGATGATCGCGCGGACTCTCTTGGACGTCCCTCTCGGCTCCGTCTCCCGGTCCCTGAGGACCTTGTCGACGATGGGCACGATGTAGGAGAGGGACTTGCCCGAGCCGGTGCCGGTGGTGAGGACGTAGGACGCCCCGGACCGGGCGGCGTCGACGGCTTCGCGCTGGTGCTGGTGGAGGGTGAGCGGGCGGCCGTCGCAGACGGTGCCGCCCCTGGTCTTCTTCGCCTGGAAGATCCGCGCGCACTCGGGGTGGAGGACGCCCTGGGAAGCGAGCTCGGCAACGGTGCCGGCGGAGTCGAAGAAGGGGTTGAGGGAGATCCACGGGTTGGGCCACTGGGACTTGGCGTCGAGGTCGCGCCGGACGAAGTCGGCGACGCGTTCGTCACGGATGATCGTGCCGCCCTGGGTGAAGGCGCGGTACTCGTCGATCAGGTCCCGGTGGACGCCGAAGACGTCCATGCCGGAGGCGTGCGGGCGGGTCTGTGCGGGCGGCTGGTCGGCCGGAGCCTGCCGCGCCGTGGGCGTGGAGAGCGCGGACCGGTCCTGGAGGAGGCGGCCCACCGGGTCGAACTCGCGCCAGGCGGGCAGCGGTTCGGCAGGCGCGACGAACGGCAGCAGGGCGTCCCGTACGGCGGCGGCGCTCTCGGGGCGGTCCGCCGGGTCCTTGGCGAGGAGGCGGTCGACGAGGCGGGCGAGCGCCTCGGGGACGTCGTGCCGGACCAGCCGGACCGGGTTCGGTGCCTGATGGACGTGCTTCTCGCCGAGTTCGTACGCGGAGGTGCCGACGAACGGCGGTACGCCGAGGAGCATCTCGTACAGGACGCAGCCGAGGGCGTAGAGGTCCGCCGCCGGGGTCACGGCTCCGCCCTGGAACTGCTCGGGGGCCATGTAGCGGGCGGTGCCGACGGTGACGCCCGTGCTGGTGAGCTTGGCGCCGTCCGGGTCGTCGACGATCCGGCCCATGCCGAAGTCGAGGACTTTCACGAGGCCATCGCGGGTGAGCATGACATTGCGGGGCTTGAGGTCACGGTGCACGACACCCTCGACGTGAGCGGCCTTGAGTCCCTCCGCCATCTGCGCGGCGATGGCCGCCGCCCAGGAGATCGGCAGCTGCGGCTCGTCGGCGACCAGGTCGGCCAGAGGATGGCCGTCGAGGAATTCCATCGCGAGGTAGGGCAGGCCGCCGTTCGTGTCGTCCACACCGCCGGCGATCGTACGCGGGAGGTTGGGGTGCCGGCCGAAGGTCTGCATAATCCGCACCTCGCGGGCGAACCGTTCCACGGTCTTGGTGTCGCCGTGCGTGTCGATCTGGAGGCCGGACCGGCGCCGAAGGATCAGCTTGACCGCCACGACGCGGTCGGCGTCGCCCGGGGCGGCATCAAGATCCTCGGCTCTGTGGACCTCACCCATGTTGCCCGAGTCCACAGCCCCCAGAAGCCGGAACCGCCCTGCGATCATCTCCGTCGCCACAGCCCATTCCCTTGCATCTTCGCGTGGCCCTGCGAGCACACGACTCCCCACGGGAGAATGCCGTGGAATGCGACACGGACAGACTCCCAGCCCCACAGGCAGCGTACACGATACTTCTATCGTAAACAACACTTCAATGCGTTGACGGCGTCAACATGCCTTACTGGTGGGTCACAGGTCGTGTTCGTCCATCAGGCGCATCAGGTTCCGTTTGCGCTTCTGGGTGGCGCGCAGGTCGGTGACGTACGTGGTGAAGTCGTCCGGCGTGCCGAGGTGACGGTGGCAGTCGCGGATGCTCAGGAGCAGGCTGACGAGCTGTTCGTAGGCGTGGTTGCCGGTCTGGCAGGTGAGCGGGGCGGCCAGGCGGTGGTAGACGGCGAGGGCACCGGCGGGGCGGGTGGTGCGAGATCGGTCGGCGAAGGTGAGCCACTGGCCGTCGTGGGCGCCGTGCTCCGTGGCCGCGCGCCAGGCGGCATCCGTGTCCTTGTCGTCCAGGAAGACGTCGACGAGGACGCGCCCACCGCAGCCTTTCGCCTGTTCCGCGTCGGTGCGCAACAAGGCCAGAGCCTTCTCGCGCTCGGGCGGCCAACATGCGGCGGCCCTGGCTGCGGCGCGCAGCTGCTGGTAGGCAAGCAGGCTGCGGCGGGCGGCGAAGTGGTCACGGCGCAGGGTGACGGCGTCGGCGAGCCGGCCGGTTCGGGTGTAGCGGTCGGTGAGGTGGTCGACCAGGGCGGTGTCGACAGTGGCGAGGTCCTCAGCGTCGCGGATGCCGCGCTCGGCCCACTCCAGGGCTTCGGCGGGGCGACCGGCGGTGTCCAGTTCGCGGGCGATGAGCAGGTGGGTGTGACCATTCGGCGCGAGGTCGGCGGCGTGCACGGCGATCACCGTGTCGACGTCCCGGCCCGACTTCGCCAGGCGCTGCAGCAGGTGCCTCTCGGCCCAGCCGGTGCGGTTGGCCGTCCATGCTTCCGTCGCGTACCGGCGCAGGGCGATCAGTCCCTGCTCGCCGAGCAGGTCTTCGTAGTCGAGCGGGTCGATGTCCGTCAGGTCGGCCGCTTCGTCGAGCGCGTGGGTCACCAGCCAGTGCGCGAGTTCCTCGGGCTCGGGCGTGGCTTCATGGCAGGCGTCGCGGTGGGCGTCGGCGAGGCCGGCGCCGATCTGGCCGAGCCAGCCGTCGGAGTCGTCGACGCTCTCGGCCACCCCGGCCAGCAGCCCGATCGCCTCCCGCGACAGTGCTATCGCGTCGGAGGCCCGGCCGGAGTCGGTCAGCGAGCGGATCGCGGACACCGCCTGCCCGGCCTGGTCGGCGTAGGCGCGGGCGTCGGCGTACTCGACGTAGCCGTACTGGGCGAACGGGCCGATGTCGAGCAGCTCACGGATGCGGAACCGGATCCCGGCCAGGTCTCCGCGAGCACTCGCCGCCCGCAGCTCCAGGCGGCGCTCAAGCTGCTGGTCCTCGGCGATCTCATCTCGTACGAGAGTGAGCAGTTCCTCCCGCAACAGGGCGGACAGCCAGGTATCGAGGCCGCGCGCCCGGTCCCGGGCCGACTCCCGCAGACGCGGGAGGTCCGCCTCCTGGGCGATCACGGTCAGGCCGAGAGCGACCAGGTGCTTGCAGAAGTTGCCCTCCTGGCCGTACGGGCAGTCACACGTGCCCGCCGGCCCCTTCCCCTTGCGCCCACCCAGGACGAGCTCCGTCTCGTACCGTTCCGTTCCGTGCACCGACGCCCTGATCCAGCCGTCACCGAACTCCACACCGGACACCTCGTCGACGTAACCGAGCCCCCGCCCGAACGAACGCTCGCCGGCCAGCACCCTCAGCTTCGCCTCCGTAAGACCGCCCAAAACTCTCCGCGCTCCGCTCCGGCTCGGACTCCCCCACCAACTGCGCTCACACTAACGGCCGCCGGATCGAACAACCCCAGGGATCAGTACGGCGCCACCTCCGCGCGTCGCTGCTGCTTTCAGCAACTCGCACGCCCTCCAAGTCCCGCCGGCTCCGCCGCCCGGCCGACGGATCCTCCTCGCACCAGACCGTCAACGACTGATTCCCTGCGGCGCCTCACGCCCCGCCTGTATGGTCGTCGACCACCCCGGCTCCCCGGGCCTTCCCCGAAAGGCGCCGCATGACCCAGCCCGCCACTGTGAACCTGACGAAGGCCTCGCCCACGGTCTCCCTGGACAAGCACGGCGTGACCTCGGGACTGATCAAGGTCAACCTCAACTGGACCTCACCGCAGGCCGCCGCCCAGCGGGCGGCCGGCGAGGCCCATGGCCTGTTCGGCCGGATACGGGCATCGCTGCGGTCGGCCGCGGCCAGGCATGTGGATCTCGACCTCGGCTGCATGATCCGCTGCACCGACGGCTCCAAGACCGTGGTGCAGGCACTGGGCAACGCGTTCGGCACGGTGGACCGCTTCCCGTACGTCGCCCTCGACGCGGACGACCGGACCGGCGCCCGGGAGACGGGAGAGAACCTCGTCATCAACTTGGACCACCAGGCCGAGTTCCAGAAGCTCCTGCTCTTCGTCTACATCTACGAAGGGTCCGGCGACTTCCGCGGCCTCGACGCCGTGGTGACGCTGACCTCCGACCGCGGTGACCGCTTCCGGGTGGTTCTGGACGAGTGCCCGCCGCAGGCACACGCCTGCGCCATCGCCCTCATCAAGCGCCAGAAGGGCGAACTCGTCATCGGCCGCGAGGTGCGCTGGTTCACTCCGCAGGACGGCCCCGGCGTCCAGGACGTGATCTCCCGCGCCTACCGGCTCGGCATGAAATGGACCCCCGGTCGGAAGTGACGCCCCCTGCCACGGACAGACCGCGTACGCCCTCAGGCGCACTCGACACTCGACCGGCATACGACCTTGCGGTTACCGGGAGCCGCCGCATTCCCTGCGGTCAGGCACACTCGGCCATCCATGCAAGCGACCACCCACTCGTTCGAATCGAGGCCCGGTGCACGCACCCCTACACCCACCAACGCCCCACGGCATCCGCCACGTTGCACCAGACTTTCAAAACAAGCCGGAAAGCATGCAATGGCAACCAAGCAGAACGTTTCGTTTTCGCGGAACATGCGTGAGGCTGGGCCACTAACATAGAATCAGATGCTCCGATGAACTGGTAAAACATCGGAAAACGACGGCCTCCGGAGTCATGTGCGCGGTTTCGAATCCCGCCGGCGGAAAAGGCGACACTGGCTAATCTTCAGGCGAACCCTCCACGCAGCACCCACCCTGCACCACGATCACTGACAGCATCCGCCCGTCACGCAGCCATCATCCGAGGGCAGACCATTGGAACGGCCGGTCAATGAACGTCAGCTTGCGGTTCTTGAGTGGGTGGAAGCCGGGTGTCCTGCCAGCGTATGGGAGACCGGCTCCTACAAAACCACCTGTCAGGCACTGCAGAACCGGGGCCTGGTCACGGTCTCCCGCAAGGGTGGGCAGTGGAGCGTCGCTCTGACGAGCGCCGGTCGGCACTACCTGGCACACGGCACGTACCCTCCCCGCAGGCCTCGCCCGCGGAAGGCCCAGGCCGCCACTCCGCAACCGCCGCCCACCCGAGCGCAGGAAATTCCGGCAGCTGGGCGAAAGCCCAGCCCTCCTCCACGGCCTCGCGTGACCTTCACGGAGCAGTTGTTACAGGAGCTCGCGGAGGCGGGCGGCCGACTCGTCAAGAGCGGCAGCGGTCCGGAGTTGGAGAAGTGGCCGTCGCGTGTAGCTGCGGCGCGCAGATCCGGAAGGATCCCGGAGACGAAGGAGCTCTATGGAGGTTGGTGCCGTGGCGGGTACGAGATCAAGCTCGTCAACATGCCAGCCTGGCGCCTCGCGCCCCTCGAACCCGTCCCTGTGCCCTCGCGGCTCGCGCGGCCGCACAGCGTGGTCCGGGCCATGCAGAACGAACCCCAGCCGCTGGGCCTCACCAAGTCCGTCCAAGGACGCGCCCTCAGGCTTATCCAGGCGCTGATCATCGCCACCGAGAACGCAGGACACTCCAGTGCGGCAGGGCAGACCGGCTTCGCGCCCCCGCCCCATCGCCGCCACAGGGCGTCTCCCCACTTCACCATCACCGCGCAGGGCCAGACCGTGGAGTTCCTCGTCCTCCAGGAACAGGACCGGACTGAGCACGTCGCCACCGAGAAGGAACTCGCCGAGGCCAAGAAGAAGTCCTGGATCAGGATCCCCCGCTTCGACTACACCCCGTCCGAACGTCTCCGCTTCGTCCTCAGCGGCGGCCAGCCGCACCGGGCGAGCGAATGGTCCGACACCCCCGCACACTCTCTCGAAGCCCAGCTCGCCGAGATCGCGCAGGAGGTCACGCTTCGCGGCGAAGCCGCCGAACGCAAACGTCTCGACGAGATCGAAGCAGCCCGTCAGAAGCGCATCCACTGGGAAGCCGCCATGGATGAAGCGCGCGTCCAGTACGCCGAGGCGTACCGCGTCAGGCACTTCGAGGCGCAGGAAGCCGCATGGCGCCACGCCACCCGACTAACGGAGTACGTGAGCGCCGTACGCACCCGGATCGAGACCATGCCCCCAGGTCAGGCCAGGAGCGAAGCCGAAACATGGATCGACTGGGCGGCAGCACGCGTGGAGCGCCTCGACCCGCTGAAATCACCGCCGCGACTGCCCGACATCCCCGAACCGCGAGCCGACGATCTTAGGCCCTTTCTCGGGCACTGGAGCCCGTACGGCCCCTGACTCAGCATGGGCCGGACCCCCGCCTAGCCTCACGGAATGTCACTACCGAGAAGCGGGTGGGGCTGGGGCAGCCAAAAGCTCAGCAGCCAGTGCCCCAGCCGCCTCAAGGTGCCTAAGACCAGGCAGCTGGGGGCTCCACTCGGTGGTCACTAAGGCTGCATGACGACCCATCAGAAGACGTGCCGTTCGTGCGTCAAACGTGCGTCACGTGCGTCGAATATGCGTCAAGATATCGCACCTAGCGCACGTAACGCCCATAACGCACACTCGGAGAAACGCCAGGTCAGCGACCCTTTTCAGCAGGCTCAAGGATGGCGACGCACTCCACGTGATGCGTCATCGGGAACAGGTCGAAGGCCCTCAGCGTCCGGACCCGGTAGCCGCCCTCCTTGAAGTACGCGATGTCGCGGGCCAGGGCTGCCGGGTCGCAGGCGACGTAGGCGACCCGCCTCGCGCCCAGGCCCGACAGGTGCTTGACCGTCTGCTTGCCGGCGCCCGCGCGCGGGGGGTCCAGGACGATGAGGTCGACCTCTGTGATCCGGGTGCGCGGGAGGACCGTTTCGACCTTGCCCTGTTCGATGCGGACGCGCTCGTAGTCCTGGAGGTTGTGCTGGGCGTCCTCCACCGCGCGCTTGCCGGATTCGATGCCGAGCACCGCGCCCTGGTCGCCGACGCGGTCGGCGATCGCGCCCGCGAAGAGGCCGACGCCGCAGTAGAGGTCCAGGGCCGTGTCGCCCTTGCGGGGCATCAGGCCCTGCATCACCGCGAGGACCAATGTCTGGGCGGCCTTCGGGTGGACCTGCCAGAAGCCGCCGTTGCCGACGCGGTACGTGCGGTCGTCGGCGCGCTCGCGGACGAAGGCGCGGCCGTGGACGCGGTGGACGCCGCCGTCCTTCTCCTCGACCCGGAGGACCGAGACCGGCTTGTCCAGTTCCACGATGGGGAGACGAGCGCCCGGCCGGGGGGTCAGGATCACCTGGCGGTCCCCCGAGCCCGAGGCCGCGATCGCCTCGACGGAGGCCATGCCTTCCCACGTCCGCTTCTCGATGCCCAGCTCCGAGACGCTCTCAGCCGCGATCATGCAGTGGTCGATCACCTCGACCTCGTGCGAGCGGTGCTTGCGCAGGCCCGCGTGGCCCTCCGCGTCCACCGCGTACTGCACGCGCGTGCGCCACTGCGGGACCTCGCCCGCCGGCAGCTTGTCGCCCTCGGCCGGCATCACGGTGCCGTCCCAGCCGGCCTCCTCCGGGGTCAGCCCGGCCAGCCGCTGCAGCTGTTCGGCGATGACCTCGCCCTTGAGGCGGCGCTGCGCGCCCGGCTTCGCGTGCTGCCAGTCGCAGCCGCCGCACTTGCCCGGGCCCGCGAACGGGCAGGGGGCTTCCACCCGGTCCTTGGAGGCGTCGAGGATCGTCACCGCGTCCGCTCGCAGGTAGCGGGACGTCTCCTCGCCCTCCGTCACCCGCGCCACCACGCGCTCGCCCGGCAGTGCGTGCCTCACGAAGAGGACGCGGCCCTCCTCCGTACGCGCGATGCAGTGGCCGCCGTGTGCCACCGGGCCGACCTCGACCTCGTACTCTTCCCCGATCAACGAAGGAACAGGTGCGTTCTGCATGACCGGGTGACTCCAGGGGAAGAGAGAGGTG
>NZ_JAUPWM010000678.1:0-252 GCF_032436795.1 Streptomyces sp. P9(2023)
GTTAAAACCGAAGTAAGTATCAGCATGAGCAGATGCGCCAGCAAAACAGGTTGCAAGCGCTAAAAGAGGGGGAATGCATCGGCCTGACGTTAGGGCGCTAATGCCTGAAATATAGGTGTTTGCCATGATATTTAAATAACTCTTATTGGTAAATGAACCGTGTGGTTCTATACTTTATTATTGCTTGGCTTTGATTGCCAAGTCTGAGTTAGCAACAAAAGATGACTGAACATCACATTGCTTCATTTTTAG
>NZ_JAUPWM010000137.1:0-507 GCF_032436795.1 Streptomyces sp. P9(2023)
TAAAGGTTCAATAGCAACGGAATAATGGATCGCGCTGCCGTGTGGTAATACCCAAACAGCGATCTGTTGCTGAAGCTGCTCATAGTAGGTTTGGTTAATATGAGGAGGGCGATTTTGAGTCGTGTCTGGGGCCGTCTTGGTAATATCTCTTCTCTGGCGATCTGTTAGTGAATGAAATTCTTCAATCGTCAGATTCTCATCGTTAACTGGCTGCGTAACGCTCTCTGATGGCGTTGCCTCCAAGACAGGTTGCTTAGGATCCAGATTAATCACCATGTTGAGCTCATGGCTTAGTTGAAGTTCAATCATCTCTTCTTGGCGTGAGCGCGGTGATAAACCCAGCGTTACGGCCATTGTTGATGGTTCAATTTTTTGACTGACAAGTGTGGTAGATTCGGCAGCGGATGGTTGACTTGACCATTGCCAGTAGATAAGAGTTAAACAACCAAGGCCAATCAATCCAACTAGGTATCTCATTATTGATGCATCCGCAGTTGTAGCCACGAT
>NZ_JAUPWM010000679.1:0-252 GCF_032436795.1 Streptomyces sp. P9(2023)
TCCAGTTCTTGACCGTTATTCATATCCGTTAAAACCACACTTGTTTGCGCTGTTTCAGATGCGACATTGCGCACCACCCCTTTAAACTTAATTTCGATTTTAGGAGAACCTAAGCCGTGATTACAAGTAAGGTATAGTTCTCTTGGCCCGCTACCGCCACCATTTTGAGCAAATTGAACATCAGTAACCGCATTCGGCGCTAGGTTAGTCGTTCCAACTTGCAAATTGCCGATATTGGCGAATTGAATATTG
>NZ_JAUPWM010000680.1:0-252 GCF_032436795.1 Streptomyces sp. P9(2023)
TCGGCGACACGGCATTTATCACCAATGCCACGCCGCACGTCCCGTTTCTTGAGTATGGTTCATCTAAACAAGCACCAAATGGCATGATTCGTATCACTTTGGCTAGATTTAATAACATCGTGCAAAATGCTGTATCGAGGGTGGCGAAATGAGCCATGCAATGGCGCGAGCCGCTATCGAACGAAAGCTATTGGATTGGACTAAGACTAAGTCTCCGGTCCTGCCGTCATTCTTCAGTACGCAGAAAGGCGA
>NZ_JAUPWM010000681.1:0-252 GCF_032436795.1 Streptomyces sp. P9(2023)
GCTGATTCTCAATGCCAACACCCATGCCAGCAGCGTAATATTGCCCATTAGCGGCAATCTGAAGCTTCAACGTCCACGATGCACTGATCTGCCCATCCAGATCAACTAGAGTCTGCGAAGTCTCTTGAACGCTTGCGGATACATCACCAACGGCCGACTGTACCGTCTCCACTCGCTTACTTAGCGCATAGTCCTGCGTGGCAATGACGGTCTGAACAGTAGTGGTCCCTGCGAAAACATCGTTGTCCGCAG
>NZ_JAUPWM010000682.1:0-252 GCF_032436795.1 Streptomyces sp. P9(2023)
CTCCTGTGGTGAGAGGCTGGGCGCCGTCTGAGATGGAGCGACTGCGGCGACCTTCTGCTCACGGTCACGCTGAGCCTTCTCCGCCGCCTGCTTCGCAGCCAGCTCGGCGGCCGCCTTGTCGCTCGCGATCTTGTCGGCAAGCGCCTTCTCGACCGCCTGCTTGTCGGCAAGCGCCTTTGCCACGGCAGCCTCGGCATCCTTTCTACGCTGTTCTGCTGCGGCCGCCTTGGTCTCCTCGATCTGCTTGGTCTT
>NZ_JAUPWM010000138.1:0-507 GCF_032436795.1 Streptomyces sp. P9(2023)
CAATTAACTCAAACAGACTCACTCATGGTCATTCCTCTACATATTGCCAAAACGCTCGAAAAACTATCATCCATCACTTATAAGCAACTACCATTTGACATTGGCATTAATAAGTATTGGTTAATTTGGCACCCTAAATTTGATAATGCCCCAAGCCACAAATGGATAAGAGAACAAATCATGTTGATAATGCAAGAGAATGAATATTCTATTCACATTAGTTGATTAACAACTCACCATCAGTCCCCCAAATCATCCCTAGTATGATTTATCATGATTTCAAATCATGGCAATCTTCTTGTATGGTTCAGAAACTGCTTTTAATAAGGCAGGATACCTAGGAGAAGTACATGACATTCACATTTATCGTTACCTTATTAACCATATGTTTATTGGGAGCAATGTCCCCTGGACCTAGTCTGGCTATCGTAGTCAAACACTCACTAGCTGGCGGGCGCTTATACGGGATGCTCTGTGCTTGGTCACATGCCTGTGGCATATTTATTT
>NZ_JAUPWM010000683.1:0-252 GCF_032436795.1 Streptomyces sp. P9(2023)
GGAAGCCCGAATAGGTGTTGTCGTGCGCCTTGTAATCCATCGGCGCGCCATGATCGTCGGACATGCATTCTTCCCCCGGGCTTCCTGTAGCTGCTGAAGTGGGGCACGATCCTGAGTGCGCTTACCGGACTGCTGGTGGTTTTCCTGATCGCGCCCAAGGGCTGATCCGTTGAAAATCGCTGTCCTCAAGGAGGCCGTGGCCGGCGAGAGCCGCGTGTCCGCGACGCCCGAGACCGTGAAGAAGTTCATTGT
>NZ_JAUPWM010000139.1:0-506 GCF_032436795.1 Streptomyces sp. P9(2023)
ATTGTCATCTGGTAAAGACCATCGTCTAAGTCTTCAAAAGAAAACGACTCTTCACTATCGTCGTAAAAGCCTTCAACAAGTGGCTCAGTGTGCCACCTGCTTTCGCCATCACACTTTCTGCTAACACTTAAAGAAAATTTCCCGTTTTTTTCTGACAAAAAGTACCTTTTCTCTAAATTCTCATCTTCATCGCATCGACTACCCGCAGAAGAAACTAAAAGTCCAATAGCTGCTGCATCCGACTCAACGTCAACATTTATTGCAGACCGGATATCTTGGATCATTACGCCTGTAATAAAAACAAGCGACTCCTGCTTTCGGCTTAGCTCGTCTACTTTTTTAAAGGTTTGAAATGTGGTCAAAAAAAGCTGTCCGGCGCCTAGAGTAATCAGGGTGCCAATTGCCATAGCAACCATTAGCTCGACAAGGGTAAAACCTGATTGGCGTTGGTAGAGCATCATCAGTTACCTAGAAGACCAGGGAGACGAAAGGTGTAAGTAAACGTT
>NZ_JAUPWM010000684.1:0-252 GCF_032436795.1 Streptomyces sp. P9(2023)
GCCGCTACTGATATAGTGAGGGAAATAGTTTTTTGTAAAATACTCATAGCCGCCCACAGGATCTAAAACCTTTTCGCGCCGCGCCTTGATGTCTTCGGGCGCGGTCGAAAAGCCCTCCACCTCCGCCTCAATGGTGCGGCGCAGCTCTGCGGCGTATTCTTCAAGCTCGCGGAAAAATTCTTTTGATTTCATGTTTCAGACGGCCTATGGTATTATTTTTGTCAAGTGGATTGGGGGGCACCCTAGTCGGCG
>NZ_JAUPWM010000685.1:0-252 GCF_032436795.1 Streptomyces sp. P9(2023)
TCGCGTCAGCGTACCTGGGGTGTGCCAATTGCGCTTTTTGTCGATAAAGATACCGGTGCGTTGCATCCGGATACCGCTAACTTAATTGAGCAAGTGGCCAAACGGGTCGAGCAAGGTGGTATTCAAGCCTGGTTCGATTTAGAGGCCGCTGAGCTATTAGGCGCCGATGCGGCCAAATACACTAAGGTAACCGATACGCTGGATGTCTGGTTTGACTCTGGCGTCACTCATGCTGCGGTGGTTGATGCCCGG
>NZ_JAUPWM010000686.1:0-252 GCF_032436795.1 Streptomyces sp. P9(2023)
GTTATAAACTTATCATGTGGTGTGTTCAGGCTGAACATTGACAACTTTCAACTGTAAAAAATAATTTTTGGAAATTAGCCCTTGTTTTTTATAGGGTAGTTGGTGTTGCTAGCAATAGAACAGAAGCTCTGAAACCCAAAGTAAGTCTTTATCGGAATGGATTCATTACGTCTATTCCTGTAAGAATTTTTGCTCATGTAGCAAAAACATCACCACCGCTTTGGTTGTAGTTCTGGTCAAACAATAGTTCCC
>NZ_JAUPWM010000687.1:0-252 GCF_032436795.1 Streptomyces sp. P9(2023)
GAATGGATTAAATCTAATGATGAGCCAGAATAATAATGTTAGAAACTGCTATAACTGAGCAGAGAATGTTCCAGAAGACCATCCACAAATTAGTCCTTATATTTTTAAGGCTCTGTATGATATAGCACAGTTTGGAACTCTTCATGAAAGAACAAGGTTAGGCCAAAATATTCACCCTAATGATCTTGAATATTATAATAAGCTAAGAGATCAAGCTTACGAAGCAATGGATTTCTGTAGTCCAAACATGAT
>NZ_JAUPWM010000688.1:0-252 GCF_032436795.1 Streptomyces sp. P9(2023)
TATATTGATATCAAGCTCAAGTCCCGCCTCCCTGAAGCTTTCGGCTACAGCCTGCCTTGTGATCTCTTCCAGGGCATGACTATCTGCTAGTGCCTCGGTTTTCATTGACTCCACACCACTAAGGTCAATATTGATATCAACACCATCGACATTCACTACACTCAATCCTTCTGCTTATTGAATTGCTCTTCTACTCGCTTCTTCTCAATATGTTGCTCCAAGAAGCTGAATCCGACTTGGAGAACACTTTTT
>NZ_JAUPWM010000689.1:0-252 GCF_032436795.1 Streptomyces sp. P9(2023)
TGTCACCATCACAGTGCAGATAGGCATATTCGCTGGCCGAAGCACAGATGCGATCCATCTGCCGGCGCAGAAGCCGCTCAGCCGCAAAGGCATGGGATGCAGCCTTCTTAACCTCAACAAAGACGATATAACCGTCATGACGAAAGATCAGGTCGACCTCACCGCCCCATTTCCCGCGCCAGCGCCGCTCAAGCAATTCTGCCCCCAGCGCAACATAATGTTCGGCCGCCTGCTCTTCGGCACAGCGCCCGG
>NZ_JAUPWM010000690.1:0-252 GCF_032436795.1 Streptomyces sp. P9(2023)
GCGAACCAGAAAGCGCTGCTGCGCCTGGTGGCTTACTACCTCACCGAGGTCAAACACAAGAGCGGCCAGCCGCTCAACCCGGTGGCCCGCTTCCACCTGGGGACTGGCGCCAGCCTGCACCGCCTCAACTGGCCCGCCGACACGTCCCCCAAAGGGTGGCAGCAGGCCCATGGGGTGATGGTCAATTACCTCTACCAGCTCAATCGCATCGAGCAGAACCACGAAGCCTTCAGCCAACAGCAGAGCGTGGTA
>NZ_JAUPWM010000691.1:0-252 GCF_032436795.1 Streptomyces sp. P9(2023)
TGTTTTTGCATCCTAATAGCAACCAGTACTATCAAGTGAAAGGACTGACTTCGTCAATTGAAGAAAGATGTCCAGAATATTCTGTTGTTGATACCGCAATTTTACCATTTTCAGACGAGCTTATTTGTGATGGTTTGTTAGTTCCTTTTAATGCTAGCTTTGGTAGCGCAATGAAAAAAGAAATTCGCGACGGCTATTGGTTATCAAAGAAAAGTGGTACGTTGAACAAAATCGCATAACAAAGCGTTCAAG
>NZ_JAUPWM010000692.1:0-251 GCF_032436795.1 Streptomyces sp. P9(2023)
CTGGTTGCGCACTGAGAGAAATCAAAATGACCCGTACACATACACAGGATCGGACTGACCGTTCCGCAGGAAACGAAGCAAAGGGCTTCAAGTCCGCGCTGATTAATGCGTTCATCAAGCTGGCTCCGCAGCACATCATCAAGAACCCGGTGATGGCCCTGGTCTGGTTGAGTACCGTACTGACCGCCGTCGCCACATTGGCTGGCTGGACCAGCCCTGGTTTCGGCTGGTCGGTAACCTTCGTGTTGCTG
>NZ_JAUPWM010000693.1:0-251 GCF_032436795.1 Streptomyces sp. P9(2023)
GTAGTTGTCGGGCTTGGTCTGGCCGGCGGCCGGGAAGTCGATGCCCGGCATCGCGATCTGCCAGGCCGGCGTGAACGTCAGCGCGCCTAGATGATCCAGCAGCGCAGCAAGGATCGTTGCGTCAGTGCCTTGCGCCATGTATCAATCCTTCATGTCCGAAAAGCCGTCGCTCTCAGATGCAGAGATTTATGAGCTTCTGCACCGGTTATGGCTGCACGCGGCCGCCGAGAAAGGCGCCACCGAGTTTGGCG
>NZ_JAUPWM010000694.1:0-251 GCF_032436795.1 Streptomyces sp. P9(2023)
TTCAGGAACTGGTTTATCACCGTTCTGACACTGAACAGAACAAGGCTGCATTCTTCCCTGACAGTGTGACTGATCTTCAGAACTACGCCGTGGTGTCTCATGCACCCATCAAGGTGACGGAGATTACCAATAGCGGTTCTGCTGCTATTGGTGTCCCTATCGGTACTGATGTGGAACTTGAGATCGGTATCACGCCGGTCAATGCCTACAATCAGGAACTGATGGTCACATCGTCTGACCACAAGGTTGCC
>NZ_JAUPWM010000695.1:0-251 GCF_032436795.1 Streptomyces sp. P9(2023)
GAGTAACAGATACCGTTTATTTCTTTAAGTCGTTTGATAATGAGTTCACTTATTTGGTAAGTGTCACTTATACGTTTCGCAAAAGTTTCAACAGCAAAATTAAAACGATAGTTTTCACTATCGTTATCTGACCAAATATTCTCTTTTAGATAAATCGGCGTTATACGGATAAAAGGCGCTGATGATGACTTATGATAATCTTCTGGAATTTCAAAAGTGAAAATTAACGATTCATCTGTATTGGTTTTGCG
>NZ_JAUPWM010000696.1:0-251 GCF_032436795.1 Streptomyces sp. P9(2023)
GCTTTTTTATTTCGGCAAAAAACCAATCTAAATCAATGACTTATATAACAACAAGAGTACTCTAGCAGGGCGCGAGCACCGCCTCGCCGTAGCGCTGTTTCAAACTGAGACAGTGGCTCGGGGCCGGGCTGGCCCAGTTAGAGACACCAGGCCGTGAGACATATGCCATGCACAGATCCAGTGACCCCGCCGCGACGCCCACCTCGGGCAAGCATCTGGTCGATTCACAGGTGGTCGCCCGTTCCTGGCAG
>NZ_JAUPWM010000697.1:0-251 GCF_032436795.1 Streptomyces sp. P9(2023)
CAATAAACGAGAAAAAGGGTATCGGGCACTTGGCTTTTCATCAGAATCAATAATCCAAGAGCAATTGATTTAGTCTTGGTTTTACCTCGATATCTAACAGGTATCGATAAACGCTAAGTACTCTACAGAAGTTACTTGAAGTGTAACTTCTGTACAGGTAATGATTGGAAGTGTTGTTTTATTTTTCAGCACTAAGATTTAGACACTAACTTTTAGTGTCTAAATCTTAGTTGACTTTAACTGTCTGAAAT
>NZ_JAUPWM010000698.1:0-251 GCF_032436795.1 Streptomyces sp. P9(2023)
CTCCTACTAACATCAGGGGCATTACACATCACTCACCTTCTTTTAATAGGTAGAAGTCGCACACTCAGCAGAGAGAACAAAGCCCTCTACCTCAAAGATGAAAGACTAAACTTTATTTCATGGATCACATTCACACTAGCGGGGGCAGCGCTATCCTCTTACTTCTCTGCAAGCTCAATAAATGTAGAGCTAATAAAACAAGCAGCAATGATGGCGCATAAAAAAAATATGCCTGTCATGGATGCTTGTTT
>NZ_JAUPWM010000039.1:0-65490 GCF_032436795.1 Streptomyces sp. P9(2023)
GATGTCGCAATCCACACCGAACCCGGAAGGCCCTCACCCGTTCAAGACGCCTCAGCCGAGACCTCCCTCACCCGTCCACAACCTCCCGGGGCAATACACCTAGGCCGAGCGCCGCACCTCGAAGTGGTCGACGCGCTCGCCGCTCTCGGCGAGCGCGGAGACCTTCAGGACCGGGGACCCGCCCGCGACGGCCTCGACCGCCAGGAACGAGAAGCCGGTGTGGCGGACCCGCGACCACTCCACCGTGTCCGGGTCCGGCAGCCGCAGCTTCGTCCAGTGGAACGTGACGATCGTCCCCTCGTCGTGGACGTGCCCCTCGTAGCTGTCCTGGACGCCGAGCCCGAAGCCGTACAGGTCCTTGCCCGCGCCGCCGACCGTCACGTACACGATCCCGTCGCGCGTCGGGTCGGTCGTCGCGCCGATCGGCACCGGCCTGCCCACCTCGCCGTTCAGGATCGCGTCGGTGCGCTCGTAGACGTGGTTGTGCCCGTTGATCACCAGGTCCACCTGGTGCTTGGCGAAGAGCGGCACCCAGGCGTCGCGCACTCCGCCGTCGGAGGCGTGGGTGGCGGTCGAGTACGCGCAGTGGTGGAAGAAGACCACCACGAAGTCGATCTCCGTCCGGGCGCGCAGCTCGCCGAGCCGGCGGTCGAGCCAGGCCGTCTGCCGGCCCTCCGTGTACCCCTTGTTGGCCGGGATCTCGTACGAGACGTCGTTGGCGTCGAGCGCGACGACACCCACACTGCCGTACGTGAACGAGTAGACCCCGGGCGCCAGCTCCGGGTCCGGGCCGCTCGAAGGCAGCGACCAGCGGGCCGACTGGCCGCCGTAGCCGTTCGGCGAGTACCAGGCCTCCATGTCGTGGTTGCCGGTCGTCACCATCCACGGCACGCTCGCCGCCACGCTCTCGGTCTGGGCGAGGAAGGTGTCCCAGACGCGCGCGTCGTACGTGTCCGACTCCTTGCCCATACCCGTGGAGTCCGCGTAGCAGATGTCACCCGCGTGAAGGTGGAACGCCGGGTTCTGGCCCAGGATCAGCTGGTCGTTGGCGAGCGCGTGGTAGCTGACACCCTGGTCGCCGAAGGCCGTGAAGACGAAGGACTCGGGGCGGGCGGGAGCCGTACGGAACGAGCCGACGGTGGACATCCGCTCGGGCGAGGCCGGGTCGAAGCCGTCGTGGCCGACGCCGTAGTAGTACGTCGTGCCGGGCCGCAGACCGTCGAGCGCCGCGTGCAGATAGACCTGGTCGACCGCCGGAAGCTTCTTGGAGAGGGAGGGCGTGTGCAGCGGGCGCACCTCGGCCGCGATCTTCGTCCCGAGCTCCCAGGGGTGCAGCCCCACCCGGAGGTACGGGCGGCCGACGGCGAACGGCACCTGCCAGGAGATCCGCATCTGCGTCTTCGGGTCCGCGCCGAAGGAGAGGTGACGGCCGAACGGGGCGACGAAACGTCCGTCGACGGCCGTGGTGGCGGCGGCCGTGACCAGGGTGGGGGAGGTCTTCGTGGCCGAGCCGGCCGACGCGCCCGCGGCTGCGGCGGGGCCGCCGGCGAGTACGCCCGTACCGGCTGCGGCGGCGGTCGCGACCGAACCGGCCAGTATTCGACGGCGCGTCAACTTCGTGCGCAGGTACTCGTGTTGCTCCGGCATCGACATGCGGCGAGCGAGGGCGTCGGGAATCCCGAAGCGTGGGGTGTCCTCAGTCATGCGCGCCAACTTGCCAGTAACTTACGCCTCCGGCCCCCTGGGGGAGGTGAACGAATCGCGAAGAAATCGGGACCGTGTCACGCGACGCGCGACCGTCCGTATCGTGGACAACGAGTGTCAGACCATGGGACGAGGAGTAGGGTGCCGACATGTCTCACAGCATCAATCTCGCAGTCATTCCCGGCGACGGTATCGGCCAGGAGGTCGTGGCCCAGGGCCTCAAGGTCCTCGCTGCCGCGCTTCCGCAGGATGTGAAGCTGGAGACGAAGGAGTACGACTTCGGCGCCAAGCGCTACCACGCCACCGGTGAGACCCTCACCGACGCCGACGTCGCGGCCCTCAAGCAGCACGACGCCATCCTGCTCGGCGCGATCGGCGACCCGTCGGTCCCGAGCGGTGTGCTGGAGCGCGGCTTCCTGCTGAAGCTCCGCTTCCTCTTCGACCACCACGTCAACCTGCGTCCCTCGAAGCTGCTCCCGGGCGTCTCTACCCCGCTCAAGGGTCAGCCCGAGATCGACTTCGTCGTGGTCCGCGAGGGCACCGAGGGCCCGTACACCGGCAACGGCGGCTCGATCCGCACCGGCACCCCGCACGAGGTCGCCACCGAGGTCTCCGTCAACACGGCCTTCGGTGTCGAGCGCGTCGTCCGCGACGCCTTCGCCCGCGCCCAGGCCCGCCCGCGCAAGAAGCTGACGCTGGTCCACAAGAACAACGTCCTGGCGTACGCGGGTCACCTCTGGACCAACATCTTCAACAAGGTGGCCGAGGAGTTCCCCGAGGTCACCACCGACTACCTGCACGTGGACGCGGCGACGATCTTCCTCGTCACGCAGCCCGAGCGGTTCGACGTGATCGTCACCGACAACCTCTTCGGCGACATCATCACCGACCTGGCCGCCGCCGTCTCCGGCGGCATCGGCGTCGCCGCCTCCGGCAACATCAACCCGAGCGGCGAGTTCCCGTCCATGTTCGAGCCCGTCCACGGCTCCGCGCCGGACATCGCGGGCCAGGGCAAGGCCGACCCGACGGCCACCGTGCTCTCCGTCGCCCTCCTGCTGCGCCACCTCGGCCACGAGACCGAGGCCGGCCGCATCGAGGCCGCCGTCACCGCCGACCTGACCGAGCGCGGCGACTCCGTCCGCACGACGGACGAGATCGGCGACGCGCTCGCGGTACGAGTAGCGAGCTGACCCGCCGCTGACGCCACACGCGCCATCCACAGCCGCCGGGTCGCTCCCCAAGCACCCGGCGGCTGTACCTATGCGGTCGCGGGGTGCCACCATCAACCCTGGACCGCTTCACACCGTTTTCGCGCACAGCTCTCCCCGGGCGATAATCGAACGTGGGGCCGCGGCATGCGGGAAAGCTCGGACGTCCTAGCAGAGCACTGATAGCGGCGTGAGCGCGGTCCGTCACACACAACCGGTGAAGGACTAGCACTCATGACGACGCCCACGATCGAGCTCAAGCCCTCCTCCAGCCCGCTGTCCGACGCGGAGCGCGAGGCGATCCTGGCCAACCCCGGATTCGGCCGCCACTTCACCGACCACATGGTGACCATCCGCTGGACCGAGGGCCGAGGCTGGCACGACGGCCAGCTCGTGCCGTACGGTCCGCTCTCGCTCGACCCGGCCACGAACGTCCTGCACTACGCCCAGGAGATCTTCGAGGGCCTGAAGGCGTACCGCCGTCCCGACGGCACCGTCGCGACCTTCCGCCCGGACGCCAACGCCCGGCGCTTCCAGGCCTCCGCGCGCCGGCTCGCCATGCCGGAGCTGCCCGTCGAGACGTTCATCGAGGCGTGCGACGTCCTCGTGCAGCAGGACAAGGCGTGGGTCCCGGCGCACGGCGGCGAGGAGTCGCTCTACCTGCGCCCGTTCATGATCGCGACCGAGGTCGGCCTCGGGGTGCGCCCGGCGAACGAGTACCTCTTCGTCGTCATCGCCTCGCCGGCCGGTCCGTACTTCCCCGGTGGCGTGAAGCCGGTCTCGATCTGGCTCTCCGAGGACCGCGTCCGCGCCGTCCCGGGCGGCGTGGGCGACGCGAAGACCGGCGGCAACTACGCGGCCTCCCTGCTGGCCCAGGCCGAAGCGGCCTCGAAGGGCTGCGACCAGGTCGCGTACCTCGACGCCGTGGAGCACAAGTGGGTCGAGGAGCTCGGCGGGATGAACCTGTACTTCGTGTACGGGGCCGAGTCCAACGAGAAGCCGAGGATCGTCACCCCGACGCTGACGGGCTCCCTGCTCGCGGGCATCACCCGTGACTCGCTCCTCCAGTTGGCCAAGGACCTCGGCTACACCTCGGAGGAGGGCCGGGTCTCCATCGACCAGTGGCAGGCCGACACCGAGAACGGCACCCTCACCGAGGTCTTCGCCTGCGGCACGGCCGCCGTCATCACGCCGGTCGGCACGGTGAAGTCGGCGCGCGGCGAGTGGCAGCAGTCGGGCGGAAAGCCCGGCGAGGTCACGATGAAGCTCCGCGACGCCCTCCTCGCCATCCAGACGGGCAAGTCGGAAGACGTCCACGGCTGGACGCACGAGCTGGGCTAGTCGAACCACTACCCCCTGGGTGTGTGTCACACCCAGGGGGTAGCCGCGCTCAGGAAGCGACGGCCTCCGGCTCCGCCTCACGCTCCCGCACCGCAGCCACGCCCGGCGTCAGGACCGCGTACAGCGCGCCGCCCACCACACCCGACAGCACGAAGCTGCAGTCGATCCCGCCCGTCAGGGCCAGCAGCGGCCCCTCGTACAACGGCGTCGACACCGACGCCAGGCCCACGCCCGCGCCCAGCGCCCAGCACGCCGTCGCCCGCGCGTGCCAGCCCGCCGTGAACCAGTACGCCCCGCCCCGCGCCCGGCGGTTGTAGACCTGGAGCGCCTCCGGGTCGTAGACACCGCCGCAGCGCGCGTGCCCGATCAGCGTGATCACCGCCCACGGCGTTCCGATCGCCGTCAGCAGCAGCACGAACGACGTCATCGCCGACTGCGCGTCCGAGGCGAAGTGGCCGAGGAACACGAAGGCCGTCGCCACCGCCGCCACCACCAGCGTCGCCCGCGCCCGGGTCGCCCGGGGCAGGATCGCGTCCAGGTCGAGGCCCATCGAGTACAGCATCAGGCCCGCGTTGCCGACCGTGCCGGCGGTCGCCGCGAGCAGCAGCGGGACGAGGTACCAGACGGGGGAGGCCGCGACGAGCGGGCCCGCGTAGTCCAGCGCGCCGCGCGCGGCCAACGCCGTGTACGTACCGAAGAGCTGAGGAATCAGCAGACCGGCGACCAGGCCGATACAGGTGGTCTTCCAGACGGTCTTGGAGCTGTACCGCGCGGGGGATATGTAGCGGGTGTAGTCGCCGAGCAGCGTGATGAACGCGACCGGACCGCTGAGCCCGGCCGCGACGGCCGCCAGCACCCAGGTCGGCCAGAACGAGCCGAGCAGGTACGGAGTGTCGGCCACAGGGGCGACGGTGAGGTCGCCCGCGTACGCGACCAGGCCGACGCCGAGCAGCAGGGTCATGCCGATCGCGAGCGCCTTGCTGAGCCGCAGCAGCAGCCCGTACCCGTACACCGCGCCGACCACCGTGCAGGCGGCCAGGACCGCGTAGACCACCGCGTGTGTGGTGTCCCCGGAGGGCAGGCCGGTCAGCCGGGCGAGCGTGCCGACCACCACGTCCCCGCCGATCCACAGCGTCAGGGCCGTGTAGCCGAGGGAGAGCAGCAGGCCCACCACCGAGCCGACGAGCCGGCCGCGCACGCCGAAGAAGGCGCCGCTGGAGGTCGAGAGGTTCGTCGCGGTACGCAGCGAGACGAGGGCGAGCGGGGCGGTCACGGCGACGCCGACGAGCGTGCCGGCGACCACGGCGGTCACCGACGCCCATAGGCCGAGGCCGAAGGAGACCGGCAGCCAGCCGAAGACGATCACTCCGAGGCAGAGGTTCGAGCCGAGGAGGATCGAGAGAAGGTCACGCGGGCCACTGGTGCGTTCCGCTTCAGGGATGGTGTCGACTCCGCGCTGTTCGATCGGCATAGGTGCTCCTGCGGGGCAAGCGGGCGGACAGGTTTTAGAGTGGCGCTCAATGTGACGCACTACCGCCGCGTTCGTCAATGCTTGGCTACGACGGATCGAACGTTTAGAGTGGCGCTCAAACAGGAGGTGTGTGGACGTGCGACTGACCCCCACGGAACGTGACCGGCTGCTGCTCTTCGGCGCCGCCGAGCTCGCCAGGGCCCGCCGGGCCCGGGGCCTTCGGCTCAATGTGCCGGAGGCGACCGCCCTCATCGCGGACACCGTCTGCGAGGCGGCCCGCGACGGCCGACGGCTCGCCGAGGCGATCGACGCGGCCCGGTCCGTGCTCGGTCCGGACGACGTGCTGCCGGGTGTGGCCGATGTCGTCACCGAAGTGCATGTCGAGGCCGTTTTCGACGACGGCTCGCGGCTCGCGGTCGTCTCCGACCCGATCGGCGGTCCTTCCCTGGGCGACGCCGCCCCGGGTGCGCTGCTGCCGGGCCCGACCGAGGCCGAGCAGCCGCCCGCGCTGATCCTCAAGGTCCACAACACGGCGACCGTCCCGGTCAGCGTCACCTCCCACTTCCACTTCTTCGAGGCCAACCCGCGCCTGGACTTCGACCGCGCCGCCGCCTACGGCATGCGCCTCGCCGTCCCCGCCGGGTCCTCCTTCCGCTTCGACCCGGACGGCGAGGCGGAAGTCGGTCTCGTACCGATCGGCGGCGAGCGGATCGCCATCGGCTTCGCGGGCCTGGTCGACGGCCCGCTGGACGCCCCCGGCGCGAAGGAAGAGGCCCTGCGGCGCGCCGCGGCCTGCGGCTACCTGGGAGTACAGCTCACGAAGGAGGGCGAGTGATGGACCCGTACGAGTACGCATCGGTGCACGGACCCCGCGCGGGCGACCGGGTCGTCCTGGGCGACTCCGGGCTCGTCGTCCGGGTCGAGTCCGACTCCCAGAAGCCCGGCGACGAGTTCCTGGCCGGCTTCGGCAAGACCGCGCGCGACGGTCTTCACCTCAAGGCCGCGGCCGTCCGCGAGACCTGTGACGTGGTGATCAGCAACGTCCTCGTCATCGACGCCGTCCAGGGCATCCGCAAGGTGTCCATCGGTATTCGCGAGGGCCGGATCCACGCCATCGGGCGCGCGGGCAACCCGGACACCCTCGACGGTGTCGACGTCGTCGTCGGCACCGGCACGTCGATCGTCTCCGGCGAGGGGCTCATCGCCACCGCCGGTGCTGTGGACACCCATGTCCACCTGCTGTCCCCGCGCATCATGGAGGCCTCCCTCGCCTCTGGTGTCACCACCATCATCGGACAGGAGTTCGGTCCTGTCTGGGGGGTTGGCGTCAACTCGCCATGGGCCCTCAAGCACGCCTTCAACGCCTTCGACGCCTGGCCGGTCAACATCGGCTTCTTGGCCCGTGGTTCGTCCTCGGACGGCGCCCCGCTGGTGGAGGCGCTGGCCGAGGGTGGCGCGTCCGGTTTCAAGGTGCACGAGGACATGGGGGCGCACACCCGGGCGTTGGACACCGCGTTGCGGGTGGCGGAGGAGCATGACGTCCAGGTCGCCCTGCACAGTGACGGTCTGAACGAGTGTCTCTCCGTCGAGGACACCCTCCGTGTCCTGGACGGCCGTACGATCCATGCCTTCCACATCGAGGGGTGTGGCGGCGGGCACGTGCCGAACGTGTTGAAGATGGCGGGCGTGCCGAACGTCATCGGTTCCTCCACCAACCCCACGCTGCCGTTCGGCCGCGACGCGGTGGCGGAGCACTACGGGATGATCGTCTCCGTCCACGACCTGAAGACCGACCTGCCCGGTGATGCCGCGATGGCGCGGGACCGGATCCGGGCCGGGACGATGGGGGCGGAGGACGTCCTGCACGACCTCGGCGCGATCGGGATCACCTCCTCCGACGCGCAGGGGATGGGGAGGGCCGGCGAGACCGTACGCCGGACCTTCGCCATGGCCGGGAAGATGAAGGCCGAGCTGGGCCCGATGGAGGGCGACGGCGCGCACGACGACAACGCGCGCGTGTTGCGCTACATGGCCAAGCTGACCATCAACCCGGCGATCGCCCACGGCCTCGCGCACGAGATCGGCTCGATCGAGGTCGGCAAGATGGCCGACATCGTGCTCTGGCGGCCCCAGTACTTCGGCGCCAAGCCCCAGATGGTGCTGAAGTCCGGCTTCCCCGCGTGGGGGGTCGTGGGCGATCCGAACGCCGCCACCGACACCTGCGAACCGCTCGTCCTCGGACCGCTGTTCGGAGCCCACGGGGCGACCCCGGCCGACCTGTCGGTCGCCTTCGTCGCCCAGGCCGCCGTCGACCTCGGCTCGGACCTGATGCCGACCCGCCGTCGCCGGGTCGCCGTCCGCGGGACCCGGGGCATCGGCCCCGGCGACCTGCTCCTGAACTCCCGTACCGGAGACGTACAGGTCGACGGCCGCACCGGACTGGTCTCCCTCGACGGCGACCCGATCCGCTCCGAACCGGCCGACTCCATCTCCCTGAACCGTCTCTACTTCCTCTGAGGACCCTTCTCATGACGACCTTCCGTATGCCGCCCGAGTGGGCCCCGCACGAGCGCACGTGGATGGCCTGGCCCGGCCCCAACCCGACCTTCACCAACGACGAGGAGCTGGCCGAGGCCCGCACCGCGTGGGCCTCCGTCGCCCGCGCCGTACGCCGCTTCGAGCCGGTCACCGTCGTGGTCGGCCCCGGCCAGCTGGACTCCGCGCGGGCCCTGCTCGGCGACGCGATCGACCTGGTCGAGCGCGAGCTGGACGACGCCTGGATGCGCGACATCGGCCCGACCTTCGTCAGCAACGGCACCGAACTGGCCGCCGTGGACTGGGTGTTCAACGGCTGGGGCGGGCAGGACTGGGCCCGCTGGGAGCACGACTCCAAGATCGCCTGCCATGTCGCCGACCTCGCCGACGTGCCCGTGCTGAGCAGCCCGCTGGTCAACGAGGGCGGCGCGATCCACGTCGACGGTGAGGGAACGGTCCTGCTGACCGACACCGTCCAGCTCGGCTCGGGCCGTAACCCCGAGTGGAGCCGCGCCGAGGTCGAGGCGGAGATCCACGCCAAGCTCGGCACGACGAAGGCGATCTGGCTCCCGCACGGTCTGACCGGCGACTACGGCCTCTACGGCACCCAGGGCCACGTCGACATCGTCGCCGCCTTCGCCAGGCCCGGCGTCGTGGTCGTCCACAGCCAGCAGGACCCGGCCCACCCGGACTACGAGCGCTCGCGGATGTACGTCGACATCCTCAGCCGCTCGACGGACGCCAAGGGCCGCCGGCTGGAGGTCGTGGAGATCCCGGCCCCCACCGTCCTGAAGGACGAGGAGGGCGACTGGGTCGACTACTCGTACATCAACCACTACCTCTGCAACGGCGGAGTGGTGCTGTGCGGCTTCGACGACCCGAACGACGAGATCGCGGCCGGCATCTTCCGCCGGCTCTTCCCGGAGCGGATCGTGACGCTGGTGGACGCCCGCGCGATCTTCGCGGGCGGCGGCGGCATCCACTGCATCACGCAGCAGCAGCCGAAGGTCTGAAACCTCTTCGCGCAGGCCGCAGGCTGTGTGACAGCCTGCGGCCATGCCGGGGGCGCATGGAGGAATGGGTCCGCGACACTGACGCCGAGCCGATCGGGTAGAACGTACGAGTGAGCAGCATCAGCCCAAACCCCTCCGCCTCCCCCCGGCGCCGCAACAATGCCGCACCTCCCCGCGAGGAGCTGCTCGCCGCCGCCATGGACACCATCGCCGAGCGCGGGCTCGACGGGCTGACCATGGCCGGGCTCGGGCGCGAGGTCGGGATGAGCAGCGGCCACCTGCTCTATTACTTCCGCACCAAGGACGAGCTGCTCCTGCAGACCCTGGAGTGGAGCGAGGGCCGGCTCGGCGCCGAGCGCAGCGCCCTGCTCTCGCGGCCGGGGACCGTCCGCGAGCGGCTCGACGGGTACGTCGACGTCTATGTGCCGGACGGCCCCCGCGACCCCCACTGGACCCTCTGGCTGGAGGTCTGGAACCGGTCGCAGAACGCCGACGACGACGCGCGCGCCCGGCAGGCCGCCATCGAGGGGGCCTGGCACCGGGATCTGGTCGCCCTGATCGCCGAGGGCGTCTCGCGCGGCGAGTTCCGCCCCGTCGACCCCGACCGCTACGCCACCCGGATGCGCGCCCTGCTCGACGGCTTCAGCGTCCATGTCGCGGTCGGCATTCCCGGCACGAGTCGCGATCAAGTCCTCGCACACGTAGGGGAGTTCGTGGCGGAGACCCTGCTGCTGCGACCGTAGGGCGAGCAGGTCACCGCCCGCATCCTGAGACCGCGATCCCGCCACCCGTACAGATGTGGCAGACTGCCCGCGTGCTTGCTACCACGATGATTATCGTCAGCAGCGCGCCGGTCCGCAGTGGCCACTGAACCGCGACCTCACCCCCGCGGCAGTGGACACCGTGCCTCAGACCCGCGCGCAGACCTCTCGCACCCGCGAGGGGTTTTTTCGTTTTCCGGCCCCACCACCGCCGGAAACGGCCGGCGCGTGAGAATGGGGGCAAGTGGATCCAGACCTTCCGGAGCCACATCCGACAGGAGCCATCACAGCCATGACCATGGAGACCGACGAGAGCTCGCGCCTCGACGACAGCCAGGTCGACGACAGCTTCCATGTCTTCGACACGACCCTGCGCGACGGAGCGCAGCGTGAAGGCATCAACCTCACCGTCGCGGACAAGCTGACCATCGCGCGGCACCTCGACGACTTCGGCGTGGGCTTCATCGAGGGCGGCTGGCCCGGGGCCAATCCGCGCGACACGGAGTTCTTCGCCCGCGCGCAGCAGGAGATCACGTTCAAGAACGCGCAGCTCGTCGCGTTCGGCGCGACCCGCCGGGCCGGTGCCAGTGCCGCCGACGACCCGCAGGTCAAGGCGCTCCTCGACTCCGGCGCCCCCGTGATCACCCTGGTCGCCAAGTCGCACGACCGGCACGTCGAGCTCGCCCTGCGAACCACCCTGGACGAGAACCTGGCGATGGTGCGCGACACCGTCGCGTACCTCCGCTCCCAGGGCCGCCGCGTCTTCGTCGACTGCGAGCACTTCTTCGACGGCTACAAGGCCAACCCGCAGTACGCCAAGGACGTCGTCCGCGCCGCCTCCGAGGCCGGCGCCGACGTCGTGATCCTCTGCGACACCAACGGCGGCATGCTCCCCGCCCAGGTCCAGGCCGTCGTCGCCACCGTGCTCGCCGACACCGGCGCCCGCCTCGGCATCCACGCCCAGGACGACACCGGCTGCGCCGTCGCCAACACCCTCGCCGCCGTCGACGCGGGCGCCACGCACGTCCAGTGCACCGCCAACGGCTACGGCGAGCGGGTCGGCAACGCCAACCTCTTCCCGGTGGTCGCGGCCCTGGAGCTCAAGTACGGCAAGAAGGTGCTGCCCGCGGGCGCGCTGGCCGAGATGACCCGGATCTCGCACGCCATCGCCGAGGTCGTCAACCTCACGCCCTCCACCCACCAGCCGTACGTCGGTGTCTCGGCCTTCGCCCACAAGGCCGGACTGCACGCCTCCGCGATCAAGGTCGACCCGGACCTCTACCAGCACATCGACCCCGAGCTGGTCGGCAACACCATGCGGATGCTGGTCTCCGACATGGCCGGCCGTGCCTCCATCGAGCTGAAGGGCAAGGAGCTCGGCGTCGACCTCGGCGGCGACCGGGCGCTGGTCGCCCGGGTCGTCGCGCGGGTCAAGGAGCGCGAACTCCAGGGCTACACGTACGAGGCCGCCGACGCCTCCTTCGAGCTGCTGCTCCGCGAGGAGGTCGAGGGCCGCCCGCGCCGCTACTTCCGTACGGAGTCCTGGCGGGCGATCGTCGAGGACCGGCCCGACGGCATCCACGCCAACGAGGCGACCGTGAAGCTCTGGGCCAAGGGCGAGCGGATCGTCGCCACCGCCGAGGGCAACGGTCCGGTCAACGCGCTGGACCGCGCCATGCGGGTGGCGCTGGAGCGGATCTACCCGCAGCTCGCCAAGTTCGAGCTGGTCGACTACAAGGTCCGCATCCTGGAGGGCCGCCACGGCACCGAGTCCACGACCCGCGTCCTGATCACCACCAGTGACGGCAACGCCGAGTGGTCGACGGTCGGCGTCGGGGAGAACGTGATCGCCGCGTCCTGGCAGGCGCTGGAGGACGCGTTCACGTACGGACTGCTGCGGGTGGGGGTCGACCCCGCGGAGTGAGCGCGTCGTGCCGCCGGATCCGTGGCGGCGCGCCGCAGCATGAGCGGCATGGCTAGGACGTTCTGCAGTACCCGTACGAGAACGGCGGCGGCCCTGGTGGCCGCCGCCGTGCTGACCGGATGCCTCACGGCGGCCTCGGGTCCGGCCGACCCGGCGTCGGACGGCTCGGCTCCGGGCGGCTCGGCTCCGGGCGCCGTGGCTCCGCGCGGCTCGGCGTCGGGCGCCTCGGTTCCGGCGGCTTCGGCTCCGGAGGCTCTGGATCCGGCCGGCTCCGCTGCGGCGGGCCCGGTTCCCGCGGACTCGGCTCCGGGCGGTTCGGCTCCGGTCGTGGTCGCCGTCGCGCCGGTCACCACCGTCGCCGAAGGCGCCACGGCCCGGGTCCGCGTCACCCTTCAGTCGGCCCGGGCCCTCGCCGGGCCCGTGACGGTCGCGTACACGGTCGGCGGCGGAACCGCCCGGCCCGGGAGCGACTACCCGGCCGTCACCGGCCGTCTCACCTTCCCCCGTGGCACCGCCCCCGGCGCCACCCGTACGATCCCGGTCGCCACCACCCGCGACCGCACGGCGGAAGCGGCCGAGACCATCCCGCTGCGCCTCACCGTCCAGGGCGCCCAGGGCCCCGCCGAGCCCCCCAGGGTCGTCGTCGACGCCCACGGCCTGCCCTACCTCGACGCCACCCGCTCGGTGCGCGAGCGGGCCGCCGACCTCCTCGGCCGGATGACCCTCGCCGAGAAGGCCGGCCAGATGACCCAGGCCGGGTCCAACTCCCTCGGCTCGCCCGAGGACATCACCACCCTCGCCCTCGGGTCGTTCGTCCACGAGGGCGAGGCCGTCCCCGTCGCCCGCACTCCCGAGGAGTGGCGCCGGACGTCCGACGCGCACCAGGCCCGCGCCCGCGCCACCCGGCTCCAGATCCCGCTGCTGATCGCGACGGACGCCGTCCACGGCCACGCGTTCGCCCAGGGGACCACCGTCCTGCCGCACAACATCGGCATCGGCGCCACCCGCGACCCCGCGCTCGCCGAACGGCTCGCCGCCCTCACCGCCCGTGAGGTCCGTGCCACCGGAGTCAGCTGGAACTTCGCGCCCTGCCTCTGCGTCGTCCGCGACGAGCGCTGGGGCCGGACGTACGAGTCGTTCGGAGAGGACCCGGAGCTGGTCGCCGCCATGGCCACCGTCGTCCGCGGGCTCCAGGGCGCCCCGGACGGCAGCGACCTGGACCGCGACGACAAGGTCCTCGCCACCGCCAAGCACTTCATCGGCGACGGCGGCACCGCCTACGGCTCGGGCCGGGCCCCCTACACGATCGACCAGGGCGTCGCCCGGATCGGCCGCTACGAGCTGGACAACGTCCACCTGCCCCCGTTCCGGGCGGCCCTGGAGCTCGGCGCGGGCTCGGTCATGCCTTCGTTCTCCTCCCTCGAACTCGACGGGGACCGCAAGGGCGCCGTGAAGATGCACAGCCACCCGGAGATGCTCGACGGGCTGCTCAAGCGCGAGCTGGGCTTCCCCGGGATCGTCGTCAGCGACTGGGAGGCCGTGGAGCAGATGCCCGGCGACGCCGTCGCCAACGTGCGGGACGCGATCAACGCCGGCATCGACATGAACATGGCTCCGCTCACCTACAAGGACTCGGTGCGGACCATCGCCGACGAGGTCCGCGCCGGGCGGATTCCCGCGTCCCGGGTCGACGACGCCGTCCGCCGGATCCTGGAGCAGAAGTTCCGCCTCGGCCTCTTCGAGCGCCCGTACGCCGACACCACCCACGCCGCCGCGATCGGCTCCGCCGAGCACCGCGCCGTCGCCCGCGAGGCCGTCGCCAAGTCCCAGGTGCTGCTGAAGAACACCTCCGGCGTGCTGCCGCTGCGCGCCGGACAGCGGGTGTACGTCGCCGGGTCCAACGCCGACGACCTCGGCCACCAGACCGGCGGATGGACCGTGACCTGGCAGGGCACCTCGGGCCGGACCATCCCCGGGACCACCATCCTGGAGGGCATCCGGGCAGCCGCCGCGGGCAGCCGCGTCACGTACTCCACGGACGCCTCCGCCCCCTTCGCCGGACACGACGTGGGTGTGGTGGTCGTCGGAGAGACCCCGTACGCGGAAGGCATGGGCGACGTCGGTGTGAACGGCCACGACCTGGAGCTCTCCGAGGCCGACGGCAAGGCCGTGGACGCGGTGTGCTCCGCGATGAGGTGCGTGGTCCTGATCGTCTCCGGGCGTCCCCAGCTGGTCGGCGACCGGCTGGCGGGGATGGACGCGCTGGTGGCCTCCTGGCTCCCCGGCACCGAGGGCGCCGGCGTGGCCGACGTCCTCTACGGCAAGCGGCCCTTCACCGGGCGGCTTCCGCTGACCTGGCCGAGGAGCGCCGCGCAGGTGCCCATCAATGCGGGCGACGCCGCCTACGATCCGCAGTTCCCGTACGGCTGGGGCCTGACCACCGGTGACGTGGGTCGGCCCGGCGACTTCCCCTGGCTCCGCAAGACCCTCCAGGAGAAGATCCAGAGCGGCGGCGCCCGCGCCATGACCTCCGCCGTGGCGAAACCGTTCGCCGAGGCCGAGCGGCGGCTCGTGCGGGGCGACCGGACAGGCGCGATCGAGGAGCTGAAGTCCGCGCAGCGGGCCGTGCGGAGATAGTCCGACCGCTATGGTCTTGTTTGCCTGCTTTCGGGTAGTTTCAAGGCATGAGGACCAGGCCGTTCCACCTTCTGTCGGCCCTCGCGGGGCTGGCACTGCTGCTGCTCCTGGTCCTGGCCCCCTCCGCGGGGGCCGGGATCACCGGGATTCCGGACGCCGGCGCGGCCCTGAAGCAGGGGCCGGTGTACGTCGATCCGGGCGCACGCGACCAGCTCTCGACGGCCGAGGCGGATGCCCTCGCCCAGAAGATCAAGGACGCGGACAAGCCGCTCTTCATCGCCGTGCTGCCCGCGACCAGCGAGTATCCGCCCGAGAACCTGCTGCGCAACCTGCGCACCGAGACCGGGGTGACGGGGCTGTACGCGGTCCGGCTCGGTGACGGCTTCGACGCCGCCGCCGACCGTACGGTGATGTCCGCGGACGCGGTGGACAACCTGGTCACCGCCGTACGCCAGCCCGGGGTCGACACGGCCACCGAGCTGAACAACTTCGTGGACCAGGCCCTGCCGACCCTGCGCGGGAACGCTCCCGCCTCCTGGGGTTCGGTCGGAGCCGACGACGGTGTCCCGGTGGGCGGCCTGATCACCCTCGGCGCGGTCGTCGCCGCCGGCGGCGCGGGCGCGTACGCGATCGTCCGCCGCAACCGGCTCCGCAAGGAGGCCGAGGAGCGCGCGGCCCTCGACAAGCTGCGGGTCGTCGTGGACGAGGACATCACCGCCTTCGGCGAGGAGCTCGAACGCCTCGACTTCCATCCCGGCGAGCCCGGCGCCGACGACGCGATGCGCGGCGACTACGAGCGCTCCCTGGACTCGTACGACAAGGCGAAGTCCCTGATGGGCTCGGCCACGCACCCGCACGACGTCCGGGGCGTGACCCAGGCCCTGGAGGACGGCCGCTACTCGCTCGCCGTGCTCGCGGCCCGCCGCGAGTCCCGGCCACTGCCCGACCGCCGTCCGCCCTGCTTCTTCGACCCGCGCCACGGCCCGTCCCTGGAAGACCGGACCTGGACGCCGGCGGGCGGCGCCGCCCGCGAGGTCCCGGTGTGCGCCGCCGACGCGGCCCGCCTCGACGACGGGCTCGACCCGCTGGCCCGTACCGTCGAGACCGACACCGGCCGCCGCCCGTACTGGGAGGCGGGACCGGCGTACGGCCCCTGGGCCGGCGGCTACTTCGGCGGCGGCCTGCTCCCCGGCCTCCTGGTCGGCACCATGCTCGGCTCGATGCTCGCCACCCCGGCCTACGCCGGGGAGTACGGCGGCGGCGAGTTCCAGGGCGGCGACTTCTCCGGAGCCGACTACAGCTCCAGTGACTTCGGCGGCGGGGACTTCGGTGGCGGCGGTGGCGGCGGCTTCGGCGACTTCGGAGGCGGCGGGGACTTCGGCGGTGGCGGCTTCTAGCCGCCCAGGCATTCTCGCTACACCAGCGGCTTCACCGACATCAGCAGATGCTGGTGGACCCCGTCGGCCCGGTCCGTGATCAGCGCCCGCTGCCCCGGCCCGAGCAGCTGGAAGCGGACCGTGTCCGTGCCGAAGGAGCCGAGCGCGTCCAGCAGATACCCCGGGTTGAACGCGACCGTCATCGCCTCCGCCCCGTCCAGGGAGGCCGGAAGCCGCTGGGACGCCACGTCGTCCTCGTACCCGGCCTGCAGATGCACCGCGTCGCCGGTGAAGGCGAGCTGGACCGGGCTGTCGCCCTCCGCGACCACCGCGACCCGCTTCACGGCCTCGACCAGCGGGGCCCGCTCGGTCACGGCGACGGCGTGCTCGCCGAGGGAGAACAGCTTGTCGTGGCGGGGGAGCCGGCCGTCGAGCAGCCGGGTCGTCGTCCGTGTGCCGTCGCTCTCGAAGCCGATCGAGCCGCCGTCCAGGGCGAGCCGGACCGGCCCCGCCGAGGTCAGCGAGCGGGCGATCTCGACCAGCCGCCGAGCAGGAACGACCACGTCGGCCCCGCCGTCGTCCGCGACAGCCGCCTCGTCCCCGCCTTCCGGCTTCCACTCCAGCGCCCGGACCGCGTACCGGTAGCGGTCGGTCGCGGCGAGCGTCATCTTCGTACCGTCCAGGGCGAGTCGTATCCCCGTCAGGACCGGCAGCGAGTCGTCCCGGCCGGCCGCCACCGCCACCTGCCCGACCGCCGCCGCGAACGCCTCCGCGTCCACCACGCCCCGGAACGCCGGCAGCCCCGGCTGCGCCGGATAGTCGTCCAGCGGCAGCAGCGAGAGTCCGAAGCGGGCGTCCCCGCCCGTCACCGAGAGCCGAGCCCCCTCGATCGCGCCCTCCACCGGCCCCCTGGGCAGCACCTTGCAGATGTCGAGCAGCCGCCGCCCGAGGACCAGCGCCTTGCCCTCCCGTACCGTCTCCGCCTCGACCTCGATACGCGCCGACGCCTCGTAGTCGAGGCCCGAGACCCGCAGCCGGCCGTCTCTCGCCTCCAGGAGCAGACCGCCGAGCACGGGCACGGGAGAGCGGGCGGGGAGGACCCGGGCGGCCCAGGCCACGGCGTCGGTCAAGTCGCTGCTGTCGATACGGAATTCCATGCCACCGACGCTAGCGGCCCCCACTGACAACGCCGTTGACCAGCAGTTCCAGGCGTCCGTCGGCGAGGTCGGGACGGAGCCGGTCGGTTCCGTCGAGGGAGGCGAGGCCGTGCAGCGTGCTCCAGACGAGTTCCGCGAGGGTGTCGGTGTCGCGCGCGCCCGCCAAGGGCGCGACGGTGGCCAGGAACTCGGCGAACGCGGTCTTCAGGATCTCGGGGGAGTCGTCGGTGGCGAACTCCAGCGTGGTGCGGTGCACGAACATCGCCTCGTACAGGGCGGGATGGGCCCGCGCGAAGCCGAGATACGCCTCGGCGAAGGCCTTGAGCGCGGCGACGGGATCGGCCGCGCCGGTGCGGGCGGCGCGCAGGGCCGCCGTCAGTTCCACGAAGCCCTCCGTCGCGACGGCGGCGACGATGCCCTCCTTGCCCTTGAAGTGGCTGTAGAGCACGGGCTGGCTGTACGCGACCTTCTCGGAGAGCCGACGGGTCGTCACCGCTGCCCAGCCCTCGGTCTCGGCGATCTCCCGGGCGGCTTCCACGATCAGGCTGTGGCGGGCGGCTCGTTCGCGCTCTCGGCGCTGTTGCTGTGCGGACATACCCAGAACGCTAGCACCGCTAGACAAGAGAGCGGTGGTAGGTCTAGCGTTGCTATCAGTCCTAGCGGCGCTAGATCAATGTCCTTGGGGGACCCGTGAACCTGTACCGCGTCACCACCGCCCTGTCCGTCGTCCTCGGCCTCGCCTGCCTCTGGTTCGGCATCAACTTCCTCTTCGCCCCCGAGTGGGCGGCGTCCGGCTTCGGCATCCCCTCCTGGCCCGAGGGTGATGCCGCCGGCTACTTCGCCGTCAAGGCCGTACGGGACCTCGCCAACGGCGCCATCGTCCTGACCCTGCTCGCGCTCGGGAAGCGCCGGGCCCTGGCCTGGGTGATGCTCCTTCTCGCGATCGTCCCCTTCGGGGACGCGGGCGCCGTCCTCGCTCACGGGGGCGGATACGCCGCCGCGCTCGGCATCCACGCCGCCACCGGAGCCTTCGTGCTGCTCACGGCGGGGCTGCTCTTCGCGACGAGCGCTCAGGAGGAGAGCGGCCGCCCTCTCGTCCGTACCGCCGCGTGATGCGCCAGGACAACGCCGAGCGCCCGCCCTCCGTCATGGACGGAGGGGCGGGCGCGCTCGTGTGGGGCAGGCCTCAGGATCAGGCGGCGTTCTTGATCGCGGAGATGTCGAAGTTCAGCTTCACCTTGTCGCTGACCATCACGCCGCCGGTCTCCAGCGCCGCGTTCCAGGTCAGGCCCCAGTCGGAGCGGAGGATCTCGGCCGAGCCCTCGAAGCCGACGCGCTCGTTGCCGTACGGGTCCGTGGCCGTGCCGTTGAACTCCAGGTCGATGGAGAGCGGCTTCGTCACGTCCTTGATCGTGAGGTCGCCGGTGATGCGGTACTTGTCGCCGCCCAGCTGCGCCGCCTCGGTGGAGCGGAAGGTCATCAGCGGGAACTGCTCGGCGTCGAAGAAGTCGCCGCTGCGGAGGTGGCCGTCGCGGTCGGCGATACCGGTGTCGATGGAGGCGATCTTGACGTCGATCGAGGCGGCGGAGGCGTGCGGGTTCTCGCCGTCCAGCTTCAGGCTGCCCTCGTGCTCGGCGAAGCTGCCGCGCACGTTGGTGACCATCGCGTGACGGACGGTGAAGCCGATGCTGCTGTGGGCCGGGTCGATCGCGTACTCGCCGGTCAGCGCGGCCAGCGCCGGGTCGACGGGGAGGGTGGCGACGGCGGTGTCGGTGTCGTTGTTCTTGCGGCCGAAGATGCCCATGACGTGCTCCTTGGGGAGGGGGTTCGGAGGGGGTTCCGAGGGGTTTCCAGTTCGTTGAACATTCAACGACAACCACCGTAACCCTATTCCGTTCAACATTCAACAGATCGGTCCGACGTCCACTCGCTTGGACTAACCGAAGGGGTTCTTGGACTGCCGGGGCCGCCCTGCCGCGATCTCGTTGACGGTGCCCTGCCACCCGGGCCAACTAGTCCCCATGCCTCTCCCGAAGCCCCTCCCGAAGCGGAGAATCCGTACGGCCTGCGCGCTGGCCGTCGCGTCATCCGCCGTGTTCGCCCTCTCAGGACCGGCGGGACCGGCCCTCGCCGAGGAGACACCGGCCGCGGCCGCCACCGCCCTCATCCACTCCGACCGGCTCTCCGTCGCTGTCGCCGAGGACTTCCCGCGCGTCCTCTCCTACACGGACCGCGCCACCGGCGCCCGCCTCCTCGGCAGTACGGCCCCGGTCACCGAGGTCGTCCTCAACGGCACCGCCCACGCCGTCCGCGTCACCGGCGCACCCGTCCTGACCGCCACCTCCGCCGCGTACACCCTGGCCTTCCCCGACCTGCCCGGGGTCGAGATCGACGCGCGCCTGAGCGTCAGCGGCCGGGCCACCACCTTCCAGGTGACCGCCGTCCGCGACGCCGAGGCCTTCCGGGTCGGCACGATCGACATACCCGGCCACGACCTGGTCTCCGTCGGATCCACGGACGGCGGCGCCGAGACCGCCTTCACCCGGCTCGACCCCGACTCCACCCGGACCGCCGACGTCTTCGCCGACATCACCGACGCCACCCCTGCCGAGGCCGCCCCCACCGGCGCGAGCTACGCCCTGGTCAACACCGGTTCCCTCGCCGCCGCCGTCGAGTCCAACTCCTCGTACGACAAGCCCACGGGACCGAGCGCCCGGGACGGCGCCCGCTTCTGGCACCAGGCCCGTAAGAACGGCGCCGAGACCCGCGTCGGCGTCTGGTCCGGCCAGTGGACCTACCGGGGCGCGGGCGCCCCCGCCCCCGAGAGCGGCGCGAACCTGCCCTGGGCCAAGGTCGTCGTCACCCCCGACGCCAACGCCGACGGGACGACGGACTGGCAGGACGCCGCCCTCGCCTTCCCCACGATCGGGATCAAAGCCCCGGGCGGCGACGAGACCCCGGACCGGGTGATCGCCCACATCCCCTTCAACTTCGCGTCCAACGCCACCCACCCCTTCCTGCGCACCCTCGACGACGTCAAGCGGATCTCGCTGGCCACCGACGGACTCGGTCAGTTCGCCCTGCTCAAGGGGTACGGCTCCGAGGGCCACGACTCCGCCCACCCCGACTACGGCGGCAACTACAACAAGCGCGCCGGCGGCCTCGCCGACCTCAACACCCTCCTGAAGGAGGGGAAGAAGTGGGGCGCGGGCTTCGGCGTCCACGTCAACGCCACCGAGTCGTACCCCGAGGCGAAGAACTTCAGCGAGACCCTCGTCGACAAGACCAAGCCGGGCTGGAACTGGCTCAACCAGAGCTACTACATCGACCAGCGCCGGGACATCAACAGCGGCGACCTCGCCCGTCGCTTCCAGCAGCTCCGCGACGAGACCGACCCGAACCTCTCGATGCTCTACATCGACGTGTACTACACGCACGGCTGGATCGCCGACAAGACGATGCAGGCCGTCCAGGCGCAGGGCTGGAACGTCGCCACCGAGTGGTCCGAGAAGTTCGAGCGCGCCTCGCTCTGGTCTCACTGGGCCAACGACCTGAACTACGGCGGCGCCACCAACAAGGGCCTCAACTCCCAGATCATCCGCTTCATCCGCAACGGCGAGAAGGACGTCTGGAACAACCACCCGGTTCTCGGCCAGACGGCCCTTCAGGACTTCGAGGGCTGGACCGGCGAGACCGACTGGAACCGCTTCTACGCCAACGTCTGGCAGAAGAACCTGCCCGCCAAGTACCTCCAGCAGCAGCAGATCACCCGCTGGAGCGGCAACGACCTCACCTTCACCGGCGGCGTCCGTGGCACCGTCGAGAACGGGAAGCGCACGTTCTACGAGAACGGCCGCAAGGTCCTCGACGGCGAGAACTACCTGCTGCCCTGGGACGGTGGGAAGAAGCTCTACCACTACAACAAGGCGGGCGGGAAGACGAGTTGGGCCGTGCCCGCCGGCGCCGGCTCGTACACCGTCCACAAGCTCACCGACAACGGCCGCGTCAAGACGGGGACCGTCCGGGCCGTGAACGGCACCATCACGCTCGACGCCGTCGCCGGACAGCCGTACGTCCTCTACCCCGACCGCACCCCCGAGCCCCGCGACCCGCGCTGGGGCCAGGGCACCCCGGTCGCGGACCCGGGCTTCAACGACGCGGGGCTCCGGGCCTGGTCGAAGACCGGCACGGTCAACCGTGACACCGACGACCAGGGCCGCAACAGCGCCGAACTCACCGGCTCCGCCACCGCATCCGTACGCCAGCGGATCACCGGCCTCACCCCCGGCACGCGCTACACCGCCTCCGCCCTGATCGAGGTCGAGCCCGGCAAGACCCGCCCGACCACGCTCTCCGCCGGCGGGAAGTCCGTCACCGTGGAGCGTTCGGCCGTAGAGGACCGGGTCGCCGCCTCCGACTGGAACGGCACGCACCTCCAGCGCGCCAAGGTCACCTTCACCGCGCCCGCCGACGGCGCGACCACCCTCAAGGCCGAGGCCGCGGGCGGCTCGGCGGCGCGCGTCCGGATCGACGACGTCCGGATCGTCGCCAACAACCCGGCGACCAAGGCGGGAGCGCTCGCGTACGAGGACTTCGAGGCCGTCGACCAGGGCTGGGGCCCCTTCCTCAAGGGCGACGCCGGCGGTACGACCGATCCGCGCACCCACATCGCCCAGCTGAACGCCCCGTACACCCAGTCCGGCTGGAACGGGAAACTGATCGACGACGTCATCGGTGGCGCCGAGTCGCTGAAGTCCCACGACGAGAACAGTGGCCTGGTCTACCGGACCGCGCCCTGGACCGTCCCCATGAAGGACGGCCGCAACTACCGGGTGGAGTACGACTACCAGTCGAGCCACGCGGGCGCCTATGAATGGGTCACCGGCTACGACCGTACGAACGGGACCTCCGTCGAGACCCGCCGGACCCCGATCGGACAGCAGCGGGCGACCGGGCAGTTCTCCGAGACCGTGACGGCCGGCTGCGGCGACACCTGGACCGGACTGCGCAAGCGCGGAGACGCCCCCGACGGCGCCGACTTCGTCCTCGACGGCTTCACGGTCACCGACCTCGGCCCGGCCCCCGAGAAGGCCGCCTGTGGCACGCTCGCGCTCGCCGCCCCCGAGACCCTGGAGCCCGGCCGCCCGAACCAGGTCACGGCCACCTTCACCAACGACGAGGCAGCCGCCGTCGCCGGGGCCACGGCCGCCCTGGAACTCCCCGAGGGCTGGACCGCCGAACCGGCCGCCCCGGTGACGCTCGGGACGGTCGAGGCGGGAGGCAAGGCCACCGCCACCTGGAAGGTGACGCCCCCGGTGGACGCCACCTACCAGCCGTACGCCCTCCGCTCGACACTCACGTACACCGTCGGGGGAGCGGCCCGGAAGCTGACCGCCGCCACCACGGCCCGCACGCTGCCCCCGCCGCCCACCACCGACAGCTGGGCGAGCGACCTGGACTGGACCTCCGCCACCAACGGCTGGGGGCCGGTCGAGCGCGACGGCTCCAACGGCGAGACGGGCACCGGCGACGGCAGCCCGCTCAGGGTCGGGGGAGTGACGTACGCCAAGGGTCTGGGCACCCACGCCCCGGCCAAGGTCCGCTATTACCTGGGCGGCAGGTGCACCTCCTTCACCGCCGAGGTCGGCGTGGACGACGTCCAGACCACGCGCGGCACCGTCCGGTTCAGCGTCCTCGCCGACGGGACGGAGAAGGTCGCCTCCCCGGTCCTCAAGGCGACGGACCCGGCCTGGTCGCTCACCGCCGACGTCACCGGGGCCTCCTACGTCGAGCTGGTGGTGGCGGACGGCGGCGACGGCAACGGAAACGATCACGCGGACTGGGGGAACGCCCGGTTCCGCTGTGGGAGTTGATGGCAGAAAGCGCTTGCACCAAGGCGTGCCGTGCTCATTGATTGCGTCGGAAAACGGGTGCTACACCGTGCGGAAACCGGTCTCCACCACTTCCCCCGGGAGGCTCCCGTGCCCCTTCCTGCCTGGTCCCGCCGCACCTTCCTGATCACGGCCACAGCCACGGCCACCGCCACCGCCGCAGCCCTCGGGCTCCCTCCTCTCGCCCACGCGGCGGAGGGGGAGTTCGAGGCGCTGCGGCTGCGCTGGCTCGACCTCCAGCTCGGCACCGGCTTCGACGCCGGTGCCGAGCCGTACGCCTCCCGCCTCGCCGAGACCGGAGACCTCGCCCGCGCCTTCCGCGCCTCGATGGCCCCCACCGACACCAGCCTCTGGCCCGGCTACGCCTTCGACCCGCCGGCCGGCATCACCCAGAGCTACAGCCGCCTGTGGACGATGACCCAGGCGTACGTCCAGCCCGGCACCGGCCTCACCGGCGACGCGACGCTCCTGGCCGACGTCCTGCGCGGCCTCGACCACCTCTCCGCCCGCGTCTACAACCCCACGACCACCCGCTACGGCAACTGGTGGGAGTGGCAGATCGGCAGCCCCCGCCTCCTCATGGACATCGTCGCCGCGCTCCGTCCGCACCTCGGCCCGGAGCGGATCGCGGCCGCCTGCGCCGCCGTCGACCACTTCGTCCCCGACTCCGTACTCAGGGACTACACCGGCACCTCCACCGGCGCCAACCGCGTCGACCTATGCCGCTCCGTCGCCCTGCGCGGCGTCCTCGGCGCCAACCCGGCCAAGGTCGCCCTCGCCCGCGACGCGCTCTCGCCCGTCTTCCCGTACGTCACCAAGGGCGACGGCCTCTACGCCGACGGCTCCTTCGTCCAGCACACCTGGGTCGCCTACTCGGGCACGTACGGGCAGGTCATGCTCGACGGCCTCGGCCGCCTCTTCGGCCTGCTGGCCGGCTCCACCTGGGCCGTCACCGACCCGAACCGGCAGATCGTCCTGGACAGCGTCGAGCACGCCTACGCGCCCCTGATCCACGACGGCCTGATGATGGACAGCGTCAACGGCCGCGCCATCAGCCGGGGTTACCTGAAGAACGACGAGCGGCAGATCATGCGCTCCGACCACTTCCACGGACAGGGCGTCATCGCCGCCATCGCCCTCCTCGCGGCCGGCGCGAGCCCCGCCGAGCGCGAGCGCTGGCACGCGCGCGTGAAGGGGTGGATCGAGCGGGACACCGTCGCCCCGATCCTCACCGCCCGCCAGTTCGGCGTCGCCGACCTCGCCCGGCTGCACGCCGTCGCCGCCGCCCCCGTGCCCGCCGCCCCCGAACCCACCGGACACCGGCTCTTCGCCGCCATGGACCGGGCCGTCCACCGCCGCCCCGGCTGGGCCGTCAACATCGCCATGGCCTCGGACCGGATCTCGTACTACGAGTGCGGAAACGGCGAGAACCCGCGCGGCTGGCACACCGGAGCCGGGATGGCCTCCTGGTGGACCCCCGGCCAGGGCGGCCAGTTCACCGACTGGTTCTGGCCGACCGTCGACCCGTACCGCCTCCCCGGCACCACCGTCTCCACCAAGCGGCTCGCCGACCGCGCGGGTGGCGAGTGGGGCGCGCCCAAGCCGGCCGTGCGCTGGGTCGGCGGGGCCACGGACGGCGAGTTCGCCGCTGTCGGACAGCACCTCAAGGGGCTCGGCTCGACCCTGGAGGCCCGTAAGTCCTGGTTCTGCGTGGCCGACGCCGTCATCTGCCTCGGTGCGGGGATCACCGCCGCCGACGGCGTGCCCGTCGAGACGGTGGTCGACAACCGCAACCTGGGGGAGGGCGGTACGCAGGCGCTCACCGTCCGCGAGCGCTGGGCGCACCTCGAAGGCCACGGCGGCTGGGTCTTCCCGCAGGGCACGGCAGGCCTCCGCACCCTGCGCGAGGACCGGACCGGCGCGTGGAGCGACATCAACACCACCAGCTCCACCGAGCGCCGCACCCGCACCTATCAGACCCTCTGGTTCGACCACGGCACGGACCCGGTCGCCGCCTCGTACGCGTACCTGCTGATGCCCGGCGCCTCCGCGCGCACCCTGGCCGCCCGCGCCGCCGAGCCGGACTGGCTGGGGATCCTCGACAACAGCGCCGACCGGCAGGCCGTCTCGGTCCCGTCCCTCGGGCTCATGGCCGCGAACCTCTGGCGGGCCGGTACGGTGGGGCGCCTGACGGTCACGGCCCCGGCGAGCGTGCTCGTCCGGCGCCGCCGCTCGGTCCTCGACCTGAGCATCAGCGAGCCGCCCCGGACCGGAGCCCCGCTGGAGCTCGTCTGGGACCAGCCGGTGCGCCGGGTGACCGCCCACGACCCCTCGGTGGAGGTCCTCGCCGTGGGCCGCTCGCTCCGGCTGCGGATCACCCCCGGTACGGCGGGGGCCACGCACCGCTGCACGGTGGCTCTATAAGAGGACTATGTAGAGACCCGACAAAAGCAAGGGTCCCTGCGCTGTCGGGTCGACCCGCATGGCAGGCGGTTCTGTCTTACTCCACCAGGATTCGGGACGGGAGACTGTACGGAGTCAACGGCGGGATTTCCTTGGTCGGCTTCGTAGGGTCGGTACATGACCGTTGTGGACCAGATCCCGAGCGAGCCGACCGACGCCCGAGGCCGTGTGGCCGAGCTGCACGCCCTGCGCGAGGAGGCCCGGCGCGGACCGAGCGACCGGGCGACCGAGGCGCAGCACGCCAAGGGCAAGCTCACCGCTCGTGAGCGCATCGAGCTGCTGCTCGACCCTGGTTCCTTCAACGAGGTCGAGCAGCTGCGCCGGCACCGCGCCACCGGCTTCGGCCTGGAGGCCAAGAAGCCGTACACCGACGGTGTCATCACCGGCTGGGGCACGGTCGAGGGCCGTACGGTCTTCGTCTACGCGCACGACTTCCGGATCTTCGGCGGCGCGCTGGGCGAGGCCCACGCCACGAAGATCCACAAGATCATGGACATGGCGATCGCGGCCGGCGCTCCGCTGGTCTCGCTGAACGACGGCGCGGGCGCCCGGATCCAGGAGGGCGTCTCGGCGCTCGCCGGTTACGGCGGCATCTTCCAGCGCAACACGCGCGCCTCGGGTGTCATCCCGCAGATTTCGGTGATGCTGGGCCCGTGCGCGGGCGGAGCGGCGTACAGCCCGGCGCTCACGGACTTCGTCTTCATGGTCCGCGAGACCTCGCAGATGTTCATCACCGGCCCGGACGTCGTCAAGGCGGTCACCGGCGAGGAGATCACCCAGAACGGCCTCGGCGGCGCGGACGTGCACGCCGAGACGAGCGGCGTCGCGCACTTCGCGTACGACGACGAGGAGACCTGCATCGCTGAGGTGCGCTACCTCCTGTCGATGCTGCCGCAGAACAACCGCGAGAACCCGCCGACCGTGGCCTCCGAGGACCCGGCGGACCGCCGCTCGGACGTCCTGCTCGACCTGGTCCCGGCCGACGGGAACCGTCCGTACGACATGCACAAGGTGATCGAGGAGCTCGTCGACGACGGCGACTACCTGGAGATCCACGAGCGCTGGGCCCGCAACATCATCTGCGCGCTGGCCCGCCTGGACGGCCAGGTCGTCGGCATCGTGGCGAACCAGCCGCAGTCGCTGGCCGGCGTTCTGGACATCGAGGCGAGTGAGAAGGCCGCCCGTTTCGTCCAGATGTGCGATGCTTTCAATATCCCGATCGTCACCCTTCTGGACGTACCCGGCTTCCTGCCGGGCGTCGACCAGGAGCACGGTGGAATCATCCGCCACGGCGCGAAGCTGCTGTACGCGTACTGCAACGCGACCGTGCCGCGGATCAGCCTGATCCTGCGCAAGGCGTACGGCGGCGCGTACATCGTCATGGACAGCCAGTCCATCGGCGCCGACCTGACCTACGCCTGGCCCACGAACGAGATCGCGGTGATGGGCGCCGAAGGTGCCGCCAACGTCATCTTCCGCAAGCAGATCGCGGAGGCCGAGGACTCGGACGCCATGCGGGCGCGCATGGTCAAGGAGTACAAGGCCGAGCTGATGCACCCGTACTACGCCGCGGAGCGCGGCCTGGTCGACGACGTGATCGACCCCGTCGAGACGCGGGAGGTCCTCATCCGGTCCCTCGCCATGCTCCGCACCAAGCACGCCGACCTGCCGTCCCGCAAGCACGGCAACCCGCCTCAGTAAGAGGAGCCCACCGAAGTGACCACGCCTGCCACAGCCAGCCTTCTCCGCGTCGAGAAGGGCCACGCCGACCCCGAGGAGCTGGCCGCGATCACCGCCGTCCTCCTCGCCCGCGCCGCCGCCCAGCCCGCGGACGAGGCGACGTCCGCCCGCTCCACGGCCGGCTGGCGCCGCCTGGAACGCCAGTCGGGCTTCCGCCCCTCCCACTCCTGGCAGGGCTGACCCCCCGTACCTCCGAGGCCCCCGCTCCCGCAAGGGACGGGGGCCTTCGGCATGCCGGCCAGGGCCTGAAGACGGACGCGCCCGCCAGGGGCGCCGTTCCGTGGGGTGGGCCGGCCCGGCACCGCGGCGCGAAGCTGCCGCGATCCCGGGGGCCCGGGGGCGAAGCCCCCCGAGAAACCCCCCGCCCCCAGCCCCCGGCAGGGTTTCGGGATGGGGGTCCCCCCGGACGAAGTCTGGGGGAGGGCGGGGTGGGGGAACGAGAAGGCCCGAGCACCGTCCGGTGCTCGGGCCTTCTCCGTACGTCCGTCGGGACGGCTACCGCAGGCGGGCCATCAGTGCGTGCTCCACGAGCGTGATCAGCGCGCTCTTCGCGTCCGCCCGATGCCGCGCGTCCGTCGTGATGATCGGGGTGTCCGGGCCGATCTGGAGGGCCTCGCGGACCTCCTCCGGGTTGTACGGCTGGTGCCCGTCGAACCCGTTCAGCGCGATGACGAACGGCAGGCCGCTGTTCTCGAAGTAGTCGACCGCCGGGAAGCAGTCGGCGAGACGGCGGGTGTCCACGAGCACGACCGCGCCGATCGCGCCGCGCACCAGGTCGTCCCACATGAACCAGAAGCGGTCCTGACCCGGCGTACCGAAGAGGTACAGGATCAGGTCCTGGTCCAGCGTGATGCGGCCGAAGTCCATGGCGACAGTCGTCGTCGTCTTGTCGCCGGTGTGCGTGAGGTCGTCGATGCCCGCGGACGCAGACGTCATGACGGCCTCGGTACGCAGCGGGTTGATCTCCGAGACGGCGCCGACGAACGTGGTCTTGCCCACGCCGAAGCCACCCGCCACCACGATCTTCGCGCTGGTGGTTGAACGGGCCGCGCCGCCGCTAGAGCTTGCGAAGTCCACTGAGCACCCTTTCGAGCAGTGTCACGTCTGGCTGACCGCCGGCGGCCTCGTCGCCGCCGGGCTGGTGGATGGCGACAAGTCCGGCCTCCGCCAGGTCGGCGACGAGAATCCGGGCAACGCCGAGAGGAATGGAGAGCAGGGCCGAGATTTCGGCCACCGACTTGATCTCGAAACACAGCCGGCAGATCCGCTGGTGCTCGGGCAACTGCCCCTGCAGCCGGGCCGGATCGGCCGTCGTACTGACCAGCGCCTCGATGGCGAGCTGGTAACGCGGCCGGGTCCGGCCGCCGGTCATGGCGTACGGGCGCACGAGCGGGTTGTGGTTCCCGCTCGGGCGGCTGCCCGCGCCACCCGCGCCACCCGCGCCACCCGGGTTCCGCTGGGCCGCGGGCGGCGCCGGCGAGGGCTGCTGCGCCTGCGGGTGTTGATAGGGCTGCTGCGTGCCCTGTCTGCTGGGGGCAGAGGGGAAGTTGAACCGGTTCTGCGCGTCTCCCTGCGCGTGCACGTCAAAACCGTTGTACGGGTGTCCGCCCGGGGGTGTCCCCACGTCTCCTCCTCCGACTGCCTCGCGGTCCATGTCCCTGTGGAGCCGCGCCACCGCACCTTACGGGGCGGTGGCGTGAAACGCACTGTCTGTCTGTTAGTTGAGAAGACTTCCCTGCAGTTCTGCCCGGAGGTCAGGCGTCAGGACGCTGCCCGCACGGTCGACGAGGAGGGCCATCTCGTAGCCCACGAGACCGATGTCGGCCTCCGGGTGCGCGAGTACGGCCAGCGAAGAGCCGTCCGAGACCGACATGATGAAGAGGAAGCCGCGCTCCATCTCCACGACCGTCTGGTTGACCGCACCGCCCTCGAAGATCCGGGACGCGCCCGCGGTCAGCGAGGTCAGTCCGGAGGCGACGGCCGCCAGCTGGTCGGCGCGGTCCCGGGGGAACCCCTCGGACATCGCCAGCAGGAGTCCGTCGGCGGAGACCACCACCGTGTGCGACACCCCGGGGGTGTTGTCCACGAAGTTGGTGATCAACCAGTTCAGATTCTGCGCCGCCTGGCTCATGCTCACACTAACGCTCCTGGTTGTAGGTACTGCCCGGGCCGAGGCCCGATCCGTTCGTGTCCGTCCCCGCCGTGCGTCCCTGCTGGACACCGCGGCGCAGGTTGCTCAACCTGCCCCGGACGTCCTCGGGGGCGCGGGAGACCTGGGGGCCGCCCTGCGGGGTCTGCTCCGCCGTGCCCTCGACCAGATTGGCCTTGGGGACCCGCTTCGGAAGACCGGAGGAGGTGACTCCGCCCGCCTTCGGGTCGCGGAGCTTCTCGGCCCGCTGCCAGCGCTCGTCGTTCGTCGAGCGCCATTCGTCGGAACCGTCGGCTTCGTTCTGCTGGACCGGCGCCGGCTGCTGCACCGGCTGCTGGGCCGTCTGCCGCGAGGGCTGCGGGCCCTGCGCCGCCGTGCTGCCGCGGCGCGGCAGACCGGCATCGGTCATCGCGTGGCCGGCTTCCGGGGTGGGGGTCGGCTTCGAACCCGGACCGAAGCCTACGCGCTCGGCGGCCGGTTCGGGAGCGCTCGGAGCAGATTCCGCTTCTGCCCCGTAGCTCTGCTCGTAGCCGCCCTGATAGGTGCTCTGACCCGGCCACTCGGCCTGCTGGCCCTGGGGCTCGTAGGCCTGCTCGTATGCCGCCTGGTCGGCCTGTCCGCCCTGGTACGGGGCTTCCGCATAGCCGGTCTCGGCGTACCCGGCGGCGGGCTGGCCGTAGCCGTCGTAGCCCTGCTGGGAGTAGTCGTAACCGTCGTGCTGCTGGGCCTGCTGAGCCTGCTGGCCGAAGTCGGGCGCGTACTCCTGCCCGTACTCCTGCTGCTGGCCGAAGTCCTGCTGGCCGAACTCCTGCTCCTGCTGCCCGTAGCCCTGGTGCGCGGGGTCGATCTCGTCCCGGAAGAGCGGACGTTCGCCGCCCTGCGCCTGCGACTCCAGGGCCGCCCGGCGCTCCTCGCGCATCAGCGAACGGTTCACCGGGTCGAGCTGGCGGTCGTCCGCCGGCTGCTCGTAGCGGGAGTCGTCGAAGCCGAGCTCCGCCGCGGTCCGCATCGGCTGCTGCACCGGCGTGAAGGCGTGCTGCTGCTGTTGCGGGATGATCTGCGAGACCGTGAAGTCGTTCTCGGGCAGCTGCTCGCCACCACCACCGTGGGTGATCGCGTCGGGCAGCATGACGAGCGAGGTCGTACCGGCCTGCTCGCCCGAGGGGCGCAGCTGGACGCGGACCCCGTGCCGGTCGGCGAGGCGGCCGACCACGAACAGGCCCATGCGCTGCGAGACGGCGGCGTCCACGGTCGGCGGGTTGGCCAGCTTGTGGTTGATGTCCGCGAAGTCCTCGGCGGTGAGGCCGATGCCCTTGTCGTGGATCTCGACCATCACGCGGCCGTCGGGCAGCCGGGTCGCGGTGACGCGGACCTTGGTCTGCGGGGAGGAGAACGTGGTGGCGTTCTCCAGGAGCTCGGCGAGCAGGTGCACGAGGTCGGTCACGGCCTGGCCGTGGATCTCGGCCTCCGGGACACCGGCCAGCTCGATGCGCTCGTACTGCTCCACCTCGGAGGAGGCGGCGCGCATCACGTCGACCAGCGGCACCGGCTGGTCCCAGCGGCGGCCCGGCTCCTCGCCGGCGAGGACCAGGAGGTTCTCGCCGTTGCGGCGCATACGGGTGGCCAGGTGGTCCAGCTTGAAGAGGTTCTCCAGCTGGTCCGGGTCGGCCTCGTTGTTCTCCAGGTCGGTGATGAGGGTCAGCTGGCCCTCGATCAGCGACTGGTTGCGGCGCGACAGGTTGGTGAAGATCGCGTTGACGTTGCCCCGGAGCATGGCCTGCTCGGCGGCGAGCCGGACGGCCTCGCGGTGGACCTGGTCGAAGGCGCGGGCGACCTCGCCGATCTCGTCCTGGGTGTCGATCGGGATCGGCTGGACCCGGGTGTCGACCCGGCCCGGCTCGGTCCGCGACAGCTGGTCGACGAGCATCGGCAGGCGCTGCTCGGCGACGGCGAAGGCGGCGGTGCGCAGCTCGCGCATCGAGCGGCTCATCTGGCGGGCCATCATCCCGGCGATGATGAAGGCGGCGAGGAGGGCGATGACGACGATGCCACCGATGACGTAGGCGTCGGTCTGGGCGTCCGAGGAGATGTCGCCGGCCTCGGCCACGGCCTTGTCGACGAGCTCCTTCTCGACCTCGTTGTAGCCCTCGAACTTGCCGGTGGCCACGGCCAGCCAGGTCTCGGGCGTGATGCCCTTCTTCTGGAGGTCCTTGATCGCGTCGGCGTCCTTGGCGGCACCGATCTCCTGGGCCATCCCGGTGAAGACGGAACCGTCGGCGCCCTTGGGCAGGGTGATGCCGGCCGCCTGCATCTTCTTCTCGCCCTCGGCGGCCTTCCCGGCCATGACCTGCTTCAGCCGGTCCACGTCCGCCTGGGTGCCGCCGGAGTTGTACTCACCGAGAGCGATCTGCTCCAGGTAGTTGTACGAGTTGAGCGCCACCGACTGCTGCGCGAAGACGTCGGCCTTCTGGCTGGGCCGGACGAGGAGCTGGGTGGCGATCGAGCGCTGCAGCGACTCGGCGCCCTTGGCGAGCTGGATGGCGTAGAGCGTCTTGCCGTAGGCGGTGACGTTGGTCGTGCCGAGACCGAGCTCGTTGGAGAACTGCATCAGGTAGTGCTGGACGCCGGTGTACCCGAGCTGGGTGTTCACCGGGTCGAGGGCGCGGGTGTACGCGGCCTCGCGGAGCTTCTCGAGCTTGGGCTCCTCGTCATGGAACAGCTTCAGGCGGCGCTCCAGGCCCTCGCCCTCCGGCATGTTCTTGACGGCCTCGTCGAACTTGACCTTGGCGGCGTCGGTGGCGGCGTACGCCTTGGTGACCTCGTCGCTCTTGCGGTCCTCGGCGGACTTGGCCGTCAGCAGGGGAGCGGCGGTCAGGTCACGCTCGTCGAGCAGCGCCCGGCTGTACTCCGAGGCGGCGCGCACGATCAGCGCCGTCTTCTCGGCGTTCTGCGCCTCCTGCCAGGTGTTGATCGCCCCGTTCACCTGGAAGCCGCCCATGACCAGGCCGACCAGCACGGGTATGAGGAGGATCGCGTTCAGCTTGGTCGGTACTCGCCAGTTGCGCGGGGACAGCTTGCTGGAGCTCCCCGTGCTCGTGGCCTGGGGCGTCGCGGGCACCTCCGCGGGTGACGCGACCATGCGCGCAGGCGGCGTGAAGTTGCCACGCGCCTGCTGCTCCGCGGAGCTTTCCTTGCTTCGCCTCACTCGACCAACAACCTCTCGGCGTCGGCACCTACGTTGTGCCGGTGTTTCGTTCAGGGCCGTACTACTCGGGAGTTCATGAATTGCAGCACGTGCAAGGGCTCCCTTCCAAACAGCCCTGAGCTCCGGTTTTCACCGACCTGACCCCTAGATAAAACGGGCATAAAGAACGAGCCCCGCCAAATGGCGGGGCTCAGGTGAGCGCAGCGGTACCGATCGGATGCGTCGGGTGTCCGTGGCGCCGCAATTCTCTGTCGAAACGTTATGAACGCGAGCGTGGACCGTGGCAAAGGACACAGGACGCTCACGAAAGGCGTACGACAACTTCCGTACGCGTTCTTCTACTTGAGTCGTGCCATCAACGCGTGCTCCACGAGCGTGATCAGCGCGCTCTTGGCGTCGGTGCGGTGGCGGGCGTCCGTGGTGATGATCGGGGTGTCCGGACCGATCTGGAGGGCCTCGCGGACCTCCTCCGGGTTGTACGGCTGGTGGCCCTCGAACCCGTTCAGCGCGATGACGAACGGCAGGCCGCTGTTCTCGAAGTAGTCGACCGCCGGGAAGCAGTCGGCGAGACGGCGGGTGTCCACGAGCACGACCGCGCCGATCGCGCCGCGCACCAGGTCGTCCCACATGAACCAGAAGCGGTCCTGACCCGGCGTACCGAAGAGGTACAGGATCAGGTCCTGGTCCAGCGTGATGCGGCCGAAGTCCATGGCGACAGTCGTCGTCGTCTTGTCGCCGGTGTGCGTGAGGTCGTCGATGCCCGCGGACGCAGACGTCATGACGGCCTCGGTACGCAGCGGGTTGATCTCCGAGACGGCGCCGACGAACGTGGTCTTGCCCACGCCGAAGCCACCCGCCACCACGATCTTCGCGCTGGTGGTCGACCGGGCCGCACCGCCGCTAGAGCTTGCGAAGTCCACTGAGCACCCTTTCGAGCAGTGTCACGTCCGGCGTGCCGCCGGCCTCTCCGTTACCCGGCTGGTGGATCGACACCATGCCCGCCTCCGCCAGGTCGGCGACGAGGATCCGGGCCACACCGAGCGGCATCGACAGCAGGGCCGACACCTCCGCCACCGACTTGACCTCACGGCACAGGTGGCAGATCCGCTGGTGCTCCGGGAGCAGGGTGGCGAGGTGCGCCGGGTCGGCCGTGGTGCTGACCAGGGCCTCTATCGCGAGTTGGTACCGCGGCCGGGTCCGGCCGCCGGTCATGGCGTAGGGCCGGACCAGCGGCTGGTCGCCCTCATATCCGTACGACTCGTCGAGGGAGGCGCCGTACGGATCGTGAGAGGCGGGGGGCGGGGTCATGAATCCTCCGGGCGTGACGGCACGAGGTCATGCCGTGCGATGGGGCCGGTGGGGGGCCGGATGGGGCGGCCGGACGGTTTCTGGTGCCCAGGGCGGTACGGAGGGGCGTACCGCCCTGTCGCTACGTGCAACGGTACGGGTCTAGTGCAGCAGGCTGCCCTGGAGTTCGGCGCGGAGATCCGGGGTGAGGACACTGCCGGCCCGGTCGACCAGCAGCGTCATCTCGTAGCCCACGAGGCCGATGTCGCACTCCGGGTGCGCGAGCACGGCCAGCGAGGAACCGTCGGAGACCGACATCAGGAAGAGGAAGCCGCGCTCCATCTCCACGACCGTCTGGGCGACGGCTCCGCCCTCGAAGATCCGGGACGCTCCCGCGGTCAGCGAGGTCAGTCCGGACGCGACCGCCGCCAGCTGGTCGGCGCGGTCGCGGGGGAATCCTTCCGACATGGCAAGGAGCAGACCGTCGGCGGAGACCACCACCGTGTGGGACACCCCGGGGGTGTTGTCCACGAAGTTGGTGATCAACCAGTTCAGATTCTGCGCAGCCTGGCTCATCGCGCTCAACTAGTGCTCCTGCTGGTGGGTGGGGCCGGTGGGAAAGCTGCCCGTGGTGGAGTTGCCTGCCTGGCGGCCCTGCTGGATGCCACGGCGCAGGTTGGTGAGGCGGCCGCGGACGTCATCGGGCGCACGCGAGACCTGCGGGCCGGCCGTGTGGGCCTGCTCCTGCGCGGTCCCGGGTACGAGGTTGGCGCGCGGTACGCGCTTCGGCAGCCCGGAGGTGGTGATCCCCCCGGCCGCCGGCTTACGGACCCGCTCGGCCTGGCGCACCAGCTCGTCGTTGGGCGAGGTCCGCCACGAGGCGGGACCGCCCGGCTGCTGACCGGCCTGCTGGCCGCCGCCCTGCTGCTGCGGGGCGGGGCGGCGCTGGGGAGCGGGCTGTTGCGGCGCGGACTGGGGGGCGTGCGCCTGCGGAGCCTGGTGACCGTGGCCGTCCTGGCCGTGGCCGCTCTGACCGCCCTGACCGCTCTGGCCCTGGCTCTGGTTGAACCAGTTGGTCTCCAGCGTGTCGTACAGCGGGGTACGCGCGCCGGCCGAGCTGCCGGCCGGCGGCAGCGCCTCGGGCTGACGGGGCTGCTGGAGCTGGGGCTGCTGCGGCTGCTGCGGCAGGTTCCCGGCCGGGCGGGGCGCACCGTAGTCGCCGCCGCCGCGCTGGCGCGGGGCCGGGGCAGGCGCGGGGGCCTGCGGGGCCTGCTGCTGGTACCCCTGCGGGGCCTGCTGCGGCTGGCCGAAGTCCGGGCGCGGGAACTGGGCGGTGGACGCCGGGTCCTGCGCTCCGGGCTGGTACGCCTGCGGGGCCTGCTGGTGCCCGAGGTCGGGGCGCGGGAACTGGCCCGTGGAGCCCGGTCCCTGAGGCGCCGCCGGGCGGGCGAACTGGCCCGTGCTCTCCGGCTCCTCGTGGCCGCGCGGAGCGTCCAGCGGCGACATCTCCTGCTGCGGGCGGCGGACCGGCTGTGCCTGGTCGTTGCCCCAGCTCGTGGACTGCGGACGCTGCTGCTGCGGGTTGCCACCGGGAAGCTCGGCGCGCGGGTAGCCGCCCTGCTGCTGACCCTGGTTCTGGCCCTGCTGCTGCCCCTGGCCCTGCTGCCCCTGGCCCTGCTGTCCCTGGCCCTGCTGTCCCTGGTTCTTCTGACCGCCCCAGACGTCCGTACGGGACGGGATGGCGCTCTGCGCGCCGCCGAAGCCACCGGCGCCGAGGCCCGGACGCTGCGGCTCCGCGGAGACCTGCGGCATCTGCTCGGTCTGGGCGCTCTGCGGCTGGGGCTGCTGGGCCTGGCCCTGCGCCCGGTCCTGCGGACCGTTCTGGCGCGGCACACCCTCCCGGCCCGGCAGCGCCGCACGCGGACCGCTGCCCGCGCCGACCTGACCGCGGGCGGCACCCGCACCGGCGGCGAGCCGGCCCGCGGCCCCCGTCGGAGCACCGCCGAGACCCGGACGGCCACCGTTGCCGGCACCGCCGGCCGCGCCGGGACCACCGGTCAGCCGGCCACCGGGGGCGGACGGGCCCTGCGGCATCGCGCCCTGGCCACCGGGACCCGACTTGGGCGCGGGCTTCTTGCCGCCCTGGGCGACGTCGACCGGGAGCATGACGAGCGCCGTGGTGCCGCCGGAGTCCGAGGGGCGCAGCTGGATGCGGATGCCGTGTCGCAGGGACAGGCGGCCGACCACGAACAGACCCATGCGGCGGGAGACGGAGACGTCCACGGTGGGCGGCGAGGCGAGCCGCTCGTTGATCGCGGCGAGGTCCTCGGGGGAGAGGCCGATGCCGGTGTCGTGGATCTCGACGAGGACGCGGCCGTCGGGCAGCGCGTGACCCGTGACCCGGACCTTGGTCTGCGGCGAGGAGAACGACGTGGCGTTCTCCAGCAGCTCGGCGAGGAGGTGCACGAGGTCGTTGACGACCCGGCCCGCTACCTCGGTCGCCGGGACGGCGGCCAGTTCGATGCGCTCGTACTGCTCCACCTCGGAGGCGGCGGCACGGAGCACGTCGACCAGCGGGACCGGACGGGTCCACCGGCGGCCCGGCTCCTCACCGGCGAGGACGAGGAGGTTCTCGCCGTTCCGGCGCATACGGGTGGCGAGGTGGTCGAGCTTGAAGAGCGAGGAGAGCTGGTCCGGGTCGGCCTCGCGGGACTCCAGCTCGGAGATGAGCGACAGCTGACGCTGGATGAGGCCCTGGGAGCGGCGCGAGAGGTTGGTGAACATCGCGTTGACGTTGCCCCGCAGGAGGGCCTGCTCGGCGGCGAGGCGGACCGCCTCGCGGTGCACGTCGTCGAAGGCCGCGGCCACCTGGCCGATCTCGTCCCGGGAGTGCACACCGACGGACTCGACGGAGGTGTCGACGTCCTGCGGGTCCGACTCGGAGAGCTGCTTGACGAGCTCGGGCAGCCGGTCCTGGGCGACCTTGGTGGCGGTGTCCTGGAGCCGGCGCAGCGAGCGGATCATGGACCGGGCCACGACGAAGGCGCCGACGAGGGAGACACCGAGGACGAGCAGGATCAGCGCGCCGTTGATGATCGCCTCGCGCTGCGACTCCGAACGCAGTTCGCGCGCCTTGGTCTCCATCTGGTCGAGCAGATAGGCCTCGATGCGCGTCATGGCCTGGATCTTGGTGCCGTACTCGTCCGTGAAGTTCAGGTGACCGCGCGGGGCGCGGCCGGCCATGCCGGAGTCGTTGGACAGCACCCGGTCCGAGTACTTGTCGGCGGCGTCGATGGACGGGTTGCCGGTGGTCAGCGTGCTGGTCAGCTCGTCGGAGTCGCCGCCGGCCGACTCGTAGATGGTCTGGAACTGCTTGAGTTGGACCTTCTCGCCCTGCTGGGCGGCGTAGCCGTAGAGACGGTCACCGGCCTCCAGCTTGCCGGCGCGGCTGTCGCTGGTGGGCAGCGCGGAGGCGATGATCGCCTGCTGGACCGAGGCGTACTCCTTGGCGGACGAGAAGGCCGCGAGGGCCCGGGTCCGCTTGATCATCTCGGGGTTGCTGGTCGCCTGCGCCATGTCCTGGGAGAGGCTGAGCAGCGAGCGGATGAGCCGGCTGTACGCCTCGACCGTCACCGAGCGCGCGACGCCCGCCTTGTACGCCTCCTGGCGGATGCCGCCGATCTGGACGACCTGGGCCGCGATCTGGCTGACGTTCTGGCGGATGCTCTGCAGCGCCTCGTCGCCCTCGGTGGCCGGGATCTCCGCGGTGGCGTCCATGAACGCCTTCTGGGCCCGGTCCGTGGTCTTGCGCGGGTTGGCGACCTGGTAGTCGTTGGCCGACTTGCCGTTGGCCAGCGGACCGGCCGACAGGTCGCGCTCGGCCTGCAGGGCCTTGGCGAGGTCGGTCGCCTCTTCGGTCAGCTTGGTGAGCAGCTGCATGTGGTCCAGCTGCTCCATGTCCTGGAGCGATTCGCTGATCCGGATGCCGCCGAGGCTGGTGGCCGCGACCACGGGGAGGGTCAGCAGGGCGACCAGTCGCGTGGAGATGCGCCAGTTGCGCAGGGCTATTCGGGGCCCTACGGCGTTCTCCGCCTTGGGCTTCTTGGCGGCGGGCGCGGTGGACTCGGAGGCGGCGTTCGCGGTGCCGTTGCGCGTGGCGCCGTCACCGCCTTCGCCGGCCGGACCCTGACCCGGGTTCTGGGCGCGGTCGGTCCCGGCGCGAGGCTCCTGCTCGGCAGCAGCGCTGTCCCTCTTGAATCGTCCCTGCACTAGCGTCGCAACCTCTGGACCAGGCGTCCTTCCGCGTGAACGGATCGGACGGTGTCGGCGTCTCGGGACGCGGAATGCGCCCCAGTGGTGGTCGTCGATGACCGGCGCAGATCCCCCTTCCCCGCCGCTCACCCGGCGCTGCGTTGCGCCCCCTGCGCGCCGGCTCCAAACCGCGGCGGTGCGTGGAATTCCAGCACAGTGCTCGATCTCCAACAAGGGCCGCGTGCCCGTCCGTGAGTGCCATGACAATTCGTGCCCATCATGTCACCCCACGTAGAAGATGATCACGGAGGAATCGGACGTACTACCTCCAAAGAGTCATGGAGGCGGGGTGTCCCAGTCGAGATGATCAGGAGCGGAATGGAGCATTCAGTGGTGCATTGTCCGTTTCCGTGCCCCTGGATGACGGTCCGTAATGCCTGGATTGTCAGTGCTGTGGTGAGCAAACTCACACCAGGATCGTTGTCTCCCCCATGCATTCGAAGGGAAGGAGACGTTTAGCCTGACGCTTTACAAACCATCCGCTCTGTAAAGGCGCCCGATGAAGACGACGATGCTGCTCCGCTCCACGGCCAACCCCCGCCGCACCACCCTCGCCCACCTCGAGGACGCCGAGCGGCTCGGCCGGGGCGCACAGCCGGAGCACGCGCTCGCTCTCCCCACGCAGACGGCCAACCCGCGCCGCACGGTCCTCATGACCGCCCCCGAGGCCGCTCAGCCCGCACAGTAATACGCGGGGCGGCGCCCCTCGCCGCGTTAGCCTGGAGCGTCAGACTCCAGCCAGTACCAAGTGAGGGGCGACAGCACTCGTGCGCATCGCCAGATTCTCCATCGACGGCAATGTCGCCTTCGGCGCCGTCGAGGGTGAGGGAACCGTCGAGTCCGGCGGCCTCGTCCTCGACATCATCAAGGGCATCCCGTACACCGACTTCGAGCTCAGCGGCACCAAGGTCCCGCTCAGCAAGGTACGGCTCCTGCCGCCCGTGCTCCCCAACAAGGTCGTGGGCATCGGCCGCAACTACGCGGAGCACGCCGCCGAACTCGGCAACGAGGTCCCCGAGGTTCCCGTCGCCTTCTTCAAGCCGACGACCTCCGTGATCGGCCCCGGCGACGCCATCGAGTACCCCTCCTTCTCGAACGAACTGCACCACGAGGCCGAACTGGCCGTCGTGATCGGCCGGATGTGCCGCGAGGTGCCGCGCGAGCGGGTCAAGGACGTCATCTTCGGCTACACCTGCGCCAACGACGTCACCGCGCGCGACGCGCAGAAGCGCGAGAAGCAGTGGGCCCGGGCCAAGGGCTTCGACACCAGCTGCCCGCTGGGCCCCTGGGTGGAGACCGGTCTCTCTCCGGCCGCCGCGGGCGACCTCACCATCCAGGCCACGGTCAACGGCGAACAGCGCCAGCTCGGTCGTACGAGCGACATGATCCGCTCCATCGAGGACCTCGTCGTCCACATCTCCGAGGCCATGACGCTGCTCCCGGGCGACGTCATCCTCACCGGTACTCCGGCCGGGGTCGGCCCCCTCAACGTCGGCGACGAGGTCGCCGTCACCATCGAAGGCATCGGCACTCTCACCAACAAGGTGATCAAGCGTGGCTAACGCGATCCGCGTCCGTTTCTGTCCCTCCCCGACCGGCAACCCCCACGTGGGCCTGGTCCGCACCGCCCTGTTCAACTGGGCCTTCGCCCGCCACCACGGCGGTACGTTCGTCTTCCGCATCGAGGACACCGACGCGGCCCGCGACTCCGAGGAGTCGTACGAGCAGCTGCTCGACTCGCTGCGCTGGCTCGGCTTCACGTGGGACGAGGGCCCGGACGAGGTCGGCGGCCCGCACGCCCCGTACCGCCAGTCGCAGCGGATGGACATCTATCGCGACGTCGCCGAGAAGCTGCTCGCCGGCGGGTACGCGTACCACTGCTTCTGCACCGCCGTGGAGCTCGAGGTCCGTCGCGACGCCGCCCGCCTGGCCGGCAAGCCCTCCGGCTACGACGGCACCTGCCGCAACCTGAGCGCCGACCGCATCGAGCGCTACCGCGCCGAGGGCCGCGAGTCGATCGTCCGCTTCCGGATGCCCGACGAGCCGATCACCTTCACCGACCTGGTCCGCGGCGAGCTCACCTTCACCCCGGACAACGTCCCGGACTACGGCATCGTGCGCGCCAACGGCGCCCCGCTGTACACCCTGGTCAACCCGGTCGACGACGCCCTGATGGAGATCACCCACGTCCTGCGCGGCGAGGACCTGCTCTCCTCCACACCGCGCCAGATCGCGCTCTACAAGGCGCTGATCGAGCTGGGCATCGCCAAGGAGATCCCGGCCTTCGGCCACCTGCCGTACGTGATGGGCGAGGGCAACAAGAAGCTCTCCAAGCGCGACCCGCAGGCCTCCCTCAACGTCTACCGGGAGCGCGGCTTCCTCGCCGAGGGCCTGCTGAACTACCTCTCCCTCCTGGGCTGGTCGTTCTCGGCGGACCAGGACATCTTCACGATCGAGCAGATGGTGGAGAAGTTCGACATCGCGGACGTCAACGCGAACCCGGCGCGCTTCGACCTGAAGAAGGCCGAGTCGATCAACGCGGACCACATCCGCATGCTCGACGAGAAGGCGTTCGCCGCGGCCTGCGAGCCCTGGCTCCAGGCCCCGCACGCCAACTGGGCGCCGGAGGACTTCGACCGCGCCGCGTGGGAGACCATCGCCCCTTACGCCCAGACCCGCGTCACGGTCCTCTCCGACATCACCGCGAACGTGGACTTCCTCTTCCTGCCCGAGCCGGTCTTCGACCAGCCCTCGTGGGACAAGGCCATGAAGGGTGAGCCGGCGGCCCTCCTGACCACCGCGCGCGCCAAGCTGGAGGCGGCCGACTGGAGCGACCCGGAGTCCCTCAAGAACGCCGTCCTGGCCGCCGGCGAGGAGCACGGCCTCAAGCTCGGCAAGGCCCAGGCCCCGGTCCGTGTAGCCGTCACCGGCCGCACGGTCGGCCTGCCGCTCTTCGAGTCCCTGGAGATCCTGGGCAAGGAGAAGACGCTGACCCGCATCGACGCGGCGCTGGCGAAGCTGGCGGCGTAATCCCGGCCACATGCCGAGCCGTATGTGCTCTTCGGGGGATAACCCCCGCCGAGCCCCGGCAAGGGGGCGGTACCGTCGACGTATGGCCATCCGCGCGGTCCTCTGGGACGTGGACACTGTGCTCTTCGGGGGATAACCCCCGAGCCCCCGGCAAGGGGGCGGTACCGTCGACGTATGGCCATCCGCGCGGTCCTCTGGGACGTGGACGACACGATCTTCGACTACTCCCGTGCCGACCTGACGGGCATGCGTGACCATCTCACCGCCGAGGGCCTGGTGGACGGATTCGACTCCGCCGACCGGGCCCTCCGGCGTTGGCAGGAGCTCACCGCCGTCCACTGGCGGCGGTTCGAGGCCGGTGGGGTGGACTTCCAGGAGCAGCGGCGCGAGCGGGTACGGGACTTCCTCGCGGCGCCCGCGCTGACCGCACCCGAGGCCGACGCCTGGTTCGCGCGGTACGTGGCGCACTACGAGGCGGCCTGGGAGCTCTTCCCCGACGCCGTACCCGTGCTTGACCTGCTGGCCGGTGACTACCGTCACGCCGTCCTGTCGAACTCCTCGATCCACAACCAGGACCGCAAGCTGCGCGTGCTCGGCGTACGGGACCGCTTCGAGGCCGTCGTCTGCGCGGCGGAGCTCGGTGTCGCCAAGCCGGCCGCCGAGGCCTTCCACGCCGCCTGCGCCGCCCTCGATCTGGCCCCGGGCGACGTGGCGTACGTCGGAGATCATCCGGACATCGACGCTTCGGGGGCGGACGGGGCGGGGCTCCGGGGCATCTGGCTGGACCGGGCCGACACCGGCGGCCGGCCCGAACTGACCCGGATCACCGACCTCCACCAGCTGCCCGGCCTGCTGCGCGGGGATACCCGTTTTGGAGCGCCGGACACCTTCAGGTAATGTTCTTCCTGCGCCGAGGGGAGCAAGCCGAAAGGCAGAAACCCTCCGGAGCGCAAGCCCGAACAAGATCCCCTTCGCGGGGGATCGCGTTTTGGTGGCCTATGGTGTAATTGGCAGCACGACGGTTTCTGGTTCCGTTAGTCTAGGTTCGAGTCCTGGTAGGCCAGCTCGCAGAGCTCATCTGCACCACGCGGATTCCAGATCCGCAAAGCCCCCGTTGTGTAGCGGCCTAGCACGCTGCCCTCTCACGGCAGTAGCGCCGGTTCGAATCCGGTCGGGGGTACAGATCCATCCTGCGGATCACCAGGGTCGCTCCCGGTGATCATGCGGTGACATCACCCGGCGCCTCGTGTGCCGGGTGGGATCGCTAGGGCCCCCGTTGTGTAGCGGCCTAGCACGCCGCCCTCTCAAGGCGGTAGCGCCGGTTCGAATCCGGTCGGGGGTACTGGTCTGAGCCTCATGGTCTAGACCGCAATGGCCTATGGTGTAATTGGCAACACTACGGTTTCTGGTACCGTCATTCTAGGTTCGAGTCCTGGTAGGCCAGCTCGCAGAGCTCATCTGCACGTACGCGGATCGCATCCGCAAGGCCCCCGTTGTGTAGCGGCCTAGCACGCCGCCCTCTCAAGGCGGTAGCGCCGGTTCGAATCCGGTCGGGGGTACAAGACGAGGAAGCCCTTCCCTTCGGGGGAGGGCTTCTTCGCTGTTCGGCGTCCCTATGCACAACTCCGGCCCACCGCTGCGGCGTTGAAGCGGTGGGCCGGAGTTGTGCAGAAGGGACGGAGGAGGATCAGCCGTTGCGGCGGAGCGCCTCGGAGAGGCGGGCGGCGGCGTCGATGACCGCTTGGGCGTGCATACGGCCCGGGTGGCGCGTCAGGCGCTCGATCGGTCCGGAGACCGACACGGCGGCCACCACGCGGTTCGAGGGGCCGCGTACGGGTGCGGAGACGGACGCCACGCCCGGCTCCCGCTCGCCGATCGACTGGGCCCAGCCACGGCGCCGTACGCCCGACAGGGCCGTCGCCGTGAAGCGGGCGCCCTGCAGACCGCGGTGGAGCCGCTCGGGCTCCTCCCAGGCCATCAGGATCTGCGCCGAGGAGCCGGCCTTCATCGTCAGCGTCGAGCCGACCGGGACGGTGTCCCGAAGGCCGGACAGCCGCTCGGCGGCCGCGACACAGATGCGCATGTCGCCCTGGCGCCGGTAGAGCTGGGCGCTCTCGCCGGTGACATCGCGCAGATGCGTCAGTACCGGGCCCGCCGTGGCGAGCAGACGGTCCTCACCGGCCGCGGCGGCGAGCTCCGACAGGCGCGGGCCGAGAATGAACCGGCCCTGCATGTCGCGCGCCACCATCCGGTGGTGTTCCAGTGCCACGGCGAGGCGATGTGCCGTGGGTCGTGCGAGTCCCGTCGCCGCGACCAGACCTGCGAGGGTGGCCGGACCGGACTCCAGGGCGCTCAGGACAAGGGCTGCCTTGTCGAGAACGCCCACGCCGCTAGAGTTGTCCATGAAACGATATTCACGTCTCACTCTGTGAAACGCAAGTTCAATTTTCCTGGGATCTTGCGACCCTGGTGAGGCGGCCGCACAACGGCACGCGAAACGGGTCTCTAGTTGTGTCGGCTATCACGTCGGCCGGAGGGAAAGCGATGGGTAGGACACTCGCGGAGAAGGTCTGGGACGACCACGTCGTCCGGCGCGCCGAGGGCGAGCCCGACCTCCTCTTCATCGATCTGCACCTGCTGCACGAGGTGACCAGCCCCCAGGCCTTCGACGGGCTCCGCCAGAACGGCCGGCCGGTGCGGCGCCTCGACCTCACCATCGCCACCGAGGACCACAACACCCCGACCATCGACATCGACAAGCCGATCGCCGACCCGGTCTCCCGCGCCCAGTTGGAGACCCTGCGCAAGAACTGTGCCGAGTTCGGTGTCCGGCTGCACCCGCTGGGCGACGTCGAGCAGGGCGTCGTGCACGTCGTGGGCCCCCAGCTGGGCCTGACCCAGCCCGGCACCACCGTGGTCTGCGGTGACTCCCACACCTCCACGCACGGCGCCTTCGGCGCGCTGGCGTTCGGCATCGGCACCAGCCAGGTCGAGCACGTGCTCGCCACCCAGACGCTGCCGCTGGCCCGCCCCAAGACCATGGCGATCACGATCGACGGCGAGCTGCCCGAGGACGTCACCGCCAAGGACCTGATCCTGGCGATCATCGCCAAGATCGGCACCGGCGGCGGCCAGGGCTACATCCTGGAGTACCGCGGCTCCGCCATCGAGAAGCTCTCGATGGAGGCCCGGATGACCATCTGCAACATGTCGATCGAGGCCGGCGCCCGCGCGGGCATGATCGCCCCCGACGAGACCACCTTCGCGTACCTGAAGGGCCGCGCCCACGCCCCCGAGGGCGAGGACTGGGACGCCGCCGTCGCGTACTGGAAGACCCTGAAGTCCGACGAGGACGCGGTCTTCGACGCCGAGGTCGTCATCGACGCCGCCGCCCTGGCGCCGTTCGTCACCTGGGGCACCAACCCCGGCCAGGGCGCGCCGCTTTCGGCGAACGTCCCCGACCCGGCTTCGTACGAAGACGCTTCGGAGCGCCACGCCGCCGAAAAGGCCCTGGAATACATGGGGTTGACCGCCGGACAGGCACTGCGCGACATCAAGGTCGACACCGTCTTCGTAGGCTCCTGCACCAACGGCCGCATCGAGGACCTGCGCAACGCCGCCGCCCTGCTGGAGGGCCGCAAGGTCGCCGACGGGGTGCGGATGCTGGTCGTCCCCGGCTCGGTCCGGGTCGCCCTGCAGGCCGTCGAGGAGGGCCTGGACAAGGTCTTCAAGGAGTCCGGCGCCGAATGGCGGCACGCGGGCTGCTCGATGTGTCTGGGCATGAACCCCGACCAACTGGCGCCCGGTGAGCGCTCCGCGTCCACCTCCAACCGCAACTTCGAGGGCCGCCAGGGCAAGGGTGGCCGTACGCACCTGGTCTCGCCCCAGGTCGCCGCCGCCACCGCCGTACTGGGCCACCTGGCCTCCCCGGCCGATCTGTCCGACGTCGCTACGCCCGCGGGGGTCTGAGGAACCATGGAAGCTTTCACCACGCACACCGGCCGGGCCGTCCCGCTGCGCCGCAGCAACGTCGACACCGACCAGATCATCCCCGCGCACTGGCTGAAGAAGGTCACCCGCGACGGCTTCGAGGACGGGCTCTTCGAGGCCTGGCGCAAGGACTCCGAGTTCGTGCTCAACCGCCCCGAGCGGCAGGGCGCCTCGGTCCTGGTGGCCGGCCCCGACTTCGGTACGGGCTCCTCCCGCGAGCACGCCGTCTGGGCGCTCCAGAACTACGGCTTCAAGACCGTCATCTCCTCCCGGTTCGCCGACATCTTCCGCGGCAACTCGCTGAAGAACGGTCTGCTGACCGTCGTCCTGCCCCAGGAGACGGTGGACGCGCTCTGGGAGCTGACGGAGGCCGACCCGACGGCCGAAATCACTGTTGACTTGGAGCGGCGCAAGGTACTCGCCGCCGGGATCGACGCCGACTTCGAGCTCGACGAGAACGCCCGCTGGCGGCTCCTGAACGGTCTGGACGACATCAGCCTCACCCTTCAGAACGAAGCCGACATCGCCGCATACGAGGCGTCCAGGCCGGCCTTCAAACCCCGTACAATTACGGCCTGAGCAGCGCTTTTCCACGACTGCGCCCCCCACCGCCCGGTGGGGGGCGCAGTCGCTTGTTGAGACCCCGTCGGGCGACAACTCGCCCTAGATGGCACAATCGGTGCATGGAACGCGACAGCCAACTCGAGCTCTACGAGGCAGTCGCCGCCCGATTGAAGGAAGCGCACACAAGAGTGCGCGCACTGCAAGTCCCGGAGGGCGTAAGGATGGCGCTGTCCCGGAAGCTGCTGGTCGTCACGGCAGCGGCGAAGCACGATCTCGCGGACGCGGCAACGCGTCTCGACCGGTTGATGAAGGACCTCGACGAGGGCCGATTCCCTGAAGACGACTGACACCAGGAACTCCGCAACGGCACTTCCGCGTTGCGGCACTAGGGTGATTAGCCCGTTTCGTGTTTGATTTGCGGTATATACATGCCTAACGTGCGAAAAAGCTTGAACACTTTCGTTCTGGCAATGTCTCCGAAGGGGAAGACGTGAACAAGGCGCAGCTCGTAGAAGCGATTGCCGACAAGGTCGGCGGCCGTCAGCAGGCCGCGGACGCCGTCGACGCGGTCCTGGACGCGATCGTGCGTGCCGTGGTCGGCGGGGACCGGGTTTCGGTCACCGGCTTCGGCTCGTTCGAGAAGGTCGACCGCCCGGCCCGCTACGCCCGAAACCCGCAGACGGGTGAGCGCGTGCGGGTCAAGAAGACCTCGGTTCCGCGCTTCCGTGCGGGTCAGGGCTTCAAGGACCTGGTCAGCGGCTCGAAGAAGCTCCCCAAGGGTGGCGAGGTCGCCGTCAAGAAGGCGCCGAAGGGCAGTCTCACGGGCGGCGCCGCGGCGACCGTGAAGAAGGCCGCGGCCAAGAAGGCCACCACGGCCCGGAAGGCGGCGGCGAAGAAGGCCGCTCCCGCGAAGAAGGCCGCGGTCAAGAAGACCACGGCCGCGAAGAAGGCCACGGTCAAGAAGACCACCGCCGCGGCGAAGAAGACCACGGCGGCGGCCAAGAAGGCCGCCCCGGCGAAGAAGACGACGGCCGCGGCCAAGAAGACCGTCGCCAAGAAGACCGCGCCGGCGAAGAAGGCCACGGCGAAGAAGGCGCCCGCCAAGAAGACGACGGCGCGCAAGACCACCGCCAAGAAGGCCGCCGCCAAGAAGTAGGAGTAAGCGGCACAAGGGTCAAGGGCCACTCACACGCCGGGCCGGGCTCCCCTCGGGGAGGCCGGCCCGCGGCGCGTCCGTACGCGTTCGGCCTCGACCGCAGGCCGCGTCCGCACCCTGTTCGGCCCATTCGGCCCGAACGAATCCGTCCGTCGAATCGGTCAGTCGAATCGGTCAGTTCAGAGGGTCTGCAGCGTCACCAGCGTGATCCGTAGCCCGGCGCCACCGGTGCCCGGCTCCGTCTCGATCCGCACCCGCTGCCCCGGACGCAGCAGCCGCAGCCCGCCCGCGTCGAAGGCCTCGGCCCCGAACTCCACCGGGGTGCCGTCGTCGAGCAGCACACTGCCGCTGCGGGTCTCGGGGTCGTACGTGTACGCGGTCGCCTGCATGGGCCGCAGCCTATCCGGCCGCGCGATCACCGGCCGTGCCGTTCCAGTGGGCGGCCGTACGCGGCCCGACCCCCAGTGCGAGCGCCGCCGTCAGATCCTCGCCGGTGTCCACGTCCCGGCGTACGGAATCCACCCCGGCCAGTCGTATTTCCACCGCACCCGACGACAAATGCCGGCACCGGGACGCGCCCCCGAAAGCAGGTGCCAATTCCGCCCCCGGTCCCGCCGAGAGGAATGTCGTACCTATTTCGGCGGCATCCGCGAGAAATGTTCGAGGGAATTCCGCCGCCGCTTCCAGGACCCGGCCCAACTCCGCGGGACGCAGCGCCGGCAGATCGGCGTTGAGCGCCGCCACGCGCGCGTGCGGCCGGGAATCCCGTACCGTCCGCGCCCCGTGCGCCAGCGCCGCGTTGAGCCCGGCGGCCGGGAAGTCGGGCACGATCCGCGCCCCGAGCGCCGCCAGGGCCGCCGCGGCGGCTTGATCGTCCGTGACGACCACCACATCCCGCACCCGCCCGCACGCCAGCGCCGCGGCCACCGTGTCCTGCGCGAACGCCAGCGCGAGCCGCGGGCGCAGGAGCGCCCCCGCGGTCGCGGCGAGCCTGCTCTTCGCCCGCGCAAGGGGCTTCAGGGGGACGACCAGGGACCAGCCGTCGTCCGGATCGGTGTTCATCGGGGCCCATTGTGACCCGACACCCCGCCTCCGCGTCCGGCGGAACGGAGGCCCGGCGTGCGGCCCGCTGCCCGGCGGCGCCGCCCGGCCGGGGCGTACGGTGTCCTCGACAGACCAGGAGCATGGGGCGACACTTGACCCCCTGCACGCCAGTCCAGAGGAAGGTGCACGAGTGTCCCGCCGCAGAATCGGCTTCTGGTACCGCCTGGCGGCGGTCATCGCCAAACCCCCCCTGGTGGTTCTGTTCAAGCGGGATTGGCGCGGTGCGGAACACATTCCCGCCGACGGCGGATTCATCACCGCCGTCAATCACAACTCGTACCTGGACCCGCTGTCGTACGCGCATTTCCAGTACAACACCGGACGTGTCCCGCGCTTTCTCGCCAAGGCCGGCCTCTTCAAGGGCTCGTTCGTCGGCACCATGCTCCGCGGCACCGGACAGATCCCCGTCTACCGCGAGACGACCAACGCCCTGGACGCCTTCCGGGCCGCCGTCGACGCCATCGAGCGCGGCGAGTGCGTCGCCTTCTACCCCGAGGGCACCCTCACCCGCGACCCCGAGATGTGGCCGATGGCCGGCAAGACCGGCGCCGCACGCGTCGCGCTGCTCACCAAGGCCCCGGTCATCCCGGTCGCCCAGTGGGGCGCCAACCTCGCGATGCCGCCGTACGCCAAGGAGAACAAGCTCAGCCTGTTCCCGCGCAAGACGCTGATCGTGCAGGCCGGTCCGCCCGTCGACCTCTCCCGCTTCCACGGCCAGGAGCCCACGCCGGAAGTGCTGCGCGAGGCGACCGAGGTCATCATGGCCGCGATCACCGCGCTCCTGGAGGACGTCCGCGGCGAGCAGGCGCCGACCGAGCCGTACGACCACCGCAAGGCACGGCTGGAACAGCGGCGCAAGGCCGCCGGGGAGGGTACGAAGTGACCAAGGCAGCCGTATTCGGCACCGGATCCTGGGGCACGGCCTTCGCCATGGTGCTCGCCGACGCGGGCTGCGACGTGACCCTCTGGGGCCGCCGCGCCGAGATCGCCGAGGCCATCAACACCACCCGTACCAACCCCGACTACCTCCCGGGCGTCGAACTCCCCGCCACCGTGCGGGCCACCACGGACCCCGCCGAGGCCGCCCACGACGCCGACTTCACCGTCCTCGTCGTCCCCTCGCAGACCCTGCGCGCCAACCTCGCCGAGTGGGCCCCCGAACTGGCCCCCGACACCGTCCTCGTCTCCCTGATGAAGGGCGTCGAACTCGGCACCGCCAAGCGCATGAGCGAGGTCATCACCGAGGTCGCCGACGTGCCCGTGGAGCGCGTCGCCGTCCTCACCGGACCCAACCTGGCCAAGGAGATCGCCGCCCGGCAGCCCGCCGCAGCCGTCGTCGCCTGCGCCGACGAGAGCGTCGCCCAGCGGCTCCAGACCGCCTGCATGACCCCGTACTTCCGCCCGTACACCAACACCGACGTCGTCGGCTGCGAGCTCGGCGGCGCGGTCAAGAACGTCATCGGGCTCGCCGTCGGCATCGCCGACGGCATGGGGCTCGGCGACAACTCCAAGGCCACGCTCATCACCCGCGGCCTCGCCGAGACCACCCGGCTCGGCCTCGCCATGGGCGCCGACCCGCTCACCTTCTCGGGCCTCGCCGGCCTCGGCGACCTGGTCGCCACCTGCTCCTCGCCGCTCTCCCGGAACCACACCTTCGGCACCAACCTGGGCCGCGGGATGACCCTGGAGGAGACCATCGCGGCGACCAAGCAGACCGCGGAGGGCGTCAAGTCCTGCGAGTCCGTGCTCGATCTGGCCCGCCGCCACGGTGTCGACATGCCGATCACCGAGATGGTCGTCTCGGTCGTCCACGAGGGCAAGCCGCCGATCGTCGGCCTGAAGGAACTGATGTCGCGCAGCGCCAAGCCCGAGCGCCGCTGAGCCGGACGCGTAGGACAGGACGCGTAGGCCGGACGCGCGCGGTGGGCCGGGGCTCTTAAGCGGATCGAACACGCAAGGTACGCTCAACGCGTTATGAGCGAGAACACCCAGAGCCCCCGCAAGCCGCGCGTGGCCGTCGTCTTCGGCGGACGCAGCTCCGAGCACGCCATCTCCGTCGTCACGGCCGGCGCCGTCCTCAATGCGATCGACCGGACCAAGTACGACGTGCTGCCCATCGGCATCACCACGGACGGGCGCTGGGCGCTGACCGCCGACGCCCCCGAGCGGATGGCCATCGCCGACCGCTCCCTGCCGAACGTCAGCGACCTCGCCGAGTCCGAGCAGGGCGGCGTCGTCCTCTCCGTCGACCCGGCCAACCGCGAGGTCGTCCACACCGAGCCGGGCTCCGTGCCCAAGGTGCTCGGCGAGGTCGACGTCGTCTTCCCCATGCTGCACGGCCCGTACGGCGAGGACGGCACGCTCCAGGGCCTCCTGGAACTCTCCGGCGTCCCCTACGTCGGCGCGGGCGTCCTCGCCTCCGCCGTCGGCCAGGACAAGGAGTACATGAAGCGGGTCTTCACCTCCTTCGGGCTGCCCGTCGGCCCGTACGAGGTCATCCGGCCCCGCGAGTGGGACCAGAACCCGGCCGCCGCCCGCAAGAAGATCGTCGAGTTCGCCGCCGACCACGGCTGGCCGCTCTTCGTGAAGCCCGCCCGCGGCGGCTCCTCCATGGGCATCACCAAGGTCGACGACCTGGCCGGCCTGGACGAGGCGATCGAGGAGGCCCGCCGCCACGACCCCAAGATCCTCGTGGAGTCGCTGCTGCGCGGCCGCGAGATCGAGTGCGGCGTCCTGGAGTTCGAGGACGGCCCGCGCGCCAGCGTGCCGGCCGAGATCCCGCCCGTCACCGACCACGACTTCTACGACTTCGAGGCCAAGTACATCGACTCGGCCTCCGGGATCGTCCCCGCGCCGATCGGCGACGAGGCCACCGCCGAGGTCCAGCGCCTCGCCGTCGCCGCGTACGAGGCCGTCTCCTGCGAGGGTCTGGTCCGCGCCGACTTCTTCCTCACCGAGGACGGCGAGTTCGTGATCAACGAGATCAACACCATGCCGGGCTTCACCCCGATCTCCATGTACCCGCGTATGTGGCAGGAGAGCGGCGTCGGCTACCCGGAGCTGGTCGACCGGCTGATCCAGGCCGCGCTGACCCGCTCCACCGGCCTGCGCTAGTCGCACTCGGGCTCAAGCGCGCACGGAACGGCCTTCTTCACGGGGATGGCGAGATCCACGAGCGGACCGACGTCCTGCGCGTACCGCTCGGCCAGGTTCACCTCGATGTACGTCTCGCGGTACACCGAGGTGAACCGGGGTCCGTCGCCCGCCGGCCGCTCCAGCATCCAGCGCACGCCGTCCACCGAGATGCCCTGCGACTGCGGATCGGTCATCTTTTCGGGCCGGGGGACGCCACAGCGCAGTACGATCGCCGCATCCCCCCACCCGGCGGTCAGCTCGGAGCCCGGCTCAGGATCGTGCCGCTCCAGCCCCGCCACGGTGTCGGGAAGTTCCTTCGCCAAGGCCCGGCAGACGGCCGCTTCCCCGGCCGGCGGGCTGGGAACCGGGACCGAGGCCCCGGCGTCCGTGGAGGAACAGCCCGCGGCGGCCGGCAGCACCAGGACGGCCGCGACGGCGAAGGGCAGGCCGAAGGGCCGGTGGGAAGACATCACCGGCCAAGGGTAGACGGGGGCTACAGATGCACGACCGGGCAGGTGAGGGTGCGCGTGATGCCGTCCACTTGCTGGACCTTGGCGACCACCATGCGACCCAGTTCGTCGACCGTGTCGGCCTGGGCGCGGACGATCACGTCGTACGGACCCGTCACGTCTTCCGCCTGGATCACTCCCGGGATCTTGGAGATGGTGTCGGCGACGGTCGACGCCTTGCCCACCTCGGTCTGGATGAGGATGTACGCCTGTACCACGGAACCTCCAGGGCGGCCACGAGGATCTTGTGGGAGAAAGGGACGCCACGGTACCGCGTCGCCGCGGGCCGCGGGGAGACCTGCGCGCCCCGAGGCGCTCACAGGGTGGCGTAGACAAGACAGCAGTTGACGGTCACTCGACGGTCTAATCGACGTTACCGCACGACAACACGAGGTGAGACGCGGTGAAGGGCACAGTAGGAGAGCTGGGCGAGTTCGGGCTCATCAGGGAGCTCACCTCCCGGCTCACCTCCACCCCGGCGGTACGGATCGGACCCGGCGACGACGCCGCGGTCGTCTCCGCGCCCGACCGGCGCGTGGTGGCCAGTACGGACATCCTCCTCGAAGGACGTCACTTCCGCCGCGACTGGTCGACGGCGTACGACGTCGGCCGCAAGGCCGCCGCGCAGAACCTCGCCGACATCGCCGCGATGGGCGCCGTCCCCACCGCGCTCCTCCTCGGCCTCGTCGTCCCGGCCGAACTCCCGGTCACCTGGCCCGTCGAGCTCATGGACGGCCTGCGGGACGAGTGCCAGGTCGCGGGCGCGGCCGTGGTCGGCGGCGACGTCGTGCGCGGCGACACCATCACGGTCGCCATCACCGCCCTCGGCGACCTGCGCAACCACGACCCGGTGACCCGGGGCGGGGCGCAGCCCGGCGACGTCGTGGCGTACACCGGCTGGCTCGGCTGGTCCGCCGCCGGGTACGCGGTGCTCTCCCGCGGCTTCCGCTCCCCGCGCGCCTTCGTCGAGGCCCACCGCAGGCCCGAGCCGCCGTACCACGCGGGCCCCGCGGCCGCCGGGCTCGGCGCCACCGCCATGTGCGACGTCAGCGACGGGCTCATCGCCGACCTCGGCCACATCGCCGAGGCCAGCAAGGTCCGCATCGACCTGCGCTCGGGGCTCATCGACATCCCGACCCAGATGAACGACATCGGCCAGGCGGTCGGCGTCGACCCGCTGCAGTGGGTGCTCACCGGGGGAGAGGACCACGCCATCGTCGCCACCTTCCCGCCGGACGTGAAGCTGCCCGCCCGCTGGAAGATCATCGGCGAGGTCCTCAACCCCTCCGCGCTGCCGCAGGTGACCGTCGACGGCGCGCCCTGGCACACCAAGGGCGGCTGGGACCACTTCGGAGGCCACGAGTGAGCCACCCGCCCCTGCCCCTCGTCCTGACCGTCGCCGGATCGGACTCCGGCGGCGGCGCGGGCATCCAGGCCGACCTGAAGACGATGCTCGCCCTCGGCGTCCACGGCATGAGCGTGATCACCGCCGTCACCGCACAGAACTCGCTCGGCGTGCGGGGCGCGTGGGAGCTGCCCGAGGAGGCGGTACGGGCCCAGTACCGCGCCGTCGTCGACGACATCGGCGTCCAGGCCGTGAAGACCGGCATGCTGGCGTCGGCCGCGCTCGTGGAGACGGTGGCGGAGCTGCTCGCCGGCACGGACGCGCCGGTGGTCGTGGACCCGGTCGGGGTCTCCAAGCACGGGGACCCGCTGCTCGCGGCCTCGGCGCTGGACTCCGTACGGACGAAACTGCTGCCGGTCGCCACCGTCGCGACCCCGAACCTGGACGAGGTGGCGCAGCTCACGGGCGTACGGGTCGCCTCGGAGGCCGATCTACGGGAGGCGGCGGCGGCGATCCTGGCGTACGGGCCGCGCTGGGCGCTCATCAAGGGCGGGCACCTCGAAGGCGAGGCCGTGGACCTGCTCACCGACGGCACCGAGGAGCACTGGCTGCGCGCGCCGCGCCTCGACAACCGGCACACGCACGGCACGGGCTGCACGCTCGCCTCGGCGGTCGCGTCGGGCCTCGCGAAGGGGCTGACCGTACCGGAGGCGGTGCGGGCGGCGAAGGAGTACGTGACGGGCGCGATCGCGGCCGGGTTCGCGCTCGGCGCGGGGATCGGCCCGGTGGACCACGGCTGGCGTCTGCGCGCCTAGCGGGTTTCGTTTCCGGGCATGGCAAAAGGCCGGTTCACCAAGGTGAACCGGCCTTTCAAGGCAACCGCAAGGGGCTGCGCTACGACGAAACGTCGGCGTTAGCGCGAGACCTTGCCGGCCTTGATGCACGAGGTGCAGACGTTGAGCCGCTTCGGCGTCCGACCGACCACGGCACGCACACGCTGGATGTTCGGGTTCCAGCGACGAGACGTACGGCGGTGCGAGTGCGAAATGTTGTTGCCGAAGCCCGGCCCCTTGCCGCAGACGTCGCAGTTGGCAGCCACGGGTCACTCCAAAGACTTCAGATTTACAGTGAAATCCGGCGCACCGGAATCAGAGTTCTGAAGTGGCTTGCCGGGGGAATGGCCCGACTCTCGCCGGGCAACCGAAGCAGCATACAACGGCTGCTCCCGTAGAACGAAACTACCACGGTCACCGCGGCCCCCGCCCCGGCCCCAGGTCACGAGCGGGTCTACCCTGCGGTGAACTCACCGCAGAAGCCCTGGCAGGAGGCCACCCGTTGCCGCAGACCGCGCAGACCCTCGACGCAGAAGCGGTCCGATCCTGGTGCGTACGGGCGCTGGACGCGCTCGGCCGGGAGCGCGAGGAGATCGACGCGATCAACGTCTATCCGATCGCCGACGGCGACACCGGAACCAACCTGTATCTGACCGTCGAGTCCGCCGCCCAGGCGGTAGAGGCGGTCTTCGCGGCGGACGACCCCGACGCGGCGGACGCGGTCCGCGCCATGGCGCACGGCGCCCTGATCGGGGCCCGGGGTAATTCCGGAACGATCCTCTCGCAGCTGCTGCGCGGCATGGCGTCCGTACTGGCCGACGGGCGTGACGGGGATCACCTCGCCCGCTCGCTGGCGGCGGCGGCCCGCGCGGCCCGTGAGGCGGTGGCGCACCCGGTCGAAGGAACGATCCTGAGCGTCGCGGCGGCGGCGGCCGGCGCCTGCGAGGGCGGCGGAACCCTGGTGACGGTGGCCAGAGGGGCCTACGAGGGGGCCAGGACGGCCCTGGAGGCCACCCCCGGGCAACTGGCCGTCCTGGCGCGTGCTGGGGTCGTGGACGCGGGCGGACGGGGTCTGGTGGCCGTCCTCGGGGCGCTGGTGGAGGCGGTCTCGGGCGAGGCGCAGACGCGGCCGTCGATCGCGTCCGTGCCCACGCCGTCGTTCGAGGACTGCGCCCCCGAGGAAGGCCCGGCCTTCGAGGTGATCTACCTCCTGGAGGCGGAGGACTTCGCCGTGGAGCGGCTGCGGGCCCGGCTCGACGCGCTGGGCGACTCGCTGGTCGTGGTCGGCGGCGACGGGCTGTGGAACGTGCACGTCCATGTCGACGACGCGGGCGCGGCCGTCGAGGCGGGCGTGGAGGCGGGCCGCCCGCACCGGATCCGCATCACGCACTTCGCGGGCGCGGCGGCGGTACGGGAACGGCTGGGGCGGGCGGTCGTGGCGGTCGTACCGGGGGAGGGCCTCGCGGGCCTCTGCGCGGAGGCGGGCGCGACGACCGTGCTTGCCAGGCCGGGGGAGCCGCCGGCCAGCGGGGAGCTCGTCGACGCGATCCGGCGGGCCCACGCGCGCGAGGTCGTGCTGCTGCCCAACGACACCGACCTGCGGCACACGGCGGGCGCGGCGGCCGAGCAGGCCCGCGCGGAGGGCATCCGGGTCGCCCTGATCCCGACCCGGGCGGCGGTCCAGGGCATCGCGGCGCTGGCCGTCCACGAGCCGGACCGGCGCTTCGACGAGGACGTGGTGGCGATGACGGCGGCGGCGGGGGCGACCCGGTACGCCGAACTGGCCGTCGCCGAACGCCAGTCCTTCACCTCGGCCGGCGTCTGCCAGGCCGGCGACGTCCTCGGCCTGATCGAGGGCGACGTCGCGGTCATCGGCCACGACCTGACGACGACGGCCCGCACGGTCCTGGACCGGATGCTCTCGGCGGGCGGCGAGCTGGTGACCCTGATCGTCGCGGACGAGACCCCGGTGTCGCTCGCCCCCGCCCTGGAACGCCACGTCCGCGAGACGTACCTGGCGGTCGACACGACGACATACAGCGCGGGGCGCGGCGCGCCGGCGCTGCTGATCGGCGTGGAGTAGCCCTCGCGCCCGGTTGTGGGCAACTGTTCCGCTGGGGCGATGGGGGTACCCCCTGCGCGAGCGCAGCCGAGAGCTTGGGGGAGGGTGGGCACAGCCGGGGGCCGGCGCACTGGCAGGGCCTGGTGCACGAGGGCCCGGCGGGGGTTCGGGGGCGGAGCCCCGGTCTCGTCAGAGTCTCGGGATGGGGGTCCCCCGACGAAGTCTGGGGGAGGCGGGGTGGGGGAATCTCACCCCACCCCACCCCACCCCAGCCCACCCGTCACGAACCGACCCGCTCCAGCACCGCCTCCGCCTCCGCCCGGCGCTCCGCAGCCGCGCCGACCTCCGAGGTCCCGTACTCCGCGAGCACCCCCCGCGCCAACGCACCCGCCGCCGCCCCGTCCTCCAGCCGGACGTGGAGCCACGCTGCCAGCAGCTCCGCCGCCGTGCGACGGTCGCGGAACTCCGGACCTGCGGCGGCGAACTCGGCGACGGCCCGGGTGGCGTACGACAGCGCGACATCGACATCGACGCCGTCCCCGAGCAGCTCCGCCGCCTGCACGTACGTGTCCCCCCGTGCCACCCCGTCGTCCCCGCACGCCTCCGCCGCCGCGTCCATCAGCGCCCGCCCGTCCCCGCCCGCGCCCGAGATCCAGGCCCGGACCCGCAGGGTCCTGACGTACGCGGGGAGGTCGTCCAGCTCCCGCCACAGCTCGCCCGCGCGCTCGTACGCCGCCGCGGCCTCCGGCCGCAGCTCCGCCTGGAGCAGGGCCTGCCCGGCCAGGTTCGCGAGCATCGCGTGGTCCCGCTGGTCCGGCCACTCCTTGGCCAGCTCCGCCGCCCGCAGCCACTGCTCGGCCGCCGACCGGGGCTCGTTCAGCGCGGCGAGGCAGTCGCCGAGCCACCACAGCGTCTGGACGACCATGCCGTCGCCGTGCTCCGCCACGGACAGGTCCGGCAGGACGGACTCCAGGATCGCCGCCGCCTCCTCGACCCGGGACTCCCGCAGCAGCCAACCGCCCAACTGGTGCCGGGCGTACGCGCCGATGCCCAGGCTCTCGCCGGCCTCGTCGGCCCAGTGGGCGGCCTCCAGGGCGTGCGCGGACGCCTCGCCGAACCGGTCCGCCGCGCCGAGGACTTCGGCGAGCTGGAGCCGGAGCCGGGTCTGCCCGGCCGCGCCGGCGTGCTCCGCGCCGTGGTCGAGTGCCGCGCGGGCCGCGCGCTCGGCGGCCTCCAGATCACCGATGTGCAGGGCGACCCGCGAGAGCCGGGCCTCGGGCTCCACGGCGTACCAGGGCAGCCCGGCCCGGTGACACAGCTCGGCGGCGTACGCGTACTGCCGTACGGCCCCCTCGGTGTCCCCCGCGTGCGCGGCCAGATCCCCCCGTACGGCCTCGGCCTCCGCGACCCGGTCCGCGACGAGCGGATCGTCCCCGCAGGCCGCGGCGAACGCGAACAGCCCGTCGAGAGCCGCCACGACCTCCGCGCGGGGCGCACCGTCCCGGCCGCTCCCCTCGTCCCCCTCGTCCTCCGCGTGCAGCCGTAGCAGCCCCACCCGTACCCGGGACAGCAGCGCCCCCGCCACCTGGCGGGGTGTCGCCGTGCCCTCGGCGTGGAGGGCGAGTACCCGGGTGATCACGTTCTCCAGCGTCGCCGTCGCCGTCGCGTCCGCCGGCCCGTCGGCCAGCGCCTGCGCGTACGCCGCTCTCGCCCGGGCGGCCTCCGCCTCGCCCGGGTCGCCCGCCGCCTCGTAGCCCTCGGCCGCTCGGAGGAACAGGCGGACCGACTCCGCCGGGCCCTCCGCCATGGCGATGGCCCGGTGGTCGTCCAGTTCGGCCCGGCCGAGCGCGTCCAGTTCGACGGTCCCGGACGCCACCGCCGAGGCGACCGCCTCCCACGCACCCCGCGCGGCCGGGTTCAGCTCCGCCGACAGGCGTCGCGCCTCCGCCAGGAGGTCACGCGGCTCCACCGGGGGCGCCTGGACAGGCATCGGTACCGGCACCGCACCCGCCGCCCGTACCCCCAGCGGCAACCGGTCGAGCAGCGGCTCCGCGTCCATCCGGCCCCGGGCCCGCTCGCTCACCCGCCCTGTGCCGTTCCGTTCGTCGAAGCGGCGCCCGATCGCCAGTGCCTCCACGCGCGCGTGGGCGGCCAGTTCGGCGGCCGTCCACCGCGCGCCCCCCTCCCGCGCCGGACCCGGCACCGGCTGCCCGCCGAGCCCGAGCACCACCAGCCGGTCCATGAGCAGCGCCGTCACGGCCAGGAAGTCCAGCTGGCTGTCCGGATCGCCGCCGTCGGTGAAGTACGCCGGCCGCTCCGCGAGGATCTCAAGGCCGCGCGCCTCGTTCCCGGTCAGCGCGCAGAACTCCAGGTGATCCGCCACCGCCCCGCGCATGCTCTCCATCGGCCGCACGAGCCGGTAGCCGCGCAGATGGTTCACCCGGGCCTCGTCGGCCCGGCCGAGCCGTACCAGCGGCAGCAGGGACGAGGCCAGCACCGCGTGCGGCTCGTGCGCACAGGTGTGCTCGCCCGCGAGCACCGGCGCCCAGGTCCGCAGCGCCTGCTCGTCGTCGCCCAGCTCCGCCCACCAGCCGCCCTGCCCGTGCAGTTCGCACGCGTGGCAGTCGGCCATCCGGTCCCGCTCGGCCGCCAGCCAGGCCGCGAACGCCCGCTCCGCCCGCACCCGGTCACCGACGTGCCGGGCCACCCGGAACTCGCCCTGCCGCACGGCCCGTTCCGAGTGGCCCGCGAGCCGGTAGCGGTGCTCCATCTCGCCGAGCCACTTCTCGATCGAGGCCAGCGGGATGTGCGGCTGGTCGAGCATGCCGCTGGAGACCCACTTGAAGACCCAGTGCAGGGTGTGCGTCTCGTACGCGTCGAAGTCCGCCGGGTTCTCGTCCCACATCCGCAGCAGCCGCGAGAAGGGCACGAACATCTTCGCCTTCTCGGAGCTGTAGTTGTACGCCTGGAGCTGGTGCCCGAGCGCCTCGACGACGGCCAGCGGCTCGCCGAGCCGCTCGGCCTCCACGAGCAGCCGCTCGGCCCGCGCGTTCCGCGCCGGCCCCTCCGGCTGCTGGGAGTTCTCCCGCATGGCCTCGCGCAGGGACTCGAAGGTCAGGGTCATGCCTCGTTCTCCCCGTGGTGGGTCGCCCAGGTGAGCAGTCCCGCGAACGCCCGGTTGAGCAGCGCCGAGTCGGCCGGCCGCAGCGGCCGCTGCGCCATCAGCAGCGCCTGCCCGTACAGCGCCTCGACGGCCGTTCCCGCCAGCTCCCGGTCGTCGAGCGAACCGATCCGGCGGATCAGCGGATTCAGGTGGTTGAGGACCAGCCGGGCCCGCGGCGCGCTGCCGCGCAGCGAGCCGAGGATGCCGGCCCACAGGTCGTCCGCCGCCTCCTCGGCCTCCGCCCGCGCCTGTTCGTGGCGGGCCGCCCGGTCGTCCAGGTGCAGCGCGGGCACGGTCACCGGATGGAAGGACCGCAGCGACACGTCGCAGCCCAGCGGGTCGAGCGTGGCGCGCGCCACCGACAGGAACGCCGAGAGGGCCAGTTCCCGCTCCGGGTCGACGGGGTCGAGATGCGCCGTGACGGTGTCGGCGTCCAGCTCGGCGACGACGGTGCCAGGACGGACCTCGGGGAGGCGCTCGACCAGCTCGGTGTCGTACGTGTAGCCACCGTTGACCACGCCGATGCCCTGCGCCGTCGCGATCGCGGCGACCTGCCGGTACTCCTCGACCGTACGGGTGTAGTGCACGACCGGGTGCCGGCGGGCGAACTCCTCCAGCGAGAGCCGGCCGTCCGTCGTCTCGAACGGCAGCCAGGGCAGCATCGCCCGCAGCATCTCGCCGTCGTGCCGGGCCAGCGACTTCACGCCGAGGTGGTGGACGGCGAGGAACTCCTCAAGCCGCTCCGGGGCGCCCGCCGCGAGCCCGCCGAGCCACTCCCGTACCGCCGCGCCCAGCGCGTCCCGTACGGCCGCCAGCGTCTCGTCCTCGTACAGGGACTCGCGGGAGGCCGTCGGCCGCAGGCTGTCCGTGTCGAGGACACAGCGCACGAAGAACGCCCAGTCCGGCAGCAGCCCGTCGGCCCGCTCCGTGAGCAGCATGCCCTTCAGATGGACCCGGTGCCCGGCACGCTGGGCCGGGCTGACGGCCGACGGCAGCACGTACGCCACGCCGCGGACCCCGGCCGCGGGCAGGTTCAGCTCGATCGAGTCGAGCGGGGTGAAACCGAACGTCTCCTGGCAGTGCGCGGCCAGCGCCACCCGCCGCGCGGCCGGGCTCGGGTGGGCCCGGTCCCAGGGCGCCGGCAGATCGGTGACGGGCTCGTCCCCGACCCGTACTTCGTACGGGAGGAGGGAGCCGTACGCGCGGGCCAGCGCGAGCACCCGCTCCTCGGTCAGCCACTCCCCGGAGCCCGGGCGCGCGGTGAGGTGCACGGTGGTGCCCGGCTCCGGCCGCGCGCTGTCCGGAAGCGTCCGGACGGTGTACGAACCGTCGTCGCGGGCCGTCCACTCCACCGGCGGTTCGCCGGGCGTACGGGCGCTGCGGCTGACCACCCGGATCTCGGCGGCGACGACGAAGCAGGCGAGCAGGCCGATGCCGAACTGGCCGAGGAACTCGGCCCGCGCGCTCGCGATGCCGGCCGCGTCGGCCCGCTTCGAACTGCGGCCGATCGTGGCCAGCAGGCTGTGCACGTCCCGCTCGGTCAGCCCGATGCCGCTGTCCTCGACACGCAGGCCGGTGCCGTCGGCGTACAGCTGGACCCGCGCGGGGGCGTCCGGCTGCTCGGCGCGGCGCGCGGTGATCGCGTCGACGGAGTTCTGCAGCAGTTCGCGCAGGTAGACCCGCGGGCTCGAATAGAGGTGGTGGGAGAGGAGATCCACGAGTCCGCGCAGATCGACCTGGAAGGTGTGCGGTGTCTGATCAGCAGTCATCGTCGCAGCGCCGGTGGGGGGACGAGCGACGGCGCGGGTCGGGCGATCCCGGCGGGCGGTGATCGCGGAGCGGGGTGTAGAAAGCGCCATCCTAGGGGTCACGGCGCCGACGTGACCAGGGGATATCCACAGCCTGCGGGACGGGTGTCAGTCCGGTGGTGTGCAATGGAACGCGTGCCACTGCTTGACGAACCCCTCAAGAACCTCCTCGGCGCCGCCACCGCGAAGGTGATGGCCGAGCACCTCGACCTGCGGACGGTCGGGGACCTCCTCCACCACTACCCCCGGCGGTACGCGGAGCGCGGCGAGCTGACCGCCCTCGCCGACCTGCCGCTGGACGAGCACGTCACGGTCGTCGCGCAGGTGGCCGACGCGCGCGTGCTGACGTTCAACAAGGGCGGCCGGGGCAAGGGCCAGCGCCTCGAAGTCACCATCACCGACGGCAGCGGCCGGATGCAGCTCGTCTTCTTCGGCCGGGGCGTCCACTTCCACCAGAAGGAGCTGCTGCCGGGCCGGCGCGGGATGTTCGCCGGCAAGGTCGGGGTCTTCAACCGCAAGCTCCAGCTCACCCACCCCGAGTACAAACTCCTGGACGCCGAGAGCAGCGACGAGACGGTCAAGGCGTTCGCGAACGAACTTCTGCCGATCTACCCCGCCTGCAAGCAGCTGGAGTCCTGGACCATCGAGCAGTCCGTCTCCATCGCCCTGGACTCGCTTGCCGCCACCGGCTGGGCCGGGCTCGCCGACCCGCTGCCGCCCGCCCTGCGCGAGGGCCGCGGCCTCGCCGAGCTGCCCGAGGCGCTCCAGAAGGTCCACCGGCCCCGTACGAAGGCCGACATCGAGGACGCCCGGCAGCGGCTCAAGTGGGACGAGGCCTTCGTCCTCCAGGTCGCCCTCGCCCGCCGCCGGCACGCCGACACCCAACTGCCCGCCGTCGCCCGCGTCGCCACCCCCGGCGGGCTCCTCGACGCCTTCGACGCGAAGCTCCCCTTCACCCTCACCGACGGCCAGAAGAAGGTCTCCAAGGAGGTCTTCGACGACCTCGCCACCGAACACCCCATGCACCGCCTCCTCCAGGGCGAGGTCGGCAGCGGAAAGACGATGGTGGCCCTGCGGGCCATGCTCGCCGTCGTCGACGCCGGGGGACAGGCCGCGATGCTCGCGCCGACCGAGGTGCTCGCCCAGCAGCACCACCGTTCGGTCGTCGAGATGATGGGCGAGCTCGCCGAGGGAGGGATGCTGGGTGGGGCCGAGACGGCCACCAAGGTCGTGCTGCTCACCGGCTCCATGGGCGCCGCGGGCCGGCGGCAGGCCCTGCTCGACCTGGTCACCGGCGAGGCCGGCATCGTCATCGGCACGCACGCGCTGATCGAGGACAAGGTGCAGTTCCACGACCTCGGTCTGGTCGTCGTCGACGAGCAGCACCGCTTCGGCGTGGAGCAGCGCGACGCCCTGCGCGGCAAGGGCAAGCAGCCGCCGCACCTGCTCGTCATGACCGCCACCCCGATCCCGCGCACGGTCGCCATGACCGTCTTCGGCGACCTGGAGACGTCCGTCCTGGACCAGCTGCCCGCCGGGCGCTCCCCGATCGCCAGCCATGTCGTCCCCGCCGCCGACAAGCCGCACTTCCTCGCCCGCGCGTGGGAGCGCGTCCGCGAGGAGGTGGAGAACGGCCACCAGGCGTACGTCGTCTGCCCGCGCATCGGCGACGACGAGGACGAGAAGAAGAAGCAGAAGGCGTCCCCCGAGGACGAGGCCGAGAAGCGGCCCCCGCTCGCCGTCCTGGAGGTCGCCGAGAAGCTCCGCACCGGACCGCTCGCCGGGCTCCGCGTCGAGGTCCTGCACGGCCGGATGCACCCCGACGACAAGGACGCCGTCATGCGCCGCTTCGCCGCCGGCGAGGCCGACGTCCTGGTCGCCACCACCGTCATCGAGGTCGGCGTGAACGTGCCGAACGCCACGGCCATGGTGATCATGGACGCCGACCGCTTCGGCGTCTCCCAGCTCCACCAGCTGCGCGGCCGCGTCGGCCGAGGCTCCGCACCCGGCCTCTGCCTCCTCGTCACCGAGATGCCCGAGGCGAGCCCGGCCCGCCAGCGGCTGAACGCCGTCGCCGCCACCCTCGACGGCTTCGAGCTCTCCCGGATCGACCTGGAGCAGCGCCGCGAGGGCGACGTCCTCGGCCAGGCCCAGTCCGGCGTCCGCTCCTCGCTGCGGATGCTCACCGTCATCGACGACGAGGAGGTCATCGCCGCCGCCCGCGAGGAGGCCACCGCCGTCGTCCTCGCCGACCCCGACCTCACCGACCACCCCGAGCTTCGCACCGCCCTCGACGCCCTCCTGGACAAGGAACGGGAGGAGTTCCTGGAGAAGGGGTGACGTCACACCACCCTCACCGGCCATATCGTGGAGGCACAGACTCAGCGAAGGACGAGGACCCCCATGACCCGCGTGATCGCCGGTACCGCCGGCGGACGCCGACTCGCCGTGCCGCCCGGCAACGGCACCCGCCCCACCTCCGACCGGGCGCGGGAAGGCCTCTTCTCCACCTGGGAGGCGTTCCACGGCCTGGCGGGCGCCCGTGTGGCCGACCTGTACGCGGGCTCCGGCGCCGTCGGCCTGGAGGCGCTCTCCCGCGGCGCGTCCCACGCCCTGCTCGTCGAGGCGGACGCCCGGGCGGCGAAGACCGTACGGGAGAACATCAGCTCACTGGCCCTGCCCGGCGCCGAGCTGCGCACCGGCAAGGCCGAGCAGGTCGTCACGGGACCGGCCCCCGCGGAACCGTACGACCTGGTCTTCCTCGACCCGCCGTACGCCGTCTCGGACGACGATCTTCGCGAGATCCTCCTCACACTCCGGTCCGGGGGCTGGATCGCGGCGGACGCCCTCGTCACCGTGGAGCGCAGCACCCGAGGCGGGGAGTTCGGCTGGCCGGCCGGTTTCGATCCCCTGCGGTCCCGTCGCTACGGCGAGGGAACGTTTTGGTACGGTCGCGCCGCCTCTACGTGCGAAGACGCACGATGACCGGACCGGAGAGCGAGGGACCCAAGTTGCGCCGCGCCGTCTGTCCGGGGTCATTCGACCCCATCACCAACGGACATCTCGACATCATCGCCCGCGCCTCCAAGCTGTACGACGTCGTGCACGTCGCGGTGATGATCAACCAGTCCAAGCAGGGTCTTTTCACCGTCGACGAGCGGATCGAGTTGATCCGCGAGGTCACCGCCGACTTCGGCAACGTCGAGGTCGAGTCCTTCCACGGCCTGCTCGTCGACTTCTGCAAGCAGCGCGACATCCCGGCGATCGTCAAGGGTCTCCGCGCGGTCAGCGACTTCGACTACGAGCTGCAGATGGCGCAGATGAACAACGGGCTCTCGGGCGTCGAGACCCTGTTCGTCCCCACCAACCCCACCTACAGCTTCCTGTCGTCCTCCCTGGTCAAGGAGGTCGCCGCCGGGGGCGGCGACGTCTCCCACCTGGTCCCGCCGGCCGTCCTCGGCCGGCTCACCGAGCGCCTCGCCGAGCGGCGCTCCCAGCAGTGACCCCGAGCGACCGTTACTGACGGTCCGTCACCTGGTGTCCGGCGGGGGACGACTGCCCTTACAGTCGTCCCGTCCGTCTCCATCCAGCTGTAGAGAGTGGCGAGCACCCGGTGGACGTGCAGAAGAAGCTCGACGAGATCGTTTCGACGATCACCAACGCCCGCTCCATGCCGATGTCGGCGTCCTGCGTGGTCAACCGCGCCGACCTGCTCGACCTGCTCGAAGAGGTACGGGAGGCCCTGCCGGGCTCCCTGGCCCAGGCCCAGGAGCTGATCGGCGGACGCGAGCAGATGGTCGAGCAGGCCCGGCAGGAGGCCGAGCGGATCGTCTCGGCCGCCCACGCCGAGCGCGGCTCGCTGATCTCCGACACCCAGGTCGCCCGTCAGTCCCAGGGCGAGGCGGACCGGATCCTCTCCGAGGCCCGCCGGGAGGCCGAGGGGATCCGCGCCGAGGCCGACGACTACGTCGACTCCAAGCTCGCCAACTTCGAGGTAGTCCTCAACAAGACCATCAGCTCCGTCGACCGCGGCCGAGAGAAGCTCCTCGGCCGCGGCCCGGGCCTGGACGAGCAGGGCTACGCCGACGAGGACGCCCCCGAGTACAGCGCGGACCCGCAGACCCTGATCCACCGGGCCGACGAGTACGTCGACGCCAAGCTCGGCGCCTTCGAGGCCGTCCTCTCCAAGACCCTGGAGGCCGTCGGCCGCGGCCGGCAGAAGCTGCACGGGCGGATCGCCACGGACGACCTCGGCGCGCACATGGCCGCCCAGGACGCGGCCGGCGGCTCCGTGCACACCAGCGACGCCGACTACCTGGCCGGGCTCGCGGAGCTGGCCGACCCGGAGCCGGCGCCCCGGCAGCCGTTCCACCAGGAGCCCGTCCACCAGCAGGTGCCGCAGATCCCGGCGCAGCAGCCGGACCCGTACTCCGTTGCAGGCACCGGCTCCACCGGAGCGGCTTACGCCGCGCCCTCCTATGAGCAGCAGTACGGCTACGAGCAGCACCAGGACCCGTACGGCTACCAGCAGCAGCAGCAGCCGCAGCAGCCGGACCCGTACTCCGTTGCAGGCACCGGCTCCACCGGAGCGGCTTACGCCGCGCCCTCCTATGAGCAG